>NZ_CATKPW010000044.1:0-365354 GCF_949767675.1 Pseudomonas sp. IT-P395
CCCTTTCGGCTTCGATGAACTGAAGCAACTCACTGCCGAAACCTACATAACTCATTGAATATCAAGGAGTTTTCCGTTTCGACTGCGCCGGAAGTGGAGCGAATTATAGACATCTGAAATCTGCCGTCAACACCTATTTTCATAATTCTGTCACATCAGTCAAAAATCCCCGAAAACGCGAAGGCCGACCCCAAGGGGTCGGCCTTCGCTGCACTGCCCTACTTACAAGCTAGGAAAGGCGAACTGCGAAGCCTCATGGCTCGCCCGTTGCGGCCAGCGCTGGGTGATCGCCTTGCGACGGGTGTAGAAGCGCACACCATCCGGACCATAGGCATGCAGGTCGCCGAACAGCGAACGCTTCCAGCCGCCAAAGCTGTGATAAGCCACCGGCACCGGCAGCGGTACGTTAACGCCAACCATGCCGACCTCGATCTCGTCGCAGAACAGGCGCGCCGCTTCACCGTCACGGGTGAAGATGCAGGTGCCGTTGCCGTATTCGTGATCGTTGATCAGTTGCATTGCCTCTTCCAGACTGTTCACACGAACGATGCACAGTACCGGGCCGAAGATCTCTTCCTTATAGATGCGCATCTCTGGGGTGACGTTGTCGAACAGGCAGCCACCGAGGAAGAAGCCTTCTTCATGACCGGCCACGCTGAAACCACGACCATCGACCACTAGGGTCGCGCCCGCTGCCACGCCGTCGTCTACGTAACCGCTGACTTTGTCGCGCGCCTGACCGGTCACCAGTGGGCCCATGTCCAGACCGCAAGAAGTGCCGGCACCGATTTTCAGCGCTTGGATCTGTGGAACCAGTTTCGCCACCAGAGCATCCGCCACCTGGTCACCCACACACACAGCGACCGAAATCGCCATGCAGCGCTCGCCGCAGGAACCGTAGGCCGCGCCCATCAGTGCGCTGACCGCGTTGTCCAGATCGGCATCCGGCATCAACACCGCGTGGTTCTTCGCGCCGCCCAGTGCCTGAACGCGTTTGCCGCGCTTGGTGCCTTCGGCATAGATGTATTCAGCGATCGGCGTCGAACCGACAAAGCTCAGCGCTTTGACTTCCGGCGCTTCGATCAGCGCGTCTACTGCAGTCTTGTCACCGTGAACCACGCTCATCACGCCTTTCGGCAAACCGGCTTCCAGCAGCAACTGTGCGATCAGCAGTGTCGAGCTTGGATCGCGCTCGGACGGCTTGAGGATAAAGCAGTTGCCGCAGACGATCGCCAACGGGTACATCCACAGCGGCACCATGGCCGGGAAGTTGAACGGGGTGATCCCGGCAACGATGCCCAGCGGCTGGAAGTCCGACCATGCGTCGATGTTCGGGCCGACGTTGCGGCTGTACTCGCCCTTGAGGATTTCTGGAGCTGCGCAAGCGAACTCGACGTTCTCGATACCACGCTTCAGTTCACCGGCGGCGTCTTCCAGGGTCTTGCCGTGTTCTTCGCTGATCAATTGCGAGATGCGCGCTTCGTTCTGCTCCAGCAGTTGCTTGAAGCGGAACATTACCTGCGCACGTTTGGCCGGTGGCGTGTTGCGCCAGGCCGGGAACGCTGCCTTGGCGGCATCGATGGCTTTCTGGATGGTTGCCTGGCTGGCCAGTGGCAGCTTGTGGATAGCCTGACCGGTAGACGGGTTGAACACATCAACTGCGCGACCGTTCTCGGTCACCAGTTCGCCATTGATCAAATGCGGGATAACGCTCATCGAAAAACTCCTGAATTCTTGTCCGCAGACGCCCACGAGGGGCGCCGGCTGTTTGTACTTATATATAGAGGGAAAAATCAGTCGAGCTTGTTCAGCACTTCGCCGACCGCATCGAACAGACGATCGAGGTCTTGCGGCTTGCTATTGAAGGTTGGGCCGAACTGCAGGGTGTCGCCGCCGAAGCGCACGTAGAACCCGGCTTTCCACAGGGCCATGCCCGCTTCGAACGGACGCACGATGGCGTCGCCGTCACGACCGGCAATCTGGATCGCGCCGGCCAGACCGAAGTTACGGATGTCGATAACGTTCTTCGAACCTTTCAGGCCATGCAGCGCGTTTTCGAAATGCGGTGCTACTTCAGCGACGCTCTGCACCAGATTTTCCTTTTGCAGCAGATCGAGCGCTGCCAGGCCAGCGGCGCAAGCCACCGGGTGCGCCGAGTAGGTGTAGCCGTGCGGGAATTCCACCGCGTACTCAGGGGTCGGCTGATTCATGAAGGTCTGGTAGATCTCGGAGCTGGCAATCACCGCGCCCATCGGGATCGCGCCGTTGGTGACTTGCTTGGCGATGCACATCAGGTCCGGGGTCACGCCAAAGGTGTCAGCGCCGAACATGTTGCCGGTACGGCCGAAACCGGTGATCACTTCGTCGAACACCAACAGAATGCTGTGCTGGTCGCAGATCTCGCGCAGACGTTTCAGGTAACCCTGCGGTGGCACCAGCACGCCGGCGGAACCGGCCATAGGCTCAACGAACACAGCGGCGATGTTAGAAGCGTCGTGCAGTTCGATCAGCTTCAGCAGTTCATCAGCCAAAGCGATACCGCCCTGCTCCGGCATGCCACGGGAGAAGGCGTTGCTGGCCAGCAGCGTGTGCGGCAGATGATCGACGTCCATCATCGCCTGACCGAACAGCTTGCGGTTACCGTTGACGCCGCCGAGGCTGGTGCCGGCGATGTTCACGCCGTGGTAGCCACGGGCACGGCCAATCATTTTGGTTTTGGTCGACTGCCCCTTCAGGCGCCAGTAGGCACGGACCATTTTCACCGCGGTGTCAGCGCACTCGGAACCGGAGTCGGTGAAGAACACATGGTTCAGATTGCCCGGGGTCAGTTCGGTGATTTTCTCAGCCAGCTGGAACGACAATGGGTGGCCGTACTGGAAGCCCGGCGAGTAATCGAGGGTGCCCAACTGCTTGGAGACCGCTTCCTGAATTTCCTTGCGGGTGTGGCCGGCGCCGCAGGTCCACAGACCGGACAGCGAGTCGTATACCCGGCGGCCCTTGTCGTCGATCAACCAGCTGCCTTCGGCGCCAACGATCAAACGCGGATCGCGCTGGAAATTGCGGTTGGCGGTGTACGGCATCCAGTGCGCGTCCAGCTTCAGTTGGCTGGCCAGTGGCGACGGCGCGTTTTCAGGCATGTTCATCGGGCAAAACCTCGCAGGGCATAAGCGTCAGGGAGATAAAAAGCGTTGTTGCAGCTAAATTGCCACGCGGATAAAGTCGGTGAAATCCAACTCTTCTAACCTTCAGTTAGAACTTTGCTAAACAATGAGAACAATAAGATGAGCAGCCGCCGCCCCGATCCGCTGGCCCAGGTCAGTGACTTTGATATCCGCTTGCTGCGGATTTTTCGCAGCGTGGTGGAATGCGGCGGGTTCTCGGCAGCGGAGACGGTGCTCGGCATCGGTCGCTCGGCGATCAGTCAGCAGATGAGCGATCTGGAGCAGCGCCTCGGCTTACGTCTGTGCCAGCGTGGGCGCGCCGGGTTTTCGCTGACCGAAGAAGGTCGCGAGGTGTATCAGTCGGCGCTGCAACTGTTAAGTGCGCTGGAAAGCTTCCGCACTGAGGTCAACGGCCTGCACCAGCATTTGCGTGGCGAGTTGATCATCGGCCTGACCGACAACCTGGTCACCCTGCCCCACATGCGCATCACCCACGCCCTCGCGCAATTGAAGGAGCGCGGGCCGGATGTGCAGATCCAGATCCGCATGATTGCGCCGAATGAGGTCGAACAAGGCGTGCTCGATGGGCGCCTGCATGTCGGAGTGGTGCCGCAGGCCAGTGCGTTGTCGGGCCTGGAATATCAGCCGCTGTACAGCGAACGTTCGCTGCTTTACTGCGCGGTGGGTCATCCGTTGTTTTATGTCGATGACAAACAGCTCGATGACGAACGCCTTAACAGTCAGGACGCGATCGCGCCGACCTTTCGTTTGCCGGCGGAGATTCAGGCGCATTACCAGGCGCTTAATTGCACGGCCAGCGCTTCCGACCGCGAAGGCATGGCATTCCTGATTTTGACCGGACGCTACATCGGTTACCTGCCGGATCACTACGCCAGCCTCTGGGTGCAGCAAGGTCGTTTGCGTGCGCTGAAATCGCAAACACGTTTCTACGACCTGAGCCTCGCATCGGTCACGCGCAAGGGGCGGCGCCCTCATTTGGTGCTGGAAAGCTTTTTGGAGAGTCTGGCGGCAACGCGTTGAAAATCCTCCGAGGCCCACCAGCGTTGGGCCTTAGCAACAAATTCGACAAATAACCTGAGCAAGTGGACAGCTTTTTGCAAAGCAGGATCAACCTCGATCCTTCAACAAGAAGCCTTAAGCCATGCAGCCAGATTCCGCACCGTCCAGCGACCTGATCTACGGCCTCGACGACCGCCCCAAACCGCTTGCCGCGACACTCGCGGCGCTGCAACACGTGCTCGCCAGTTTCGTCGGCATCATCACCCCGCCATTGGTGATCGGCTCGGCCCTCGGGCTGACCGCGCATTTGCCGTACCTGATCAGCATGGCCTTGATGGTTTCGGGCGTCGGCACCTTTATTCAGGCGCGGCGGCCGTTCGGCATCGGGGCGGGAATGATCTGTTTACAGGGCACCAGTTTCGCCTTTCTCGGTGCGGTGCTGTCGGCCGGTTTTCTGGTCAAGCAACGTGGTGGCAGCCCGGAAGACATTCTGGCGATGATCTTCGGTGTGTGCTTCTTCGGCGCAATCGTGCAGATCGTCCTCAGCCGCTTCATCGGCCAGTTGCGCAGAGTCGTCACACCGCTGGTGACCGGGATCGTCATCACCCTCATCGGCATCAGCCTTATAAAGGTCGGCATCACCGACCTGGGCGGTGGCTTCAATGCGCCGGACTTCGGTGCGCCGGGCAATCTGGCGTTGGGCATGTTTGTGTTGCTGACGATCATTTTGCTCAACCGCTCGAACACGCCATGGGTGCGCTTGTCGGCAATCATTATCGGTTTGCTGCTCGGCAGCCTGGCCGCGTGGTTCAGTGGGAAACTGGTGCCGCAGCCGCTGCCTGACTTGCCGCTGGTGAGTTTTCCTACACCGTTCAAGTTTGGTTTCAGCTTCGACTGGACGGCTTTCCTGCCGGTCGCGCTGATTTATCTGATCAGCACCATCGAAACCGTCGGTGACCTCACCGCCAACTGCATGCTCGCCCGTCAGCCAATCAGCGGCCCTTCTTATATAAGTCGCCTGCGCGGTGGTGTGCTCGGTGATGGTGTCAGCTGCATGCTCGCCGCGACCTTCAGCGCATTCCCCAATACCACGTTCGCGCAGAACAACGGCGTGATCCAGTTGACCGGCGTTGCCAGTCGCTACGTCGGCCTGTACATCGGCGCGATCCTGTTTTGTCTCGGCCTGTTCCCGATGATCGGCGCGGTGCTGCAGCAGATCCCGAAACCGGTGCTCGGCGGCGCTACCTTGGTGATGTTCGGCGCGGTGGCTGCGGCCGGCGTGCGCATCCTCGCGCAGTCGCCGCTGGATCGACGCAGCATGTTGATCATCGCCACGTCGTTCGGCGTCGGCCTGGGCATTGCCGCGCAACCGAACCTGCTGCACCTGCTGCCGAAACTGGTGCAAAACCTGTTTGATTCGGCGATCACCAGCGGCGGCCTGACCGCGATAATCCTTTGCCTGCTGCTGCCGGAGTCGAAAATCGAGGCTGCTGAAGCGCACCCGCCGCTGAACAAGATCGAACAGGCGTAACGGTTTTATCGCTCAAACACTTGTCGGATGCCTGTGGGTGCGCTATCAACGCAACTGGTTGCACCCACAGACAAACCCGGAAGTGCCTATGACCTTTGAAGTCCCAGCCCATGGCGGCAAACCCGCCAGCCGCATTCGTCAGAAAAACGAAGAGACCATCCTCAAAGCCGCCGAAGACGAGTTCGCCCGTCACGGTTACAAAGGCACCAGCATGAACACCATCGCCCAGAATGCCGGGTTGCCCAAGGCCAACCTGCATTACTACTTCACCAACAAACTCGGTTTGTACGTGGCGGTGCTGAGCAACATCATCGAGCTGTGGGACAGCACCTTCAACACCCTTACCGCCGAGGACGATCCGGCCGAAGCGTTGACTCGCTATATCCGCGCCAAGATGGAATTCTCCCGTCGTCAGCCACAGGCCTCGCGGATCTTTGCGATGGAAGTGATCAGCGGCGGCGAATGCCTGAGCGAATATTTCAATCAGGACTACCGCGCCTGGTTCACCGGCCGTGCTGCGGTATTTCAAGCGTGGATCGATGCCGGCAAAATGGACCCGGTCGATCCGGTGCATTTGATCTTCCTGTTGTGGGGCAGCACCCAGCATTACGCTGACTTCGCCACGCAGATCTGCCGCGTCAGCGGTCGCAGCAAGTTGACCAAGCAGGACATGGAAGACGCCGGCAACAACCTGATCCGCATCATTCTCAAAGGCTGCGGCCTCACTCCTCCTCTATAAGACGTTTATGCCTTTCACCCTCAGCGGTTTTTGCGAGTACCGCGAAGAGATTCGCAAAAGCCGCTTTATCACCTTTGCCACGCCGATCGGCAGCCCTGCCGATGCTCAGGCGTTTTTTGAACAGCACAGCGATTTCAACGCCTCGCACAATTGCTGGGCGTGGAAACTCGGCGATCAATACCGCAGCAATGACGACGGCGAACCGGGCGGCACGGCCGGGCGACCGATTCTGGCGGCGATCGAAGCGCAGGATTGCGATCAGGTCGCGGTGTTGGTGATCCGTTGGTACGGCGGTATTCAACTCGGCACTGGGGGATTGGCCCGTGCCTATGGTGGTGGTGCGAACAAGTGCCTGCAGACGGCGGCAAAGGTCGAGTTGATCAGCCGCGTGCCGCTGAGTTGCGCCTGCGGGTTTGCCGAGTTGGCGTTGGTGAAGTTGCGGGTTGCGGACTTGGGTGGACTGGTTGTCGAAGAAAACTTCACGGCGAACGGCGTTGAGTTGAAGTTGGCTGTGGGCGAAGCGCAGATCGAGGTCTTGCAAACGCAGCTAGCCGATTTGAGTCGTGGGCGGATTTTGCTTCAACGATAAAAGATCAAAAGATCGTCCGATCGCGGCCCGAGCGTTGCGCAGCTCCTACATTTGAAATGCGCTCTCCTGTAGGAGCTGCCGAAGGCTGCGATCTTTTAGGGCATGACCCTTTTCCGTTATTCCCCGGACTTGCCCACATCTGCTGTGCACCCGACTGTGGATAACCTGAGTACATTCCGCTGTAACCCTTCTGTCACGTGGCTTTGCGCGGTTTGTTCACTTTTCGTTCAATTCACTCGACGAAACGAAAATTTCAAACAGAAACAGTCAGTTAGCGTGGTTTATCACCATTAGAAGAAAGCACCGCAGTGCTTATGCCCAGGTTTGCAGCTTGCGCACAATAACTGTGGAGCAACCTGTGGATAACCCGTTCATGGCTGGCGCAGTCGCAGGTCCTGCCTAGTCCACAGGGGTTTGCTCGTTTTTTGATCAGTTGCCGACGGGCAAAACTGGAGCCCGATCAACGGCTTTGCTCTGAATTGGTGCCGTGAGCCCAGCCAATTTTGCAGGCAATGCTCTGCTTCAGGCACTCGCACACGCGGCCCGCTCGCGTTCCTGACTCAATGGCCAGGAAATTGCTTTATCCACAGGCACAACTCCAAGCAAGTCGAGCCTGCCATGCCAATCGCCCCTCTTACTTCGCGCCTGCAATTGCGCCATATCAGCAAACGCTACCCCGGTTGTCTGGCCAATGACGCCATCGACCTGAGCATCGCGCCGGGGGAAATCCATGCCCTGCTCGGTGAAAACGGCGCGGGCAAAAGTACCTTGATGAAAATTATCTACGGCGTCACCCAAGCCGATGCCGGCGAGATGCTCTGGCTAGGTCAGCCGGTGAATATCCGTAACCCGGCACAGGCGCGGCAGTTGGGCATCGGCATGGTGTTCCAGCATTTTTCGCTGTTCGAAACCCTCAGCGTGGCGCAGAACATTGCCTTGGCAATGGGCGCTGCGGCCGGCACACCGAAACAACTGGAACCGAAAATTCGTGAAGTGTCGCGCCGTTATGGCATGGCGCTGGAACCGGAAAGACTTGTCCACAGCCTGTCGATCGGCGAGCGGCAACGAGTGGAGATTATTCGCTGCCTGATGCAGGACATTCGTCTGCTGATCCTCGATGAGCCGACTTCGGTACTGACACCGCAGGAGGCCGACGAGTTGTTCATCACCCTGCGCCGCCTCGCTGCCGAAGGCTGCAGCATTCTGTTTATCAGCCACAAGCTTGGTGAAGTGCGCGCGTTATGTCATAGCGCAACGGTTCTGCGCGGCGGGCGTGTCGCCGGACATTGCGTGCCTGCCGAATGTTCGGATCAGCAGTTGGCGCAGATGATGGTGGGCGAAGCGGCGGCGTTGATTGGCGATTATCCGAAGGTCAGCGGCGGCGCGGCGTTTTTGCGGGTGAGCGGATTGAGTTGGCACAACCCGGATCCGTTTGGCTGCTCGCTGAAAGACATCGCCCTGGAAGTGCGCAGCGGTGAAATCGTCGGCATCGCCGGGGTCGCCGGTAATGGTCAGGATGAGTTGCTCGCCCTGCTCAGTGGCGAGCAAACCCTGCCCCGCGCCGAAACTGCGACCATTCGATTTGCCGAGCAAAACGTCGCCGATTTACGCCCGGATTCACGGCGCAAACTGGGTTTGGCATTCGTGCCTGCCGAGCGTCTCGGCCACGGCGCAGTACCGGAATTGAGTCTGGCCGATAACGCTCTGCTTACCGCGTTCCAACAAGGCTTGGTCAGCCACGGTTTGATCGAACGCGGCAAAGTCGAAGCCCTCGCCCGACAGATCATTCAGCGCTTCGGCGTAAAAACCCCGGACACGCAAACCGCTGCGCGCAGCCTGTCCGGCGGCAACCTGCAGAAATTCATCCTCGGCCGGGAAATCCTCCAGCAACCGAAACTGCTGATCGCTGCGCACCCGACCTGGGGCGTCGACGTCGGCGCCGCCGCGACCATCCACCGCGCATTGATCGCTTTGCGCGATGCCGGCGCGGCGATTCTGGTGATTTCCGAAGACCTCGACGAACTGTTCCAGATCAGCGACCGCCTCGGCGCGTTGTGCGGTGGACGTTTGTCGGCGTTGCACAACACCACCGATACCCAACTCAGCGACGTCGGCGGCTGGATGGCCGGTCAGTTCGACCACGCCCCTTCAGCCGCCACGGTTTAACGGAGTTTCAAACATGCTGCTTTCCCTCGAACCCCGTGGCCAGCAATCGCGCCTGATGCTGTGGTGCTCGCCATTACTGGCGGCGGCGCTGACGCTCGGCTGCGGCTCGCTGCTGTTTATCGCCCTCGGCCACGACCCGCTGCAAACCTTGCACACGCTGCTGATCGCACCGGTCAGCGATTTGTATGGCGTCTCCGAATTGCTGGTCAAAGCGCTGCCGATTCTGCTTTGCGCACTGGGGTTGGCCGTGGCGTACCAGGCGCGAATCTGGAACATCGGCGCCGAAGGCCAATTGCTCCTCGGCGCGCTCGCCGGCAGTGCCTTGGCGGTGAACATCATCGGCATGCAAAGTCGTTGGGCGCTGGTATTTATTCTGCTCACCGGCACCGTCGCTGGTGCGGCGTGGGCCGGGCTGACCGCGTGGTTGCGCACGCGCTTCAATGCCAACGAAATCCTCACCAGCATCATGCTCAATTACATCGCGCTGAACTTGCTGCTGTTCTGCGTGCACGGGCCGCTGAAGGATCCGGCCGGCTTCAACTTTCCCGAGTCGGCGATGTTCGGCGACGCCAGCCGTTTGCCGTTGTTGATGGAGGATGGCCGCGTGCATGCCGGGGTGTATTTCGCCTTGCTCGCACTGGTCGCGGTGTGGGTGTTGTTACAGAAAAGCTTTGTCGGTTTTCAGATCAAAGTGCTTGGGTTGGACAAGCGTGCCGCAGGGTTTGTCGGCTTTCGCGAGAAGCGGTTGATCTGGCTGGCGCTGTTGATCAGTGGCGGCTTGGCCGGGCTTGCGGGTGTCTGCGAAGTCACCGGGCCGATTGGCCAGTTGGTGCCGCAGGTGTCCCCGGGTTACGGCTATGCGGCAATCACCGTGGCTTTTCTTGGGCGCCTGAATCCGATCGGGATTCTGTTTTCCAGCCTGTTGATGGCACTGCTGTACATCGGTGGCGAGAGTGCGCAGATGAGCCTGAATCTGCCGCAAGCGATCACCCAGTTATTCCAGGGAATGATGCTGTTTTTCCTGCTCGCCAGTGACGTGCTGATCCTCTATCGGCCACGCCTGAATCTGCGCTGGGTGAAGCGCACTTCGACCACCGCCGTAACTGCCGGAGCGCTGTGATGGATATCGATCTGTTGAGCAATATTTTCTACGCCATGGTGCGTTGCGGCACGCCGCTGTTGCTGGTGGCGCTGGGAGAACTGATCTGCGAGAAGAGCGGCGTGCTCAACCTCGGGCAGGAAGGGATGATGCTGTTTGGTGCGGTGATCGGTTTTATCGTCGCCCTCAACAGCGGCAACCTGTGGCTGGGCGTGTTGCTGGCGATGCTGGCCGGGATGTTGCTGTCGTCGCTGTTTGCCTTGGTGGCGCTGGTGTTCAACGCCAATCAGGTGGCGACCGGGTTGGCCCTGACGATTTTTGGTGTCGGGCTGTCGACCTTTGTCGGCGCGGCTTGGGTGGGTAAACCGCTGGCCGGTTTTGAGCCGTTGGCGATTCCTTATCTGAGTGAGATTCCGCTGATCGGGCGGATGCTGTTTGCCCAGGATTTGCTGGTGTATCTGTCGTTCGCGCTGTTTGCGCTGGTGGCGTGGGTGATCGTCAAAAGTCGTGTCGGGTTGATCATTCAAGCGGTCGGCGAGAATCCGGATGCGGCCAGTGCGATGGGGCTGCCGGTGTTGACCGTGCGCACGTTGGCGGTGCTGTTTGGCGGAGCGATGGCCGGGTTGGCCGGGGCCTATCTGTCGCTGGCGTACACGCCGATGTGGGCGGAAAACATGACCGCCGGGCGTGGCTGGATCGCGTTGGCGCTGGTGGTGTTTGCCAGTTGGCGGGTGTGGCGGTTGTTGCTCGGGGCGTATCTGTTTGGCCTCGCCAGCATCCTGCATTTGGTGGCACAGGGATTGGGGCTGGCGATTCCGTCGAGTTTGCTGGCGATGCTGCCGTATGTGGCGACGATTGTGGTGTTGGTGCTGTTGTCACGCGATGCACTGCGTACGCGGTTGTATGCGCCGGTTTCGTTGGGGCAGCCTTGGCAGGCGGGGCATTAGTGCGGTGATTTCAATGGCCCTATCGCTGGCAAGCCAGCTCCCACAGGTTTAGTGCTGATCACAAATTTTGTACACGACACAAACACTGTGGGAGCTGGCTTGCCAGTGATGAGGCCCTGACAGGCAACACTTGAGCGATGCCCCACGCCAGTTCGAAGACCAGGAAAACCAGCAAAATCGAACTGGCGCCATGGGCCAAGGCATACGCCTGCCAAGCCGCAAACAGAAACCGCGCCACCGCGTCATAGCGTCCATAAAGCGCCTGCGGATCACGAATCCGCAGCACCGCCCACACGCACACCACCGAGCCCAGCAGATTCGCCATCAACATATGCACAGGCTGAAACACCGGCAGCTCGCCGGGCAAATTCAGCGCGCTCAACAATCCGTGCACAGCGGCAAAACTCCACGGCGTGGCAAACGCCGCAGTGACGACCAGGTCATACCAGGCACTGCCGCGCACCACGTTGCGATATTGCGTTGAAGTCCACATCATCCATGCTCCAGAAATTTGAGGAGCAACCACGGTAAAGCCTGGAGTATGCTCCAGGGTCAATAGCCCTTTTGAGAGCCCGCATGCGCATCGGTGAATTAGCCCAGGCCAGCGCCGTCAGCCGTGACACCCTGCGTTTTTACGAGCAGCGCGGGTTGATCGCGGCGCAACGCAGTGCCAACGGTTATCGCGACTATCCGCCGGAGATGGTGCAACTGGTGCTCTATATCAAAACGGCGCAACGCCTGGGATTTACCCTCGGCGAGATCGGCAACAGCGTCGCCGCGTTGTGGAATGCCCCCAATCCTGACAACGCCGTGGCGCAGTTGCTGCGCGACAAACTGCAACTGATCGAAACCCGCATGCGCGAACTCGACGCGCTGCGTCAGGAGTTGCAACTTCGCCTCGGTCAGGCCTGTCCATTGAATCCATGATCCTCATTCATCAAGGAAGCCCATCATGTCTGCAAAAAACGCACTGATCATCGGCGCCTCCCGGGGCCTTGGCCTCGGTCTGGTGAAAACCCTGCTGGCCGACGGCTGGCAAGTCACCGCCACCGTGCGCAATCCTGCCAATGCTCAAGCGTTAGAAGCGCTGGGCAAAGTGCGGATCGAGAAGCTCGACATGGACGATCAGCAAGCGGTGATCGCTCTGAGTCAGCAGCTCAAAGGCGAAACCTTCGACCTGCTGTTCGTCAACGCCGGGGTCAAAGGCCCGGCCGATCAGACCCCGGGCGGCGCGACTCTGGCTGAAGTCGGTCAGCTGTTTTTCACCAACGCGGTGGCGCCGATCAATCTGGCGCAACGGTTTGTCGGGCAGATTCGTGACGGCAGCGGTGTGCTGGCGTTCATGAGTTCCGGGCTGGGCAGTGTGACGGTGCCGGACGCGCCGGAACTGGCGTTGTACAAGGCCAGCAAGGCTGCGCTGAACTCGATGACCAACAGTTTTGTCACGCAATTGGGCGAGCAGAAAATGACCGTGTTGTCGCTGCATCCGGGTTGGGTGAAGACCGATATGGGCGGCGAAGGGGCTGACCTTGATGTGGAAACCAGCACCCGTGGATTGATTGATCAGGTGAATGCGTACACCGGCAAGGGCGGACATCACTTCATCAATTACAAGGGCGAAACGATTCCCTGGTAATTGATGATCCCCTGTAGGAGCTGCCGAAGGCTGCGATCTTTTGATTTTTTTTAAGATCAAAAGATCGCAGCCTTCGGCAGCTCCTACAGGGGTTGTGTATTTTGGTGATGTTGTCCTGTCGGGTTGGGCTTGCCCGGCGTGGCAATTTGTTTGAAACTGCGCACCTCGTCCCTCGCGGCGACCCTGGATCAGCAGACAGGGCATCACTGAGCTGGCAACCCTGAACCCCATTTTCAGAGGAGCCGGCAACATGCCCGCGACCCGTACCTGGTTAAAAAATCCCCTCGCCATTTTCACTTCCAACGAGCTCGATGCCCGTGGCGGTCTTGTCGTGCAAGATGGTGTCATCGTCGAAGTCCTCGCCGCTGGCCAACAGCCGTCGGCGCCGTGCAATGCAGTGTTCGATGCCCGCGAGCATGTGATCCTGCCGGGCCTGATCAACACCCACCATCACTTCTATCAAACCCTCACCCGCGCCTGGGCGCCGGTGGTCAATCAGCCGTTGTTCCCATGGCTGAAAACCCTGTACCCGGTGTGGGCGCGCCTGACGCCGGAAAAACTCGCCCTCGCCAGCAAAGTAGCTTTGGCCGAACTGCTGCTGTCGGGCTGCACCACCGCTGCCGACCACCACTACCTGTTCCCGGACGGTCTGGAAAACGCCATCGATGTGCAAGTCGAAAGCGTCCGCGAACTGGGCATGCGCGCCATGCTCACACGCGGCTCGATGAGCCTCGGCGAGAAGGACGGCGGTCTGCCGCCGCAGCAAACCGTGCAGGAAGGCCAGGTGATTCTCGACGACAGTCAGCGCCTGATTCACGAGTACCACGAACGTGGCGACGGCGCGCAGATCCAGATCGCCCTGGCGCCGTGCTCGCCGTTCTCGGTGACCCCGGAAATCATGTCGGCCAGCGCCGAACTGGCGAACAAGCTCGACGTGCGTCTGCACACGCACTTGGCGGAAACCCTCGACGAAGAGGATTTCTGCCTGCAGCGTTTCGGCCTGCGCACCGTCGATTATCTCGACAGCGTCGGCTGGCTCGGCCCGCGCACTTGGCTGGCCCACGGCATCCACTTCAACCCGGACGAAATCACTCGACTCGGCGAGGCGGGCACCGGTATTTGCCATTGCCCGAGCTCGAACATGCGTCTGGCTTCCGGCATCTGCCCGAGTATCGATCTGACTGACGCGGGTGCGTTGTTTGGCCTGGGCGTGGATGGGTCGGCGTCCAACGATGCGTCGAACATGATTCTCGAAGCGCGTCAGGCGCTGTACATCCAGCGTCTGCGTTACGGCGCCGAGAAGATCACCCCGGAACGCGTATTGGGCTGGGCGACCAAGGGTTCGGCGAGCTTGTTGGGCCGTACCGATATCGGTGAGATTGCCGTGGGCAAGCAGGCGGATCTGGCGCTGTTCAAGCTCGATGAGCTGCGCTTCTCGGGCAGCCATGATCCGATTTCGGCGCTGCTGCTGTGCGGCGCGGATCGTGCGGATCGGGTGATGATTGGTGGCAAGTGGCGTGTGGTCGATGGGCAGGTTGAAGGGCTTGATCTGAAAGGCCTGATTGCCGATCACAGCCAGGCGGCTCGGCAGCTGATCGCAGGTACCTGATCCCCCCTCCCCATCTGATCGTTCCCACGCGGAGCGTGGGAACGATCAATCATCAGAGACCGAGCAGGGACAGCATGATGAAGGTCGCGAACAGCACGAAGTGCGTCATGCCTTCGATGGCATTTGTTTCGCCGTCATTCAAGTTGATCGCACTAACGATCAGCGTGATGAAGATCATCACCGTCTGCACCGGCGTCATCGCCATCTGAAACGGCTGGCCGGTGTACAGGGCCATCGCCTCCATCACCGGCACCGTCAGAATCACCGTCGACAGTGACGCGCCCATCGCAATGTTCACCACCGACTGCATGCGGTTGGCCAATGCTGCGCGCAACGCGGTCAGAATCTCCGGCGCTGCGGATATCGCCGCCACCAGAATCGCCGTGATCACCGGCGGTGCACCCGTGCCTTCCAGGCCCAGATCGAGGGTCTTCGACATTACCTCGGCCAATGCGCCGATCACCACAATGCCAAACACCAGAATGCCGATCGACAGACCGATGCTCGGTGCTTTTGCCTGCGCGTCCTGCGGTTCTTTCTTGCGGCGTTTGTCGGGGTAGCTGTAGCTGAAAAAGTAACTGTGCGGGCCGACCTGCATGCGCAGAAACAACGCGTAAAGCACGACCATCGCGCCGATGGTGAACGCTGAATAAATCTTCCAGTTGGCCTCGGGAATAAACTCCGGCACCACCATCGACACGCCCATGGCGGTGAGGATCATCACGCTGTAGCTGCGCGCGGAATCGTCGTTGTACGACTGTTCGCCGTGCTTGATCCCGCCCATCAGCGCAGCGAGGCCGAGGATGCCGTTGATATCGAGCATCACTGCCGAATAGATCGTGTCGCGCACCAACGTGGGCGACGCTTCGTTGCTCATCATGATTGCCAGAATAACCACTTCGACCAGCACGGCCGCAAGCGTGAGGATCATCGTGCCGTAAGGGTCGCCGACTTTTTCCGCGAGCAATTCGGCGTGATGGGCGACGCGCATCGAGGCGGCGACGATGAAGGCGATCAGCACCAGACCGGCAGTCAGCGCGACGATCTGGCCGCTGTGCAGCATCCAGTGTTCCAACGGATAGGCAACGCACGCGGCGATAACTGCCAGCAGGAGAAAGCTTTCTTGCTTGAGGAGGGTGAGCATGGCGGGCCTTTTGCCGAAGAGAGCGAATGAGCTACTGACTGCGGAGCGGCGCTAACGTTTCGTTACACCTTAGCGCACCAAGCGATGGCGTGAACTCGCGGACTTGCACTGCGTTGGTCCTGGTGCTGAAAAGATCGCAGCCTTCGGCAGCTCCTACAGGTTGCGCATTCCCATGTAGGAGCTGCCGAAGGCTGCGATCTTTTTTGTTTGTTGTCCTGTTGGTCAGCAATTTGCATTGGCCCTGACCACACACAACAAAATGGAGCTCCAATTCATGCAAATACGTCCGCTGCACAAACTGCTGTGCGCCGCCCTCGGTCTGGGGATCAGCCTGAGCGCCAGCGCTGCCGATCCGCTGAAGGTCGGTTTCGTTTACATCGGCCCGATCGGTGACCACGGCTGGACGTATCAGCATGAACAGGGGCGCAAGGCACTCGCGGAGAAATTCGGCAATCAGATCACCACCAACTACGTCGAGAACGTCGCCGAAGGTGCCGACGCCGAGCGGGTGATCCGCAACATGGCCAAGGACAAGTACGATCTGATCTTCACCACCTCTTTCGGCTACATGAACCCGACCGTGAAGGTCGCCAAACAATTTCCCAAGGTGACCTTCGAACACGCTACCGGCTACAAACAGGACAAGAACCTCGGCACCTATCTGGCGCGCACTTACGAGGGTCGCTACGTCGGCGGTTTTCTCGCAGCGAAGATGACCAAGACCAAAAAGATCGGTTACGTCGCCTCGTTCCCGATCCCCGAGGTGATCCGCGACATCAACGCGATTCAACTGGCCTTGAACAAATACAACCCCGGCACCGAGATCAAAGTGGTGTGGGTCAACTCGTGGTTCGATCCGGGCAAGGAGGCCGACGCGGCCAACGCGCTGATCGATCAGGGCGTCGACGTGGTGTTCCAGCACACCGACAGCCCGGCGCCGATTCAGGCGGCTGAGCGTCGTGGCGTGTACGCGGTGGGTTATGCCTCGGACATGGCGCACTTCGGGCCAAAAGCGGTGCTGACCTCGATCGTCAACGACTGGGCGCCGCACTATATTCAGGCGACGCAAAGCGTGATCGACCACACCTGGAAATCCCAGGACTACTGGGGCGGGCTGAAGGAAGGCACGGTTGAACTGCCGATCAGTGACTTGGTGCCAGCGCCGGTGAAAGCCGAGGCCGAGCAACTCATTGCCGACATCAAGAGCGGTGCGTTGCAGCCGTTTACCGGGCCGATCAAGGATCAGGCCGGCGTGGAGAAAATCCCCGCAGGCGTGAGCGCGACGAATGCGGAGCTGGCGTCGATGAACTATTACGTTGAAGGCATGAAGGCTGAGATGCCGAAGTAATTTCAGTCATACCACCATCCCTTGTAGGAGTGAGCCTGCTCGCGATAGCGGTGGGTCATTCAGCAAAAGTGTCGCCTGATACACCGCTATCGCGAGCAGGCTCACTCCTACATTTGATCTTCAGCGCTCTCAAGGATTGTGTATGGATCAGCTTCCGATCATCGATATCAGCCCGCTCTACAGCGACGATGAAAACGCCTGGCCCGCCGTGGCCGGGCAAATCGACCACGCCTGCCGCGAGTGGGGCTTTTTCTACATCAAGGGTCACCCGATTTCGGCGCAACGCATCGACGCGGTGCTCGATCAGACTCAGCGTTTTTTTGCTCTGCCCGCAGCGGAAAAACTCAAGATCGACATCACCCAGACCCGCCACCATCGCGGCTACGGTGCGATCGCCACCGAGCAACTCGACCCAAGCAAACCCAGCGACCTCAAAGAAACCTTCGACATGGGCCTGCACCTGCCGGCCAACCATCCCGACGTACTCGCCGGAAAACCGTTGCGCGGGCCGAACCGTCATCCGGCGCAAACCGGCTGGGCCGAGTTGATGGAACAGCATTACCTCGACATGCAGGCTCTCGCCCAAACCCTGCTGCGGGCAATGACTCTCGCGCTGGGCATCGAGCGCGACTTCTTCGACAGCCGTTTCAACGACCCCGTCAGCGTCCTGCGCATGATCCATTACCCACCGCGCCACACCGCCAGCTCCGCCGAGCAGCAAGGCGCCGGCGCGCACACCGATTACGGCTGCGTCACCCTGCTCTATCAGGACAGCGCCGGTGGCTTGCAAGTGAAGAATGTCAAAGGCGAATGGATCGACGCGCCACCGATTGAGGGCACTTTCGTGGTCAACCTCGGCGACATGATGGCGCGCTGGAGCAACGACCGTTATCGCTCGACGCCGCACCGCGTCATCAGTCCGCTCGGGGTCGATCGCTATTCGATGCCGTTCTTCGCCGAGCCGCACCCGGACACGCGCATCGAATGCCTGCCCGGTTGTCAGGACGCACAACACCCAGCGAAGTATCCGACCACCACCTGCGCCGAATTCCTGCTGTCGCGCTTCGCCGATACCTACGCTTATCGCCGTGAGCAGGAAGCCGTTTGATGGATCGCTTGGTCAGGTTTTGCCAATTGTTTCGGCGAGCATCTGTAGAATGCCGCCATTGCACCTGATGAGAAAAGAATATGTACGACTGGCTCAACGCCTTGCCCAAGGCTGAACTGCACCTGCATCTGGAAGGCTCGCTGGAGCCCGAGCTGCTGTTCGCCCTGGCCGAACGCAACAAGATCGCCCTGCCGTGGAATGACGTGGAAACCCTGCGCAAGGCATACGCCTTCAACAACCTGCAGGAATTCCTCGACTTGTATTACCAGGGTGCCGATGTGCTGCGCACCTCGCAGGACTTCTACGACCTGACCTGGGCCTACCTGCTGCGCTGCAAGGCGCAGAACGTGATTCACACCGAACCGTTCTTCGACCCGCAGACCCACACCGACCGGGGCATCCCGTTCGAAGTGGTGCTCAACGGCATCGCCGCGGCACTCAAGGATGGCGAGCAACAACTGGGCATCACCAGCGGTTTGATCCTCAGTTTCCTGCGCCACCTCAGCGAAGAACAAGCCGAGAAAACTCTCGATCAAGCGCTGCCATTCCGTGATGCGTTTGTCGCGGTCGGTCTCGACAGCTCCGAGATGGGCCACCCGCCGAGCAAGTTCCAGCGCGTGTTCGACCGTGCCCGCCACGAAGGCTTCCTGACCGTCGCCCACGCTGGCGAAGAAGGCCCGCCGGAGTACATCTGGGAAGCCATCGACCTTTTGAAGATCCAGCGGATCGACCATGGCGTGCGCGCCATCGAAGACGAGCGCCTGATGCAGCGGATCATCGATGAGCAGATCCCGCTGACCGTGTGCCCGCTGTCGAATACCAAGCTTTGCGTGTTCGATCACATGTCGCAGCACAACATCCTCGACATGCTCGAGCGTGGCGTGAAGGTTACGGTGAACTCCGATGACCCGGCGTACTTCGGTGGTTACGTGACCGAGAACTTCTACGCACTGCATGAGCATTTGGGCATGACCCAGGATCAGGCCAAGCGCCTGGCGCAGAACAGCCTGGATGCGCGACTGGTAAAGCCATAAGCAACACCGCAAAACCTTTGTAGGCCTTCGCCTGCTCGCGATAGCAGGGTGTCAGCTAAAAAATCTATATCTGACACTCCGCTATCGCGAGCAGGCGAAGGCCTACATTGGATCGGTGTTAGCCGATAGATTGGGTTTCAGTCAGCTCTTCAAGGGTTTTCCCGCGCGTCTCCATCCCGAACAGCCACACCACCCCCGCCGCTATCGCAAAGCAAGCCGCGCCCAGCGCAAACACCCCGCCCTGCCCGGTAATCGGGAACACCAGCCCGGTCACCAACGGCCCGAGCAGCGACCCCACGCGGCCAATTGCCGAGGCGAAGCCCGAGCCTGTCGCCCGCGCCGACGTCGGATACAACTCCGGCGTGTAGGTGTAGAGCACCGCCCACATACCGAACAGGAAAAACTGCATCAACAGCCCGGTGCTGATCAGCAGCGCAACGTTGCCGCCAAACACCGCGCTCTGCCCATACAGAAACGCCATCACCCCGCCGCCGAGCAACGTGACGATGCACACCGGTTTACGCCCCCAGCGCTCGACCAGCCACGCCGCCATCAGAAACCCGGGAATCCCGCCCAGGGAAATCAGCACCGTGTAATACACCGACTGCGTCACTGCGAAACCCGACTGTTGCAGCAGCGCACTGAGCCACGACGTCAGCCCGTAAAAGCCAAGCAGCGCAAAGAACCACAGACTCCAGATCATCGTGGTGCGCTGGCGATACTGCGGCGACCAGATCTGTTTGAGCGCCGAAAAGAAGTTGCCCGGCGGCGTCGCAGTGCGCGGCAAACGAATCGGTTCCGGCAGCGCCGCACCGCCCAGTGAGTTGCGCACCCGCGCCTCGATGCCGTTCAACACCTTGTCCGCAGCGTCATCGCGCCCCGCCTGTTCCAGCCAGCGCGGTGACTCGGGAATGAAAAAGCGGATCGCCAGCACAAACACTGCCGGCACGGCCAACACCAGAAAGATGTCGCGCCAGCCAATCAGTGGCAGCAGAAAGTAGGACAGCACGCCAGCAGCGACGAAGCCGAGCGGCCAGAAGCCGTCCATCAACGCGATGTAACGACCGCGACGTTGCGCCGGAATCAGCTCGGACAACATCGACTGGGCGATGGGAAACTCCATGCCCATGCCGATCCCCAACAGGATGCGGAACAGTGTCAGCATCTCGACCGTTTGCGCCGTCGAGCACAGATAACTGGCCACGCCCCACAGCACGATGCTCCACTGAAACACCGGTTTGCGCCCGAAGCGATCGGCGAGCATGCCCGACAGCGACGCTCCCAGCACCATGCCGAAGAAGCTCGAACTGGCGAGCAGCCCCGCTTGCGCACTGCTCAGGCCGAACTCGGCTTTGATCGAGCCGAGCAGGAACGTCATCATCGCCAGGTCCATGGAGTCGAAGAAAAACGCCAGAGCAATAATGATGAAAATGATCCGGTGATAACCGCTTATTGGCAGTCGCTCCAAGCGTTCCGCCGCGCTGTAGCCGTGTGTGTCCATGCCGCCTCCCCCATCCGAAATATCCCCGGATCGAGTGTGCGCGATAGCGCTCAGGCGTTGCTGCTGGATGCGACCTGTTCGCAGTCGTGGACGACGCCAGAAGTGCTGACGTCGAATGCGAGTGCTCTACAACGCCATTTCCAGTTCGGTTTCCTTGGCGAAGCGGTGCAGTTCCCGTTGGCCAGTGGCCGTCAATTGCAAGGCTCTGGAATCGTTGGGCAGGGTCAGCCAACCGGACTGCATGAACAACTGCAGCAACGCGGCACCCAGTGAGCCTCCCATGTGCGGACGACGCTCGCTCCAGTCCGGACAGGCACACGCCACTTGTACGTTGCGATGGGCCAACGCTTGAATGAACACACCGCGCCCAGCCAACAATTTCGCCCCCTTGTGGGTCACCACGACGCGTTGCTCAAGCTGTTCGATCCAACCGGCATCAAGCAGCCGCTGATACAGATCCGCCGCCAGCGTACCGCCCAGATGGTCATCGCAAAAACGCGCACGCAACAGTGAGGACGGCGCGGTCTGCGGTTTGGCCATGGGGGTGGTGCGTTTGAATACCTCGGGAATGTCCCTTGGAGCACTGGCAATGGTAGCGCTGGCCAACGCTTCTATTGCAGCGCCGACCTCCGGTGCCGAGAGACGGAAAAACCGCTTGCGACCGCGGACTTCGACCTTCAACAGACCACCCGTGGAAAGCCGCGCCAAGTGCGCGCTGGCCGACGACGGCGACAGCCCTGCCAGTAGCGCAAGCTCCTCGGTTTGCCGGGCCGAGCCATCCATCAACGCCCACATCATCGCGCTGCGCTTGGGGTCGGCCAGCAACGTGGCGATCTGGCTGATGCAAGGTGCATGTTCCATGTGTTCACTCCCTGTTGAATCGTATCGTCTACTGCTCGGAGACATCTTGGCCGGTAATGAGTCATCGGCCAAGACGCGAAAATCGCCATGAACCGGGACAAGGCAGGCCAGTGACGCAGCCTGCTCCAGCACAGAACCCGCAGCAGTTGCGCGACCATCACTCGAATACTGGCGACGCGGTGCGAGGGTCTCCGGGCCGGGGTGTCGGTGCTGGCATGAGGCGGGCGCTAGTATAAGCGGGTTAGCTCCCGCGTCCCGCGCCGGGGCCTGCGCAGGTGGTGATTGTTCCTGACAGAAATTTCTCTATTTACCTGCGACTAATGATCAACTTCCGAAAAAGCGGGAAATTGACTACTCAAATCAGCGCATCGGCTGGCGAGCATTTCCCGCAGAAGGTTCACCGGCTTACTCAATTGAGCGCGATGGGCGCACAACAAATTCAGCGGTGCGCGCTCACACAGCAACTCCGGCAGCAGCACTTTGAGACGCCCGGCGAGCACATCGGCGCCCACGTCCAGCCACGACTTGTAGGCAATTCCGGCGCCGGCCACCGCCCACAGGCGCACCACGTCGGCGTCATCGCTGAAACGGTCACCACTGACGGTCAGGCCGACTTCACGTTTGCCGTCATGAAAACTCCAATGGTCATGCACCCGACTGCCGAGCATGTACAGCAGGCAGTTGTGCTGGGCCAGTTGTTCGAGCTGGCGCGGTTCGCCGTGCCGGGCCAGATATGCCGGCGAGGCACACAGCACACGACGGTTATGCGGGGCGATGGGCAAGGCGACCAGGCTTGAGTCTTCCGGTTCGCCATAACGCAAGGCGATGTCTACCGGTTGGCGGAACAGGTCAGCAATGCGGTCGCCGAGCAGCAAACGCACGGTCAGCTTCGGGTGTTCGCGCTGGAACGCGTCGAGCCATGGCAGCAACAGATTGCGGCCGAAGTCCGAAGGTGCCGACAACTGCAAGACCCCACTGACCTGATCCTGGCCGCTGGCCAGCAAGCGCCGGCCTTCATCGAGATGGCTCAACGCCGCGCGGGCGTATTCGAGAAAGCCTTCACCTTCGGCCGTCAGACGCAAACTGCGGGTCGAACGCGCGAGCAACCGCGCGCCGAGTTGCTGTTCGATCCGTTTCAACGCCGCACTGGCCACGGCCGCAGACATGTCCATTACCCGCGCTGCCGCCGACAGACTGCCCAGATCCGCCGCCCGGACAAACAACTGCAAGTCATCGAAACGCAGCATGATCAGCCTCGATTATCAAAAAAATATTGAAAGAGACTGCTCTTTTAGCCGGTTTTATCTCGCAGAGAAATAGCCAATCATCACTCCATCGCATTCATCCCGCTTCTCTGGAGCCGAGCATGTCCCAGCCTTTCACCGCTATCGCCACCCTGATTGCCAAACCCGGTCAACAGGATCTTCTCGAACAGGGCTTGCGCGCCCTGGTTGAACCGAGCCGCGCCGAACACGGTTGCAGCCAGTACGACCTGCACCGCGACCTCACCGACCCGCAGGTGTTTTATGTGATCGAACACTGGGCCAGCGAAGCGATTCTTGAGGCGCACAACAACAGCGCGCACTTTCAGAACTTCCAGGCCACTGCCGGCCACACCATCGAACACTTCCAGCTCAAGCGCCTTGGCGTGATTGCCTGATCTTCTTCTATTAACTGTACGGAGCCCTTTATGAAAGCCATTGCCTATTACGCTTCCCTGCCGATCAGCGACGCCAAATCCCTGCAAGACATCGAACTGCCAGAACCGGTCGCCGGCCCGCGCGACCTGCTGGTGGAAGTCAAAGCCATTTCGGTCAACCCGGTCGACACCAAAGTGCGGCAGAACGTGGCACCGGAAAACGCTGCAGCGAAAGTGCTGGGCTGGGACGTCGCCGGTGTGGTCAAGGCTGTCGGCAGCGAAGTGACGCTGTTCAAGGCTGGCGACAAGGTTTTCTACGCCGGCTCCATCGCCCGTGCCGGCGGCAACAGTGAACTGCACGTGGTCGATGAGCGCATCGTCGGCCATATGCCGAAATCTCTCGGGTTTGCCGAAGCTGCCGCACTGCCGCTGACCGCGATCACCGCATGGGAATTGCTGTTCGAACGCTTGCAAATCCGCGAAGGCAAAACCAACGAAGATCAGAGTTTGCTGATCGTTGGCGCGGCCGGCGGGGTTGGCTCAATCCTCACGCAATTGGCCAGGCAACTGACCGGCCTGAAAGTCATCGGCACCGCATCCCGTGAGCAAACCCGTGACTGGGTCAAACAACTGGGCGCCGACCTCGTCATCGATCACAGCCAGCCGCTGAGCGAAGAGCTCAAGCGCGCCGGGATCGACAGCGTGACCCACGTCGCCAGCCTGACCCAGACCGAACAGCACCTCGATCAACTGGTCGAAGCGCTGGCGCCGCAAGGCAAACTGGCACTGATCGACGATCCGAAGTCGCTGGACGTGAGCAAACTCAAGCGCAAGAGCCTGTCGCTGCACTGGGAGTTCATGTACACCCGCTCGCTGTTCGAGACGCCGGACATGATCGAACAGCACAAACTGCTTAACCGCGTGGCGCAGCTGATTGATGCCGGGACGTTGAAGACCACGGTGGGCGAGCACTTCGGCACGATCAACGCGGCGAACCTGCGTCGTGCTCATGAGCTGCTGGAAAGTGGCAAAGCCAAGGGGAAAATTGTTTTAGAAGGTTTCTAAAAAACCGCACAGCGCAGCCTTCGCCGGACCTAGAGCAGTCGGCGGGGCTGCGCTGTTGTTTGCCGTCAGTCCGATGCTTGACCGTTGTCACAATTGCGATCGTATTCAGGTCTACAATCGAAGCCTCTGCGATACATCTTTTACGCAAGGGAGGTCAGCAATGAAGATCCTGATAAAAGAAGTGGCAAAGTCTCAATGGCAGGTTCGCCTGGACCAACACGCAGTGACATTCCGCAGTGAAGCCGAAGCACTGGCCTTCACCCGCACCCTCGAAGCGCGACTGTGCGCGCCCCATCAGATTCCCGACCGCAGCCAGCAGCGCGCTGCCGGCTGAGGCTGTTTTATGCCTCGGCCTGAGCTTGCGCCAGTGCCCGGGCATTCTGCAGACGGCGGGTGAGCAGCGCCACGCACACCACCAGCAAGCCGCACAGGCTGATAACAATCGCCATCGGCACGGCTGTGCCGTCGTGCAACACCCCCACCAGTGCCGAAGCGCCGGCGGCGACGCTGAATTGCATGCAGCCGAGCAGCGCCGAGGCACTGCCGGCGCGCGCACCCTGGCCGTTCATCGCGCAGGCAGCGGCGTTGGGGCTGATGCAGCCCAGGCTCGACACGCAGATGAACAGTGGAATCAGCAGCGGCCACAAGGACTCGGTATGCATTGCGCTGACCGCGAGCAGCGCCAGCCCGGCAGCGAAATACACCCACACTGCCCTCGACAGCAGGAACGCCGGGCCGCGTTTGGCCAACATCCGCGCATTGACCTGCGCCACCAGAATGAAGCCCGCCGCATTGGTACCGAACAGCCAGCCGAAATGTTCGGCCGGGACGCCATACAACTTGATGAAGATAAACGGCGAGCCGGCGATGTAGGCAAACATCCCGGCGATGGCGATGCCACCGGTCAGGGCATGACCGAGGTAAACCCGATCCTTGAGCAAGCGCCCGTACTGGCGCAGGGCGCCGGACAACGGCTGGCGCGGCATGTGCGCCGGCATACTTTCCGGCAGCCCCAGCGCCACGGCCAAACCGGCCAAGGCACTGAACCCGGTCAGCACAAGGAAGATCGACTGCCAGCCTGTGGTGTTGACCAGCAGACCGCCGAGCATCGGCGCCAGAATTGGCGCTAGGCCCATCACCAGCATCAATTGCGAGAAGACTTTCGCCGAACCCACCGCGTCGCATTTGTCGCTGACCACCGCCCGGGAAATCACCATCCCCGCGCAACCGCCCAACGCCTGGACGAAACGTGCGCCGATCAGCCATTCCAGGTTCGGCGCATAAGCGCAGGCGAGCGATGCCAGGGTGAACAGCGTAAGCCCGACGAGTAACGGGATGCGTCGGCCAAAGCGATCCGCCACCGGCCCATAAGCCAGTTGGCCGATCGACAACCCGGCGAAATATGCCGCCAGCGTCATCTGCACGTGTTTCTCGTCGGTGCCGAACGCCAGCGCCATCGAGGGGAATGCGGGTAAATAGAAGTCGATGGCCAAGGGCCCGAAGGCGGTCAAGGCACCGAGAATCAGAATGGTACGGAAGTTCATCAGGCATCCAGGTTGCAAGTCGGCAGCCCGACAGTCTAGCCGCGCCCGGACGCCTTGAACATTCCGATAGCTCGCTAACGATCAATTTCAGACGAGCTTCACCTCATATCCCTCTTCGCGAATCGCTTCGATGACCTGATCAGCACTCATGGCGCTTTCGACGCCGACCTCTTTCGCCGCCAGATCGACCCGCACGCTGGCCGCCGGATCCTTGGCCTGCACGGCGTTGGTGATGGCT
Source organism: Pseudomonas sp. IT-P395 (assembly GCF_949767675.1). Lineage (NCBI taxonomy): Bacteria > Pseudomonadati > Pseudomonadota > Gammaproteobacteria > Pseudomonadales > Pseudomonadaceae > Pseudomonas > Pseudomonas sp. IT-P395. The sequence goes on from NZ_CATKPW010000044.1 coordinate 25,980, forward strand.
TTGACGCAGTGACCGCAGGACATGCCTTGAACGTTGAACACTTGCATGGAATGACTCCTTTGAGTGAGGTTGCCGCCACTTTCGAGCTTGCCACGATGGCAAGGTCAAGTTCTTCAATAAACTGCCGGGCTGGCAATCGGCGCCGCGCTCGGCCAAGCTGCGTACATCAATGACTCGATTCAGGAGATTCAGCCATGCGCTGGTCAGCTTTCAGCCTGTTTGGCTTTCTCGGCCTTTTTGCCGCCGTCCCTCAGGTGCAAGCCGCCGGCGAGGACTATGCGGTGCTGATCATTTCCCGCGAGCGTCTGGAAGTGTCGACCTCGTGTGAGATCGGCGTGTACATCCAGGATCAGCTCTCGGCGCGGTTGCTGCAGGAGCAAAGCATTTCCTTCAACCTGCCGCCTGGCACTGTTTCGCTGCGCTTGAAGTTGCTGCCGGGACAAGTCGCCGGTTGCAATCCGGGGATGCTCGCGCCGGGGTCGCAGGAGATCAAATTGCATGCCGGTGATGTGCTGAAGTATCGGTTGGCGATGAATTCCGAAGGCGTCTACTTGAAACCTGCGGCTCTCGAATACTGAGTCGCTAGCCAAAAGATCGCAGCCTTCGGCAGCTCCTACAGGGATTGCATTCCAATGTAGGAGCTGCCGAAGGCTGCGATCTTTTGCATTTGAGATTGGCGCTTGACCTTGCCCGCATGGCAAGGTTGATCCTTGTAGGCATCTACTACAGGGAGTACGACCGATGTCCGATTCCATCACTTTCGATCTGCCGATTGCCGGCATGACCTGCGCCAGTTGCGCCGGGCGTGTCGAGCGGGCATTGAGTAAAGTCAGCGGCGCCAGTGCCGTCAGCGTCAACCTCGCCACCGAGCAGGCCCGCGTGCAGGCACCCGGCGACAGCCTGCCGGCCTTGATGGAGGCGGTTGAACGCGCCGGTTACAGCGTCCCGCAGCAAACCCTGGAACTGAACATCGAAGGCATGACCTGCGCCTCCTGCGTCGGTCGCGTCGAGCGTGCGCTGAACAAAGTCCCTGGGGTGAAAGGCGTCAGCGTCAACCTGGCCAACGAACGTGCGCACCTCGAACTACTGGGCCAGGTCGATCCGCAAAGTCTGCTCGACGCGGTGAGCAAGGCCGGCTACTTGGCCAGCGTCTGGCAAGCCGAACACCCGCAAACCGATATCCAACAGCAGCGGCTGAAACATGAACGCTGGGCGCTGATCTGCGCGATCGCCCTCGCCCTGCCGCTGGTGGCGCCGATGTTGCTGCAACCGTTCGGCATTCACTGGATGCTCCCGGCTTGGGCGCAATTCGCCCTCGCCACACCGGTGCAGTTCATTTTTGGTGCGCGCTTTTACGTCGCCGCGTGGAAAGCCGTTCGCGCTGGTGCTGGCAACATGGACTTGCTGGTCGCCCTCGGCACCAGCGCCGGCTACGGTCTGAGTCTTTATGAATGGGCCACCGCTGCCGGGCGCATGCCGCACCTGTATTTCGAAGCATCGGCGGTGGTCATTGCCTTGGTGCTGCTCGGTAAATATCTCGAGAGCCGCGCCAAACGCCAGACTGCCAGCGCCATCCGCGCCCTCGAAGCGTTGCGGCCGGAGCGGGCGATTCAAGTGATCGAAGGCCGCGAGCAGGACGTCGCTATCAGCGCCCTGCGCCTGGGCGATCTGGTGCTGGTCAAACCCGGCGAGCGTTTCCCGGTCGACGGCGAAGTCATCGACGGCCAGAGCCACGCTGATGAAGCACTGATCAGTGGCGAAAGCCTGCCGGTACCGAAACAACCGGGCGACAAAGTCACCGGTGGCGCGATCAACGGTGAAGGTCGCTTGCTGGTGCGCACTCAGGCACTCGGCGCGGAAACCGTACTGGCGCGGATCATTCGTCTGGTGGAAGACGCCCAAGCGGCCAAGGCACCGATTCAGAAACTGGTGGATAAAGTCAGCCAGATCTTCGTGCCGACGGTGTTGCTGATTGCCCTCGCTACGCTGATCGGCTGGTGGCTCTACGGTGCGCCAATGGAAACGGCACTGATCAATGCTGTCGCGGTGCTGGTCATCGCTTGCCCATGTGCACTGGGTCTTGCCACGCCGACGGCGATCATGGCCGGCACTGGCGTAGCAGCGCGTCACGGCATTCTGATCAAGGATGCCGAAGCGCTGGAGCGCGCCCATGAAGTCAGCAGCGTGGTCTTCGACAAAACCGGTACGCTGACCTCCGGCACACCGCGTATCGCCCACTTCAGCGCCATCGACGGTGACGAAAACAACCTGCTGACACTGGCCGGCGCTCTGCAACGCGGCAGCGAACACCCACTGGCCAAAGCCGTGCTGGATGCAGCCGCCGAGCGCGGCTTGACGGTGCCCGAGGTCAGCGACAGCCAGTCGCTGACCGGTCGCGGCATCGCTGGCAATCTCGACGGCCGGCGCCTGGCGCTGGGCAATCGGCGGATGCTCGAAGAAAGTGATTTGAGCGCGGGCAACCTGAGCGAATCTGCCCAGGCATGGGAGGCCGAGGGCCGCACCCTGTCGTGGTTAATCGAACAAAGTCCTGAACCGCAAGTACTCGGCTTGTTCGCCTTCGGTGACACTTTGAAACCCGGTGCACTGGAAGCCGTACAACAACTGGCCGCGCGAAATATCCACAGCCATCTGCTGACCGGCGACAACCGTGGCAGCGCTCGCGTCGTCGCCGAGGCCCTGGACATCAGCAATGTCCACGCTGAAGTGCTGCCAGCGGACAAAGCCGCCACCGTCACTGAGCTGAAAAAAACCGGCGTGGTCGCCATGGTCGGTGACGGCATCAACGACGCGCCGGCCCTCGCCGCTGCGGACATCGGTATCGCCATGGGCGGCGGCACCGACGTGGCCATGCACGCGGCGGGCATCACCCTGATGCGCGGCGATCCACGCTTGGTGCCAGCGGCGCTGGAGATCAGCCGCAAGACCTATGCGAAGATCCGCCAGAACCTGTTCTGGGCCTTCGTCTACAACCTGGTCGGCATTCCGCTGGCGGCGTTCGGCTTCCTCAATCCAGTGCTGGCCGGTGCAGCGATGGCGCTGTCGAGCGTCAGCGTGGTGAGCAATGCGCTACTGTTGAAAACCTGGAAACCCAAGGACCTGGAGGAGCACCGATGAACATCGGTCAAGCGGCCAAACACAGTGGCCTCAGCGCGAAAATGATCCGTTATTACGAGTCGATCGGCCTGCTCAAAGCGGCGCATCGCACCGACAGCGGTTATCGGCTCTACGGTGACGATGACCTGCACACGCTGGCATTCATCAAGCGCTCGCGGGACTTGGGCTTCTCCCTGGAAGAAGTCGGCAAACTGCTGACCCTGTGGCAGGACCGCCAGCGCGCCAGCGCTGATGTGAAGGCGTTGGCGCGCCAGCACATCGACGAGTTGAATCAGAAGATTCGCGAACTTGGCGAGTTGCGTGACACCCTGCAAGACCTCGTCGAGCACTGCAACGGCGACCACCGTCCCGACTGCCCGATTCTCAAGGAGCTGGCGTCGGGCTGCTGCGCGCAACCCGCCCGCGCTTGAGCGCCAACAGTTTCACCGTGAGCAATGTGCCGAGGGGAATGCCGTGGAACAGCATGACCACGGCACCCGGCGTCCACCACGCGTAGAAAGGCGCGGCGATGAGCATGCCGATGCCGAACCCGGTCATCTGCAGCAAAGTCAGCACGCTGAAAATCGGCAGGCGTAACTGCTCGGGTTCGCGTTGCAGACGCGACATCAGCCCGACTTCGGAAAAGCCGTCACCCAGTCCCGCCGGCAATGAAAACAGCAGCAGGCCGTAGAGGCTGTGTTGCTGGAACATCAGGATAAAGCCGCAGGACATCAGCGCCACGCCGAAGAAAAACCGTCGCTCGAGGTCAATGTTGTCCGAACCCTTCAGACGACTGGCGATTCGCGCACCCAGCAATTTGCCGCTGGCCCACACCGCCAGCATCAGCCCCAGCGTGGTACTCGCCGACTCTGGCGTGAGCAGTTTGGAAATGATCGGAAAGCCAACGTTGTGCGCGGCGCTGCCCAGGGTGTCGGCCATGGTCACCGCAAGCATCGCAGCAACCACCGGCGCAGCACGCAAGCCCTGTTTGAGGGCTGACCATTCGCTGCGTTCGGTTTCCTCGTTGGCTGTTGCAGGTTCGAAACGCAGCGGCACGATCAACAATGCTGCCAGCAAATAGGTCAGTGCATTCAGTGCGAACACCGTTTCAAAACCAAAACCCGCCACCAGCAAACCCGATACCAGACTGCCACCGACCATCGCGGCAGATGAGGCCGAGGTGATCCAGGCGTTGGCCTTGAGCAGTTGATCAGCGGGGATCAGACGCGGCAACTGGCTGTTGAGGCCGATGGCGAACATCGAGTTGCCCAGTCCCAGACCGAAGGCAATCACCGGCAACAGCATGGCTTGCTGGCTGACAGGCACAATCAATAACAGACCCAGCACACTGGCGCGCAGCAGATCGAACGCGATCAGTGGCGCGCGCCCGCTGCATCGCCGGTAAAACGCGGTGCCGATCAAACTGGCAAAGATCCCCCCACCCACGCGGCTGGCGAGGAAAATTCCGACGCTCATGGCGCTGTTGCTCAGCAGGTAGACGTAGGTGGCCAGCGCGACCATGTTGAGGAAGGCGCCGAAATCGGAGATCAGTCGGGCGGTGACGATCAGGTGGGTGTTGCGCGGGGTGGTCACATTCAGTCCTTGAGTGTGGCTGGAGCGGTGGACAGTAGACGCGAAATTGCGTTGATCCGAAAGGGCCCTCACCCTAACCCTCTCCCAGGGGGAGAGGGGACTGATTGGGGGATGCTGTGGAGATACGCCGACCTGAAATTTCTTTACCGAATCCAAACAGGTCCAAATGCTGACCTCGTCCAATCCATAATCGACCCGGTGTTTCAGGTCGATGTATGACGCAAGACACCTCGGTCGGCCCCCTCTCCCTCTGGGAGAGGGTTGGGGTGAGGGGCTTCTAGGGATTCTGATTCAAACAAAAAACCCGGCCGAAGCCGGGTTTCTCATCAAGCGATCACTGCATCCACGGTGGCGGCGGTGGTTCGTCGGACTTGCCTTTCGGCTCGTCGTCCGCTGCGCGGATGGCCTGCTTGCGTTCCTCGTCGAGGCGCGCCGCTTCGATCTCGCGCAATACCCCGCCCACATCGGCCAGGTCTTCCGGATCATCGAACTCACCGGTCAGCACACTGTTCGGGTGCAAGGTGCCGGCTTCGTACAACGCCCACATTTCCTTGGCGTACTTGGTCAGTTTCAATTCCGGCGCAAAGCGACCGAAGTACGAAGCCATGTTGCCGACATCGCGCTCCAGCATGCTGAACGCATGGTTGTTGCCGGCAGCGTCGACGGCTTGCGGCAAGTCGATGATGACCGGACCGGTCGGCGTCAGCAGCACGTTGAACTCCGAGAGGTCACCGTGCACCAGACCGGTACACAACATCAGCACGATCTGCGAGATCAGGAACGCGTGATACTCGCGCGCCTGATCCGGCTCCAGCACCACGTCGTTCAGACGCGGCGCGGCATCGCCGAATTCGTCGGCCACCAACTCCATCAACAGCACGCCGTCGAGGAAGTCATACGGCTTTGGCACCCGCACGCCGGCACCGGCCAGACGAAACAGCGCCGCCACTTCGGCGTTCTGCCAGGCATCTTCAGTCTCTTTGCGACCGAACTTGGAGCCCTTGGCCATCGCCCGAGCCTGTCGGCTATTACGAACCTTGCGGCCTTCCTGATACTCGGCCGCCTGGCGGAAACTGCGTTTGTTCGCCTCCTTGTAGACCTTTGCGCAACGTAACTGATTGCCGCAGCGCACCACATAAACAGCTGCTTCTTTACCACTCATCAGTGGGCGCAGCACTTCGTCGACCAGACCGTCCTCGATCAGGGGTTCAATGCGTTTTGGAGTCTTCATCAGCTTTTATTGTGGGTCCTTTATTACCAAACACGCGAATGTCACTCGTTATACGGCAATCCTCGCATCACGGGGAGGGGTTGCCGACCTGTGAACGTTGAGAATGCACACACTGTGCCGGATTAAACAGGGCCAACTCTGCGTTCGCGCATCGACCGTCGAGAATCATAGCCGAGCCTGTTGTACTTGTTGGTACATGTCTTCAAGGGCATTTGCGACAGAATCTGACATTTGGCTGATGCCCCTTCGGAAGATTTTTGCAAAGTCGCCTCAATTTCCCTGTTTCGCAGCCGAAGTCCTCAATGACAGAGGGATTTGTCCGACAATCGTTCCACAATAATCAGCGATGCCGCACTCAGGGCAACGGGTGATCCATAACGTTTTCGGCTGCCAATAAACCACAAGTCATCTGCACTGCGTGGGCCTACAAGAAAATCTGGAGCGCGGATGAACATCAAACAGAAATTGACGTGGGCGTTTGCAATCATCGCCTGCTTGCCGGTGGTGCTGGTCGCAACCCTGGTGGTGATGAACCTGCGCAGCGATGCCCGGGACAACTTTGTCGACAGCAGCGGTCGCGAGATCCGTCAGGTCAGCAATGCCATGCAGCTGTTTTTTGATGGTATCAGCCAGAACGTCGATTACCTGGCGTCGCAACCGCTGATCAAAAACACCGACGACAGCCTCAAGACCTACATGGGCGCCAACGCCGAATCCATCCCGCAGGGCGAGATGGACAAAAAGGTCTTCGCGTTCCTCCAGGACCTGGGCAACGCTCACCCGGCTTACGCCTACGCCATCGTCGGTACCGCTGCCGGTGGTTACGTGTCGTGGCCGGACGATCCCAAGCTCAACAACTACGACCCGCGTCAGCGGCCGTGGTACAAGGCTGCCCAGGCCAAACCGGGCAAGCCGTTGCGTACTGCCGCTTATTACTGGGCGCAGGACGATGCGACCTACGTCAGCACCGTGCGCACCATCGACAACAAACTCGGCAGCAACGGCGGCGTGGTCAGCATCGACGTGACGCTCAAGCAGCTCACCGAGATCGTCAAACAGATCAAGCTGGGCGAAACCGGCTACCTGATGCTCCTGGAAAACAGCGGCACGGTGCTGGTCGACCCGAAACAGCCGGAACACAATTTCAAGCCGCTGGACAGCCTCGGCGAAGGCTATGCGCAACTGGCCAAGGCCGGCAAAGGCCTGGTGGAAGTCGAGCTTAATGGCGAGCGCTACATGGCCAACGTCTGGCCGTCGGAGCAATTGGGCTGGACCTTCGTTGGCCTGATCAAGCAGAGCGATGTGATGAGCTCGGCCACGCAACTGACTTGGCTGATCGCGATCATCGCTGCCGTGCTGGCCGTGCTGTTCGCCGTGGTCGGCGCCAGTTTCGCCGGCCTGATCGTGCGTCCGATCCGCAGCGTCGCCAGCGGTCTGGAAGGCATCGCGCAGGGCGAAGGCGACCTGACCAAAAACCTCGACATTCGGGGCAACGACGAAACCGCGCAACTGGCCAACTGGTTCAATCAGTTCCTCACCGCGATCCGCAGCCTGATTCAGCACATCGGTGGCGCCGCCGGGAAAATCCTCGCGACCTCGCAGAGCTCGACCCGCGTGTCGAGCGACATGGCCGAAGCGGCCGGGCGGCAGCGTGAAGCCGTCGACATGGTCTCGACCGCCTTCCACGAAATGGTCGCCACCGCCAACGAAGTCGCGCGCTCGTGCAGTCAGGCGGCGGACTCGGCGGACAGCGGCCAGCGTCAGGCTCGTCAAGGCCAGCAGCAGATTGATGCGGCGGTGCATAGCGTCGACCAACTAAGCCAAGAGCTGGAGCAATCGGCGCAGTCGATGCAGCAACTGGAGCGCGACAGCAACGATATCCAGTCGATCCTCGGCACCATCCGTTCCATCGCCGAACAGACCAACCTGCTGGCGCTCAACGCCGCCATCGAAGCGGCGCGTGCCGGTGAACAGGGCCGCGGTTTTGCCGTGGTCGCCGATGAAGTGCGCGCACTGGCCAAACGCACCGCGGATTCGACGGCAGAGATTGATGGCCTGCTCGGCAATCTGGCCAAGCGCACCAGCCAGGTCACGCAACAGATGCACGCCAGCCTGCAAGTGTCGCAGCAGTCGGTGACACGCATCGGCGAGGCGCGCGAGAGTTTCGGGCAGATCCGCGAGTCGGTGGACGTGATTCGTGACATGAACACGCAAATCGCTACCGCCGCTGAAGAACAGCATCAGGTGGCTGAGGACATTAACCGGCACATCAGCCAGATTCACGGGGATGCGCAGTTGGTGGCAGAACTGGCCAACTCGGCGCGTCTGGATTCGCAGAGTCTGGCGGGGTTGTCGAATGAGCTGGATGGGTTGGTTAGACGGTTTCGTACCTGAACCTCAACAGCGACCCCAGCCCTCTCCCAGAGGGAGGGCGCTGACCGAGGTGTCTGGCGGCATGCATCGACCTGAAATACCCCGTCGATTATGGATTCGGTAAAGCAAGATCAGGTCGGTGTAACTCTAAAGCATCCCCCAATCAGTCCCCTCTCCCTCTGGGCGGTCCGACGTTTCGGGAGGGCTAGGGTGAGGGGCTCTTCAAGCGTTAGCGTTCGATGATGGCGGTGACGCCTTGCCCGCCCGCCGCGCAAATCGAGATCAGCCCCCGGCCCTTCCCCGCCGCGTCCAGCAACTTCGCCAGGTTCGCGACGATGCGCCCACCGGTCGCGGCAAACGGATGCCCGGCCGCCAGCGAACTGCCCTTCACATTGAGTCGGCTGCGATCGATCGAGCCCAGCGGCGCGTCAAGGCCCAGCCGGGTTTTGCAGTATTCCGGATCTTCCCAGGCCTTCAGCGTGCACAGCACCTGAGCCGCAAACGCTTCATGAATTTCGTAGTAGTCGAAGTCCTGCAGGGTCAGACCATTGCGCGCCAGCAACCGCGGCACCGCATACACCGGCGCCATCAGCAGCCCTTCGGCACCGTTGACGAAATCCACTGCCGCTGCTTCGCCATCGCGCAGATAAGCGAGGATCGGCAGGCCACGCGCCTTCGCCCATTCCTCACTGCCGAGCAGCACCACGGACGCGCCATCTGTGAGCGGCGTGGAGTTACCCGCCGTCAACGTGCCTTTAGCGCTTTTCTCGAACGCCGGTTTCAGCGTCGAGAGTTTTTCCAGGGTCAGGTCCGGGCGCAAATTGTTATCGCGAGTCAGACCAAGGAACGGCGTCATCAGGTCGTTGTGCCAGCCTTCGCTGTAGGACGCGGCGAGTTTGTGGTGGCTTTCGAGGGTCAGTTGATCCTGCTCTTCACGCGGGATCTGCCAGGTCTGCGCCATCAATTCACAGTGCTCGCCCATCGACAGGCCAGTGCGTGGCTCGCCGTTGCGTGGGAAATCCGGAATCAGATGTTTCGGTCGCAATTGCAGAAAGGTTTTCAGTTTGTCGCCGGTAGTTTTGGCGCGATTGGCTTGCAGGAGAATTTTGCGCAGGCCTTCGCTGACACCGATCGGCGCGTCCGACGTGGTGTCGACGCCGCCAGCGATACCGCTGTCGATCTGACCGAGGGCGATCTTGTTTGCCACCAGGATCGCCGCTTCCAGACCGGTGCCGCAGGCTTGCTGAATGTCGTAGGCCGGCGTGGCCGGGGACAGGCGCGAGCCAAGCACGCATTCGCGGGTCAGGCTCATATCTCGTGACAATTTCAGCACCGCGCCCGCCACCACTTCGCCGATGCGCTGACCGTGCAGGTTGTAGCGTTCGATCAGGCCTTCGAGGGCGGCCGTGAGCATCGCCTGATTACTCGCGGTGGCGTACGGCCCGTTGGAGCGGGCAAAAGGGATACGGTTACCGCCGATGATCGCGACGCGGCGCAGCTGACTCATGAATAACTCCTTTTCAAATTGATCGAATTTGATGCAGTCCCCTGTGGGAGCGAGCCTGCTCGCGAAAACGCCGGCACATTCAGCATCTTCAGTGGCTGACATATCGCTTTCGCGAGCAGGCTCGCTCCCACAAGTACCGCGTTCCTCTGCAAGACCTGCTAAACCTCAGTGTCTAGCGTAGGCCTTATTGCGTGAATCGAACGATTGATTGCCATCGACAGTCCACACTTTGAACCCCAACTTCTGGAGAGCGTTCCATGTCTGACCGCTATATCGACTTCGCCAACTCGTCCATCGGCCATCGTCTGGTCGGGGCGCTGGGTCTGCCGTCGCCGGTGCGACTGGAACGCTGGCAGGCCGGGCGCCTGCGGCCGGTGGAAGGTGCGCTGCTGATCGGCGGCGGGCCGCTGGCCGAACGCGTCAGCGCTTTCGCCAACCGTTTGACCGAGAGTATCTACCGCTACGGCGAGCAACCGACGACCGCGACTGAATGGATTCCCGGCCACGGCCCGAAACTCAAAGCCGTGGTGTTCGACGCCAGCGAACTGCTGCACACCGACCAGCTCAAACAGCTGCGCGAATTCTTTCAGCCGTTGATGAAGAACCTTGAGCACAGCGCGCACCTGGTGATTCTCGGTCGTGCGCCGGAAAGCCTGACTGACCCGTTTGCCGCGAGTGCGCAACGAGCACTGGAAGGGTTTTCCCGTTCGCTGGCCAAGGAGCTGCGCAGCGGCGGCACGCTGCAATTGATCTACGTCGGCGAAGGCGCTGAAGATCAACTGGAAGGTCCGCTGCGGTTTTTCCTCTCGCCGAAAAGCGCGTTTGTCTCCGGGCAGGTGATTCGCCTGACGGCGTGTGCGACGCAGGTGACTGACTGGACGCGGCCACTGGCCGGGCGCAAGGCGCTGGTCACCGGTGCTGCACGCGGCATCGGTGCGTCCATTGCCGAAACCCTGGCCCGCGATGGTGCCGAGGTGATCCTGCTCGATGTTCCCCCGGCCAAGACGGATCTGGAAGCCCTCGCCGCGCGCCTCGGCGGTCGTGCGATTACCCTCGATATCTGCGCCGAAGACGCCGCCGCGCAATTGATCGAACAACTGCCTGACGGCCTCGACATTCTGGTGCACAACGCCGGCATCACCCGCGACAAAACCTTGGCCAATATGACCCCGGAATTCTGGGACGCGGTGCTCGCAGTCAACCTCAATGCCCCGCAAGTATTGACCAAGGCGCTACTCGACAATGGCACGCTGCACGATAATGCGCGGGTGATTCTGCTGGCCTCAATCAGTGGCATCGCCGGCAACCGTGGGCAAACCAACTACGCCGCGAGCAAGGCCGGGCTGATAGGTCTGGCGCAGGCATGGGCGCCGACGCTGCTGGAACGCGGTATCAGCATCAACGCCGTCGCCCCCGGTTTTATCGAAACGCAGATGACTGCACACATTCCGTTCGGCCTGCGCGAGGCTGGCCGGCGTATGAGTTCACTGGGCCAGGGCGGTTTGCCGCAGGATGTCGCCGAAGCGGTCGCGTGGCTGGCGCAACCAGGCACCGGCGCATTCACCGGGCAGGCGCTGCGGGTTTGTGGACAAAGTGTTCTGGGGGCTTAGGCATGAGCATCGAATGGCATACGCTGGATCGCGAACCGAATCTGCCGGGGCTGTACGCACGGGCGGCGACACGACGGAAAATCACCGGCACTCAATTGCCTGACGGCGGCTTGCGCTGTTGGGTCGATGTCGATGGCAAACGTCTGGCGGCCTATCGCAAGGTGTGTGGATTCGTCGATGACGGTCTGCTGCCGCCGACGTATCCGCACATCCTCGCCTTCGCCCTGCAGATGCAATTGCTCACTGCCAAAGAGTTTCCGTTTCCCCTGTTGGGGCTGATTCATTTGAGCAACCGCATTCGCGTGTTGCGCCCGATGGGCGGGATCGGTCGGGCGCAAGTCAGCGTTCGCGTGCACAACCTCCAACCGCACCCCAAAGGTGCGACGTTCGATCTGCTGACCACGCTGGATGATCAGCTCGGGCCATTGTGGGAAGCGGAAAGCCAGATGCTCTGTCGCGGCGTCAAGCTTGAGGGCGAGCCGGTCGAACAGACCTGGGAGCCGTCGCAATCGCTGGTGGAGGTGGCGCGCTGGAAAGCCCCGGCCGATATCGGTCGGCAATACGCCAAAGTGTCCGGAGACTACAACCCGATTCACCTGAGTGCGGCAAGTGCCAAGCTGTTTGGCTTCCCAACAGCCATCGCCCATGGTTTGTGGAACAAGGCTCGAACCCTGGCGGCGCTAGGCGCTCATTTGCCCAAGGCCAACCTTGAGATCGCCGTGCATTTTCGCAAACCGGTGCGCCTGCCCAGTGAGGTGACCTTGCTGGCGAGCGCGGCGGGTTCCAGTGGAGAGTTGCGGCTGATCGGTGCACAAGACCTGGAGCACATGGTCGGGCAGTGGCAACCGATTGCCTGAGCACTCGGAACACCGTTAATTGTGTGTATATCACTTAAGTTTTTCCCAGCCTTTCCCCCTTCGCCGAAAAAACCCGGGCCTTGATTATCAAGGCCTTTTTTTGCGCGGCTATATCGTGGGTATTAGTCCTTAGGCGCTGAACTTCACCCTCTATATAAAGGCGTTAATACCAACTTGAGAATGGCCTGAAACCCGCCCCTGGACTGAGATTGAGCACAACGGTCGAAGGCATCACCGACGACAGATCGGCGAGCCATCGAAGTCAACGAACGTTGTGACAGGTGCAAGGAATTACGATCATGAAAACTCAAGGCGTATGGTGCAAATCGGCAATCGCTCTGGCATTGATTCTCTCCCTTGGCCTCACCGGGTGCAGCAGCGGTGGTGGCGGTCATAAAAGCAGTTCCGGCAGCTCTGCGGCGGACGGTACCGCTGGCACTGGCGGTACGGGAGGCACCGGTGATACTGCGGGCACTGGCGGAACCGGTGGCACCGGTGATACTGCCGGGACTGGCGGAACCGGTGGCACGGGTGGTACTGGCGGAACCGGTGGTACAGGTGGCACCGATCCGACCAATCCGACCAATCCAACCAACCCGACAGATCCGACCGATCCCACCAACCCGACCAATCCAACCACCACCCCGTTGGTCACCACCACACTGGTGCAGGATGTCGGCACCACCGTGGCCGGTGTCGGCGATGGCGTCGGCCAGATCGGCGATTCCCTGAGCACCGTTCCTGTGGTCGGTGGCGTGGTCCAGAGTGCGGCCAACACCGCCGGCAATGTCGTCACTACGTTAGGTAATGGTGTGAGCAACGGCATCGGTAAACTGGCCACCGACCCTAACGGCCTGACCACCACCGTCGCTTCGGTCGGCGGCGTGGTCACCGATGTAGGCAACGGCGTCTCTGATCTCAGCGGCAAACTGGCAACCGCAACCGGCAGCGTGCCGGTGGTCGGCGGTGTGGTGACCAAAGTCGCACCGTTGCTTGATGGTGTCGGCGAGAAAGTCACCATGCTCGGCAATACCCTCGACACCACACTGACCAGCGGCCCGACCAGCCAACTGACCAACAAACTCGGCGGTAGTCTGGTGCCGGTGATTGCGATGGTCGAAAGCACCACGGACAAACTCGGCGCGACCACAGGTCTTGGCGATCCACTCAAAGGCGTGGTTGCGCAAGTCGGCGGCGCGGTGAACACCCTGGGCGGCAAGGTCACCGACGCGGGTAACGGCAATGCCTTGACCAACACACTCGGCGGCGCATTGAGCAATACCGGCACCGCGGTGGGCAAGGCCGGCGGTCTGGTGTCCAACGGCACCGGCGCGGGTACTGGCGGTGGAGTGGGTGGTGGCTTGGGCGGTGGCCTCGGCGGCACCGGTTTGCTGCAAACCGTTGGCGGTGCGGTGGTCAACGTTGGCGCAGGCTTGAATGCCGGGAATACCAATGGCGTCGTCAGCGCAGGTGGTGTTACCGCTGTCGGCCTGGGCAATACCGTGGCTTCGCTCAACACCGTGCTGGGCGGATCGGGCACCCCGATCACCGCGACAACTTCACCTCTGGCCACGGTCGGCGCCACCTTGGGCAATGGCCTGAACCCGGTCACCAGCGCTGTTACCAACGTGACTCAACAAGTCGGCGCGGCGACCGGTATCGGCTCACCTGTTGCAGGTCTCACCGGTCAGGTTGGCGGTGCGGTCAGCAGTATCGGCAACACCATTGCAGCGACCAATAACCCGGTCACCACCGCGGTCGGTGGTCTGGTCACCAACGTCGGCGGCACCGTCGCTGCCGTCGGCGGTCTGGTCAACGGCGGTACCAGCGGGGGTACCAGCGGGGGTACCACCGGTGGCGGTCTGGGCGGTGTACTCGGCGGTCTGACCGGCGCCTTGGGAGGCAACAAACGCTAAATTGCACCTGGCCGATTCGACGGCCTCACCTACAGCGCCTACGCTTGGTTGAGGGCGGAAGATTCCCACGAGTCTTCCGCTTTTTTCTTAGGAAAAAAACAGCTCTGCGCTGTGATCTGACCATGGAGTGTCCTATGCGCGTAATGGCATCCCTGCTGTTCCTCAGTCTCAGTTCCGCCGCCCTCGCCGACACCCTGCCCAGTTTTCTCAACAGCAACGAAACCATCCGCAACCTGCCTGTGCCGAATCTGCCGGCCGACGCTTATCGCCCGAGCGCCACGCCCGTGCAAGTGCCGGACGCCGGTGCCGCCGCTGCGCAACCGCTGTTGATGGATACCAAGATCAATCTGCAAACCGTGCAGATCGAAGGCGGAACCCTCTACCCGCTCAACGAGCTCGCCGAAATCTATAAGCCCCTGATCGGCCACCAAGCCACGCTCGCCGACCTGATCGAAGCCACGCGCAACATCACTCGACGCTATCAGCAGGACGGTTACCTGCTGTCCTATGCGTTCTTGCCGCAGCAAAACTTCAACGATGGCGTCGCGCGCGTGGTGCTGGTGGAAGGCTACGTGCGGGATGTCCAGATCCAGGGCGATGTCGGCCGAGTCAAAGCGCTGCTCGACAAACTGGCGGCGAAGATCCAGGCCGAACGGCCGCTGACCCGCAAGACCTTCGAGCGTTACACCACGCTGATGACGCGCATCCCCGGCGTGACGATTCAGGCCCAGGTGCCACCACCGGGCACCACCGACGGCGCGACAACCCTGGTCGCCCAGGCCAGCCGCAAACCCTTCACCAGTACGCTGAGCACCACCGAAGACAACCGCAACGGCACCCAGGCTTTGCTCGGTGTCAGCAGCAACTCGCAAACCTCGATGGGCGAGCAACTGAGCCTCAGCGGTTTGTTCCCGCCGGGTGACGATCACGAACATTACTACCGCCTCGACTACAACCAGTTCCTCAATGACGAAGGCGCGCAACTGGCGCTGTCCGCATCACGCTACCGCGCCGATCCCAGTACCGAAGTCCTCATCGACGGCGGTGGTCGACTCAGCACCCATCGAGAAAACGACCGCTACTCCATCGGTTTCACTCTGCCGCTGATTGCCGCCTCCAACGAATTGCTGACCGCCGGCTCGCGCCTGTACGCAGTCGACGACAAGACTCGCTACAACGGCATCAACTTCCCGTTCAGCACCGAGTTCCGCACCGACGTACGCGCTCTGGCCTTCGAAGGCGACTGGCGCA
The DNA here is from genome assembly GCF_949767675.1 of Pseudomonas sp. IT-P395. Classification (NCBI taxonomy): domain Bacteria; kingdom Pseudomonadati; phylum Pseudomonadota; class Gammaproteobacteria; order Pseudomonadales; family Pseudomonadaceae; genus Pseudomonas; species Pseudomonas sp. IT-P395. The sequence continues at coordinate 41,432 of NZ_CATKPW010000044.1, forward strand.
AGGCCGATGCCCGGCAACTGCGCATTCTCAGTGGCGGCGTGTATCAGGGTTTCGACAGCCTGGGGGCAAATACCAACTACGACGACATCGACCTCGATTTCTTCCGCGTACGCCTGTCCGGGGTGCAGAGCAACAAGTTCCTCGACAACTGGCAAGGCGTGCTGTCGGCCGCGCTGTACTGGAGCGACGACACCCTGCCCGACAGCGAACGCGCGGTGTTCGGCGGGCAGAATTTCGGTCGCGGTTATCCCGACGATCAAGCGTCCGGCGACAAGGGCTGGGGCGTAGCGTACGAGGTCAACTACAGCTTCAACCGCGACGGCAACTGGGTGCGCATCCTGCAACCGTACGTGGTGCTCGACCGCTCGCGCAGCTGGTTCAACGAACTGCCGGTAAAGGCCAATAATCTGTCATCGGCAGCAATCGGGCTGCGGTTTGGCGATGCCAAGTACTACAACATTGCGCTGGAAGCGGCGAAGGCAATGTCGGATGAAGCACTGGACACGTTCAATCGCAAGCCCAGGTACAGCATAAGTTTCAGCTACCAGTTGTAAGCTGAAATACCAAGGAGGCTTCGGCAGCGGCGGGTGGAATGTACAACCGGCAGAAATGGGTCGGATTGCAGGCCGCCTTCGCGAGCAAGCTCGCTCCTACAGTTGGATTAAGTGCATTCAGTTAGAAATTGGTCGGCTGTCAGGCCGCCTTCGTCGGAACGCCGCCCGGAGCAAGCTCGCTCCCACAGAAAAGCAAAAGCGACCTACGCCGCTCCTAGGCTTTTCACCACTCAACAGGATGAGCGTTAGCTCGGCTGCAGCTCTTGATCTTGATCCACGGGCGACGTCGGAAGGCTGAGTGGAGGGATTGATCCGAGGGTGGGAGCGTAGCGACCGTTTGGCGAAGCCAAACACAGCGAGAGGAGGTGCAGCGAAGCAAACCGTAGGCGCTGCCCCCGGATCGATCCCGGAGCGAAGGAACCCCGAGCCCCAGCGAGCGGGCCGCACGTAGGAGCAAGCCTTTTTGGTTACTTTTTCGGCGTCTGGAAAAAGTGACCCGCCGTAAGGGCGGAACCCTAATCAGCCACACCCGCAGCAACGGATAGGCCCCCCAATCACCCAGCCACATTCCTCGAAGGCTTGGGAAACAAATTATCCAGAGTTTCCAACAACCTGACGTAATAAATCGGCTTGCGAAAAAGATCCACCACCTGCAACCGCAACAGATCACTGACGTCTTCCATATCCGCATGCCCCGACATCACAATCACCGGCAAATGCTGCCGAGAAGTATGCTCACGCAACCGCTTGATCAACGACATCCCGGACTCCTCCGGCATGCGCAGATCAGTAATCACCAGCGCGATATCGGGATGGCGAGTCAGATGATGCAACGCCAGCTTCACCGACGTCGCCGTATGGCAAGTAAACCCTTCCCCCTCCAGCAACTCCGCCAGCTCCAGCAACGCGTCCTCTTCATCGTCAACCAGAAGCAACTGTTGGCGCGGCAGCGAAGGAGCATTCATGGGCAATCCCTGAAAACTGAAAGTGAACCCGAGTGTAGCGCGGCATCAACCAGGCATCAGCTTCGTTCAGCTCAGGACGGCGGTGCGGGGGCCGTCACGGCAGTGCCGCCCAGCGCCACCAGCAAATTGTTGAACATCACCAGTACCCGGGCGCCAACGGGGGTGACGAAGACGATGACCACCACCGCCACCATCGCCACGACAATCGCATACTCGATTGCCGACGCTGCTTCAGTACTGGCAAAGAAGCCGCGGACACGCACTTTCAAATAATCAAAGAGCATCGCAATTCTCCTCGCCAGTCAGGGCCTGGTTACCGCTGTGCCACCCAGCCCGGTCAGAATGTTATTGAAGTAAGCCAACACCCGGTTACCCAGCGGAGTGACAAAAGCCACAACGACTACCGCAACCATCGCCACCACGATCGCATATTCGATCGCCGACGCGGCTTCTTCGTTTTTGACCAGCAAACGGACTCTGGCCATCAAATAATCGAGGATCATCCGACACATACGACTACTCCTTTGCGCCTTTGGCGCCAATGTCACGCTGCAGCGGCCAAGACCCACCGTGCCATTTGAGCATTGTCAACAAACCCCCGCCCAACAACTGTAAGAACGGATTAATCACAAAGGATTAATCACATCGCGAAGTTGCCGATTGCTGCTGTTAATTGGCCAAGACTCATACTTTCGTGAGTTATTTTCCTGTCAGTAATGGCGTTTTGGCTTGGATCAGCTAGCGTGGAAATAGCGAAATAGTTGCATGTTCATAGCTGCCGGATTGGGAACTTCTCTCGTTAGCAAGTGCGGTGGGTAGTGCAGCAGGAAAGGGAGAGCCGTCATGAACAGTCGCGTCACCATGGGCCTTGCAGCCATCCTGTTATTGGGAGCCATTTTTGTCGGTTACTGGGGACTGGTACTCAGTCGTCAACCAGCGCCCGTCGCCGCCGCCCCCGTCGCCCCAACTATCACCGTTGAAAAAACTGTCGCGATCGCCGAAGACCAGACCCGCCAACCGGTAGTGGTGTTGCTGCACGATGTGCCGCCGTTCACCGCACTGACGGCCGCCGATGTCACGGTGGAAAAACTGCGCAGTGCACCGGCCGGCAGCTTGAGCAATGTCGATCAGGCCATCGGCCGTACACCTTGGCGGCACCTCAGCGCCGGCACCTGGCTGAATGATGAAAGCTTCAGCGCCGGCGGCTCACTGGCACGCATGATTCACCGCGATGAGCGCGCATTGACCGTGGCGGTCGACGAAGTGATCGGCGCGGCTGGACAACTGATCCCCGGCGATTACGTCGATGTCTTGCTCTACCTGCGCCAGGATTCCAGCAACCTCGAACAATCGGCGCAGATCGTTCTACCGGCCATGCGCGTGCTTGGTGTGGGTGATCAGTACGGCCTGACCAACGACGGCCAACCGGCATCGCCGGCCCTGAGCGCCGATGAAAAACTCAAACAGGATCAACGCCGCATCGCCGCGCGCACCGTAGTGCTGGCAGTGCCGGAACAACTGCTCAGTCGCCTGATGCTCGCCACACAAGCCGGCACCTTGCGCCTGGCCGTACGCAGCAGTGAAGAACAACGCCTGGCCAAGTACTGGGCCGGCGAAAATCAGTCCGCGGCCCATGTCGACACGGCTAACCGACAACTCTTCCAGTTCACCCAACTGGCCATGGGCGCGGCACCGAAAGCGCCCTCCAGCGGCGGCTCCGCTGGCGCTGCACGGCCGGCGGTGGAAATCATTCGCGGCAATCAGATCACCCAACAAAACCCATGACTGCGCAAGGATCCAAGGGCATGCAGAGTCGTTTCAGGCCGACATTCAAAACCATGCTGCGCGCCCTGCTACTGATGGGTCTGTCGATGGACGCTGCGTTCGCGGCGGTCGGCAACTGTTCGGCACTGGGGCGCATGCCGCCGGTGATCGAAATCGGCGAAGGGTTTCAACAGGACGTGCAGTCCCCGGTAGCGATCACCCGTCTGGCGATTGGCGATCCGAAAATCGCCGACGTACACGCCAACGGCAGCTCGTCCTTTCTGCTCACCGGTGTGGCGCCCGGCGCCACCAGCCTGATGGTCTGGACGTCGTGCTCAAGCGAGCCGCGCCAGAGCATGGTGTTCGTGCAGGGCGCCGCCACCGCTGCGTTGAGCAGCAGCCTGCCGTCGGATGATCCGAGCCTGCCGTCGCAAGTGCAGACCGACATCCGCTTCGTCGAAGTCAGCCGCACCAAACTCAAGGAAGCCACCGCCTCGCTGATCGGCACGCGCGGCAACTTTCTGTTCGGCTCGCCCGGCACCCTGCCCCCCATTGATGGCGTGCCGCAGCCACGTTTGCCGGTGGACAACTCACTGTTCAACTTTTCGTGGATCGGCGGCAAGACCATGGCGATCATCAATGCCCTGGAAACCAGCGGCTTCGCCTACACCCTCGCACGGCCGAGTCTGGTCGCGCTGAACGGCCAGAGCGCGAGTTTTCTGGCCGGCGGTGAAATTCCGATTCCAGTGCCCAGTTCCGGCAGCGACAGCGTGTCGATCGAATACAAGGAATTCGGCATCCGCCTGACCCTGACGCCGACCATCATCGGCCGTGATCGCATCGCGTTGAAGGTCGCTCCGGAAGTCAGCGAACTGGACTTCAGCAATGCCGTACAAATCGCCGGCACCACCGTGCCCGCCCTGACCATCCGCCGCACCGACACCAGCGTGTCACTGGGCGATGGCGAAAGCTTCGTCATCAGCGGCTTGATCAGCACCACCAACAGCTCGCAGGTGAACAAGTTTCCCGGCCTCGGCGACATCCCGGTGCTCGGTGCATTTTTCAAAGGCTCACAGATCAAGCGCGAAGAGCGCGAACTGCTGATGATCGTCACCCCGCACCTGGTGCAGCCATTGGCCGCCGACGCCCAGCTGCCATCATTACCCGGGGAAAAACTGCGCAATTACGACCCGAATTTCTATCGCATGTTTTTTCTTGAAAACGGCAACTTCGACAAGCGCAGCGGGTTATCCCAATGAGCCAGAATCTGAGCCAGACCTTTCTCGCCATCACCCGCAACAGCACCGATCTGGAGTGGCTGCAAGGCGCGCTCGCGCCGCTCGGTCAGGTGGTCAGCGCCGGTGGCGGCAGTCTCGACGAATTGCTGGCACTGGTGGACGTGACCTTTGCCAGCCTGGTGTTCGTCGGCCTGGATCGCGAACACGTGGTCGCCCAGAGCGCGTTGATCGAAGGCGCGCTGGAAGCCAAACCGATGCTGGCAATCGTGGCCCTTGGCGACGGCATGGACAATCAGTTGGTGCTCAATGCCATGCGCGCCGGCGCCCGGGATTTTGTCGCCTACGGTTCGCGCTCCAGTGAAGTCGCCGGGCTGGTGCGGCGCTTGAGCAAACGCCTGCCGCCCGTGGCACCGAACACGCAGTTGGGTGGCCTCACAGTCATGTATGGCGTGCAGAGCAGTTCCGACGGCGCACTGCTGGCCAACCACATGGCCTTGGTGGTGCAAAAGAGCGGTCAGCAAACCTTGTTGCTCGACCTCGGGTTGCCGCGCGGTGACAGCCTCGCCCTGCTCGGGCTGGAGAGCTCGTTTCACTTCGGCGATGCCTTGCGCCACCTGCGCAGGCTCGACGCCACGCTGATCGACAGTGCCTTCACCAGCGCCGAGGCCGGCTTGCGCATTCTCGCCTACGCCAGCAACGATGAACCGCTGGAAAACACCAGCGCCGCCGAGCTGTACATGTTGCTCAGCGCCTTGCGCCAGCACTTCCAGCACATCGTCGTGAACCTCACCGGGCAGACCGACAGCGAAGCCTTGCGCACCTTTGTCAGCCACTGCGACAAGTTGCTCTGGTACACCGATCAGAACGTGCTCAACTGCCGGCGCAACCTCGCCGTGCTCAATCTGTGGCGGGAAAAAGGCATGAAGCTCGACCACGGACGCCTGCTGATCGACCGCTACCTGAGCAACGTTGCGCCTAATTCGGAAACCCTCGGCAAAACCTTCAACCTGGAAGTGATCGCCACGCTGGCCCTCACCCCGGAAGTGCGCCTGAACGCGAAAAACCAGGGCGTCAGTCTGTTCGAACTGGCCCCACGGGAAAAACTCACCCAAAGCCTGCGCGCCCTCGGTGAAAGGTTAGCGAAACGTTCCGAGGGCCTGGCCAAGCCTAAAGTGACCTGGTTCGACCGCTTGCGAGGCACCTCATGAGCGCAGAAAAACTTTTCGGCGCGGCGCCCCGCAGTGGCGTCGGCAACAGCGATCACGAAGGCCTGAAACTGGTTCTGCATCGCTACATCATCGACGCCCTCGAAGAGTCCGGCAAAAATCTGCTGGAAGGTTCTCGTCAGCAACTCGCACAGTTCGTCACCGACAAAGTCGCCGAGTACATCGCCCGTTTGCACCTGGCGATTTCCCGCTACGAAATGGAGCGCCTGGCCGAAGAGATCGTCGACGAGTTAACCGGTTTCGGCCCGCTGGAAGTGTTGCTGCGCGATCAGTCGGTGACCGAGATTCTGGTCAACGGCCCGCACCGGGTGTTCATCGAACGCGACGGTGTGCTGCACCAGAGTGACCTGCGGTTTATCGATGCGCATCACGTCGAACGCGTGATGCAGCGCATCCTCGCGCCACTCGGTCGGCGCCTCGACGAATCTTCGCCGATGGTCGATGCGCGCCTGCCGGATGGCAGTCGGGTTAACGCGATCATTCCGCCGATTGCCCTCGATGGCCCATGCCTGTCGATCCGTAAATTTCGCAAGGACATGCTCAAGAGCAGCGACCTGATGGCGATGCAAACCATCGACCTGTCGATCTTCGAGTTTTTCCAGGATGCCGTCGGCAAGCGCTGCAACATCCTGATCAGCGGCGGCACCGGCACCGGCAAAACCACGCTGCTGAATATTCTCAGCCAGTTGATCAACCCGCACGAACGTCTGGTGACCATCGAAGACGTCGCCGAATTGCAGCTCGGTCACCCGCATGTGGTGCGCCTGGAAACCCGGCCGCCGAACGCCGAAGGCCACGGTGAAGTGAAGGCCAGCGACCTGATCCGCAACGCCCTGCGGATGCGCCCCGACCGGATCATTCTCGGCGAGATTCGTGGCGTCGAAGTGGTCGACGTATTGACCGCAATGAACACCGGTCACGACGGCTCGATGAGCACCGTGCACGCCAACAACGCCCAGGATGCCCTGCTGCGCCTGGAAACACTGGTCGGCCTGACGGGCCGTTCCATCGCCGAACGCACCCTGCGCCAGATGATCTGCGCTGCCCTCGACGTGATCATTCAGTTGACGCGCATGCCTGACGGGCGCCGCTGCGTCAGTGAAGTGGTGGAAGTGGTCGGTATTCGCGAAGACGTCTACGTCACCAACACCCTGTTCCGCCTCGACCGCCGCACGGGCTTCGGCTTCCTGCGCGAAGCGGTCAATCCGGCCGGCGACAAGCTACGCCACGAGACGCATCTGGGCTGACGGCAAGGAGCACCGAGCATGCTGGGACCGATCATTCTCATCGTTATCTGCCTGACGCTGCTGGGGCTGTCGATTCGCCTGTTTTTGCAGGGGCTGCGCAAGACTGCAACGGAAAAAGTCCTCAATCGACTGGCCGCCGGGCAACCGCAACTGGCTGCCGAAAAACCGGTGTGGGTTGGCCTGGAACGGATGTTTCTGCGCGCAGGGCTGGGCCGCCCGACCGAGCGTTTCGGCCTGTGGCTGAGTCTGTGGGCGCTGGCGATGGCACTGGGTTATTTTCTCGCCGACTGGATCGGCCTGCTGCTGATGATCTTCATTCCGCCCCTGGCGTTACGGCTGTACATCGCCGTGCTCTACCAGCGCCGGGTCAAACGGATGATCGAGCAACTGCCACAGTTGCTTGATCACACCGTGCGTAGCCTGAAGTCCGGGCGCACCCTGAGTGACGCGGTCATGGGCGGCATCGAAGCCAGTGAAGATCCGCTGAAAAAAGCCATGGGCCGGGTCCAGCGCAACGTGCAATTAGGCGTGAACTTGCCGGATGCCGTCAGCGACTTTGCCGAACTGTATGAACAGGACGAACTGCGCATGTTTGCCCTCGGACTGAAGGTCAATCATCGCTACGGCGGCAATGCCAGCGAACTGCTGGAGAACCTGATCAAACTGATCCGCGAACGCGATCAGGGCGCGCGGCAACTGCGCGCCCTTACCGGCGAAACACGCATGACCGCGTGGGTGCTCGGCTCGTTGCCGTTGCTGCTGGTGAGTTACTTCATGCTGACCAACCCCGGCTACATGCTCGGGATGTGGAACGACGCGAGCGGGCAGCACATGCTGATCAGCGCCGCGGTGTTGCAAGTGTTCGGAAGCCTGGCGCTGTGGCGCATGTTGCGGAGCGTTTGACATGGTCTGGCTCGCGGCTCTGATGTTGCTGCTTGGCGCCTTGATGCTGGTGATCAATCACCTGCTGGTGGAGCGCCGTCGAGTGCGCCAGGTCAACCAGCGCCTGCAAGGACAACTGGTGCGCGAGAACCGCTTCGGCAGCTGGTTGCGCGCATTGGGCAGCAGTAAGTTCGGGCAACGCTCGGTGAGCATCGACAGCGAAACCCAGACCCTGCTCAACCGTATCGGCTGGCGCCGCGCCAACGAGCGAGCGCTGTTCGCGGCCTGCCAGATCGGCACGCCGTTGCTGACACTGGGCCTGGCGATCTTTCTGCAAGAAGTTTTTTTCCCTCAGGCCAGCAACCGCTGGATCGTGCCGATGCTCGCTACCGGCGGCGGCTATCTGCTGCCCAAACGTCTGCTGGCTTACGCAGCGACGCGGCGGCAGAAAACCATTGCCGTGGAGGTGTCGACGTTCATTCCGCTGCTGCGCATCCTTTTCGAATCCGGCATGGCCGTCGAACAAGCCCTGCGGGTACTCAGCATTGAAGCGCAAAAACTGCTGCCGGAACTGACCAGCGAACTGCGCCTGATTCTGGCCCGTGTCGACAGCGGCCTGGAACTTGGCCAGGAGTTGAACAAAGCGGCGGTGATGCTCGCCGTAGATGAATTCAGCGACACCTGCGTAATCCTCCAGCAACTGATTCAACAGGGCGGCGGCGCGATGAAGTCGCTGCTGGCGCTCAAGCAACTGCTGGATGACCGCCGCCTGACGCGCCTGCAGGAATACATCTCGAAAATGTCGGCGAAGATGTCTGTAGTGATGATGCTGTTTTTGTTTCCGGCACTGCTGATCGTCCTCGCCGGCCCGGGCTTCACCGCCATTGCCCGCGCGTTTGCAAACTGACCTTGCTCATGGAGAGCGTTTGATGAAAGTACTGATAGTCATGGCAAGTCTGTTGCTGCTCGGCGGTTGCGCCACCGACGGCCAGGCACCGTGGACGGCGCTGCTGTCACCGAGCAGTTGCAGCAAAATGACCCAGGAGCAGGAGCTGGCCCTGAACCTCGCGGATGACCTCGCCAACGACGGCAAACTGCACGCCAGCCTGGCCAACCTGCAAAGCCTGCCGGACAACATCAGCGAAGTGCGCCTGCGCAAAGCCAAGGTCTATCGCTTGCTCGGCCGCAGCGAAGCCGAGCCGCTGTACCGCGGCCTGCTCGGCGGCTGCCTGACCGCCGAAGCCGAACACGGCCTCGGCCAACTCTACGCCGCCCGTGGCGACAACGGCCAGGCCCAGGCCCACCTGCAACGCGCCGCGCGCCTGGCGCCCACCGACGAAAAAATCCGCAACGACCTGGGCGTGGTCTATCTCAACCAACTGCGCCTGAACGACGCCCGCTTCGAATTCCTCACCGCGATCGAACTCAAACAGAACAACCAACTGGCGACCCTGAACATGGTCACCCTGTTGCTGTACCAGAACGACTGGCCACAAGCTGCCGAAATCATCAGCCGCGCGAAACTGACCCCGGAACAATTCACCGAAGCCCAGCAACGCGCAGAAAAACTCAAAGCCCCGGTCAAGGCCAAACCGGCCACCAGCAATCAAGTGGCCGCCGTCGCTGACCCGTTGCCGTCATCGCTCAAGTAAGGAGACAGCCATGCATCCCTTCAAAGGTCTCTGCTACCTGACCCTGCTCAGCCTGCCCCTCAGCGCCGTCGCCATCGACGCCGGCCCCGCCTCGGCGCAACAACAGGAGACCGAAGGCTGGCTGGTCCTGCAAAGCCGCAACAAAGCCGCCTCACCCAAGCCACAAACGGCGACCGCGACCGAACGGGATCTGGCGATGCAGCGGTGGCTGAAGAAGTACAAATATGAGATTCCGGATTTTTATGATCCGGATGCGGGCGGGAAGATCGAGAGCAAGAATTAGTGATGAGGTGACCTTGCGAGCGCTTTCGCGAGCAGGCTCGCTCCCACCTTTTGAAATGCACTCCACCTGTGGGAGCCTGCTCGCGAAGAACGATGACACGGTGTGCCTGCCGGATCAGGCCTGCGGATCCACCCGATCCAGCGCCCGGTTTACCGCCAGCTCAGCCAGCATGACGATCTGCTGAATCGCCAGCGCGGTATTGCGCTCGGGCCGGGCCAACTGATCGGCAAAGTTACCGGCCAGCGTGTTGGCCGACGCCAGGGATTCGCAGGCGTGGGCGAGCAGGCTTTCGGTATCGATTTTCGGATGGATGAGAAACATCGTGCTGGCTTGGCGGGGTTTTTCAGGTTCGGGGCAGAGGTAGAAATCGAGAGCGCGTTTGATGGCTTCGCGGTTCTTGACGAGGTCGTCGGCGCGGATGGCATCTTCGAGCGGGGTGGTGGGTTCGGTGGGTGGGTCGGGGATCAGTTTGTCCATATCAACTCCTACTTGGCTGAGGAGCCAACCTTTGTCGTTTCCACACGACAAAAGGTGGCAGCTGTACGCAGGGTGGAAAACCGATAAGTAGGCAACCGGCCAGACCGAAGCCTGCCCGCGCACAGCCGCCGCGACACAGTTTGCAGACGAAAGAAGACGCCGACAATGATTGCGGTAGCGATGCAACGCATCTACTTGAAATTCAGGTTTCCACACCCGGTCGCTGAATTGGCAGCGACAGCCAGAGACTAAAGAGCGCACGTCCGACGGACAACCTGAAAACCGTGTGGGAAGGTTCTGGTTATCTGGCACACATTTAAACAGCCAAAAGCCCACCCTCACCCTAACCCTCTCCCAGAGGGAGAGGGGACTGACCGAGGTGCTTGGTAGAGGTACGCCGCCGTGAAATATCGAGTTGAACTCAGGCTTTGAAAAACACACAAATCGGCCCCCTCTCCCTCGGGAGAGGGCTGGGGTGAGGGGCGAATCCAACGCAAATCAAAAGCCGCCCCCCCTGCGCTCTCCCACAGCTGAAATGCATTTCAAAATGTGGCAGCAAGCCTACTCGCGAAGAACGATGACACAGTTTGCCTGCCGAATCAGGCCTGCGGATCCACCCGATCCAGCGCCCGGTTTACCGCCAGCTCAGCCAGCATGACGATCTGCTGAATCGCCAGCGCGGTATTGCGCTCGGGCCGGGCCAACTGATCGGCAAAGTTACCGGCCAGCGTGTTGGCCGACGCCAGGGATTCGCAGGCGTGGGCGAGCAGGCTTTCGGTATCGATTTTCGGATGGATGAGAAACATCGTGCTGGGTTGCCGGGGCTTTGCACGTTCGGGGCAGAGGTAGAAATCGAGCGCGCGTTTGATGGCTTCGCGGTTTTTGACGAGGTCGTCGGCGCGGATGGCATCTTCGAGCGGGGTGGTGGCTTCGGTGGGTGGATCGGGGATCAGTTTGTCCATTGAAACAACTCCAAAGTCTTTGCCGCCACCCACTGCCATTCTCACGGGGCAAAAGGTGGCAGCTGTATGCGGGGTGAGAATACCGGTTATGGACACCCGGCCAGACCGAAGTCTGCCCGCACACAGCCGCCATGACACATTGCAGACAGCAGACAAGCTGGCGGCGATTATGCGTGCACAAAGACTTGATGACCATAAATTGCCGGGTTCTCACACCCGATCGCTGAGTGTTCAGCGACAGCCAGAGACTAAAGAGCGCACGTCCGACGGACAACCTGAAAACCGTGTGGGAAGGTTCTGGTTATCTGGCACCCATTTAAACAGCCAAAAGCCAACCCTCACCCTAGCCCTCTCCCAGAGGGAGAGGGGACTGACCGAGGTGTTTGGGAGAGCTACGCCGACGTGAAATTCCGAGTCGAATTCAGATTCTGAAACAGATCAAAAGCCCCTCACCCTAGCCCTCTCCCAGAGGGAGAGGGGACTGACCGAGGTGTTTGGGAGAGCTACGCCGGCGTGAAAGACCGAGTCGAACTCAGATTCTGAAACAGATCAAAAGCCCCTCACCCGCTCCTAACCACTCAACAGGATGAGCGTTAGCTCGGCTGCAGCTTTTGATCTGCTGGCCCCTTCGGCAGGCTGAGTGGAGGGATTTATCCGGGGGTGGGAGCGCAGCGACCGTTTGGCGAAGCCAAACACATCGAGAGGAGGTGCAGCGAAGCAAACCGTAGGCGATGCCCCCCGGATAGATCCCGGAACGAAGGAACCCCGAGCCCTAGCGAGGGGCCGAACGCCGGGGCCCAGCCTTTTGGTTACTTTTTGGCGTCTGAAAAAGTGACCCGCCGTAAGGGCGGAACCGCCAGCCGCAACACCCAAAAAAACGGATATACACACCAAACCCCAAGAACCTGGTCGGCCCACAGGCCGCCAAGTCAATGCGCCGTAACCCGCTGCCGCGCAGCAGAAGCACTCGGCGACAAAGCCAGAGCCAACTGCGTCCGATTATGCATATGCGTCAACCGCAACACCTGCGAAACATAAAGCTTCACCGTGTTCTCGGTAATCCCCAACTCACAGGCAATCTGATAATTGGTCTGCCCCTTGCCCACCAACCGCGCCACATCCAATTGCCGCGGCGACAACTGATTGAAAATCGCCGGCATCTCCTGCGCCTCAGCCTCAGCAGACTCACCACCCAATCCATCGCGAACCACCGACGAAGGACTACGCCGTACCTTGTCCAGATCCTGATAAAGGTCATCAATCGACTCAGACAGATACTGCAACTTCTGATTCAAATGCCCCAGTTGCAGATTCTTCTGCCGTTCCTGCAGAGCCGCCTCCTGTCGCCGCACACCTTCGAGCAATTCATCCAGATCAATCGGCTTCTGATAGTAATCAGCAATCCCGGCCCGCAACGCCTTGATCACATCCTGCTTGTCGGCACGCCCGGTGAGCATGATCGCCTCAAAAGCCCGATGCTTGCCCGCCAGTCGCTGCAACGCCTGAATCAACTGAATGCCATCCATGTCCGGCATGTGCAGATCACTCAGCACCAGACCGATTTCCGCGTCCTCAGTGAAACGCTCGATCGCCTGCAGACTCGATTCGCACGGCACACAGCGATAACCGCTACTTTCAAGAAACTCGCACAGCTCCTCAACAATCAACGGCTGATCGTCGACCACGAGGACTTTTACCGCAGACGTAAGCTTGTTCACGTGCTACTCCATGTGCCAGGCCAAAGCTGACCATTCCTGTACTGCCAGCCTTTGGCTGTATAACCAGTTCCTTTGAAAGTAGACGTACTTTCCGACTATGTACATAGGACTAGTGGCGCTTGGCGACTAGTGGATCCAAAGCATGACAAACACGGCCCCCACCAACACGAACGGTGCAAATGGCAGCTTTTTTGACTTATCTGGCGCCAGATATCGCAGACGATCTCTAAGCCCTTGACTCATATGGAGCCAGACTCTTGGCGCCAGCAGCAGCCAGACCACACTGGCAAACCCTGCGCCAATAAACACGCCAAGAATGAACAGACCGTCCGTCGCAAGGCCCAGAGCTGTCATTAATTTCACATCGCCGGCACCCATCCGGCCCATGAAAAAACCCGGAAGGGTCAGCGCCAGAGCGATCAGGCAAGCCCAACCGCCCTGCCCCGCATCAGCGCCCAGCCAAGTGCTGCCGGTCCACAGCAGCCAGATCAGCGCCAGCGCGGCGACGCCGAAGGTCAGCCCATTGGCGATGCGTCGCTGGCGGGCGTCTTGCGCCGCGCACAGCCCCAGCCAGATCAAGAGGACAAAACTGTACATCGGGTAAAAACCGTCCATTTTTGCGGAATGATTCTATGCTGATACTACGCAGTGACAGTCAGGGTAGACGCACTCATGAAAACCGGCTTTCGGAAGTCGCAAAAAGGTGCGGTGGCGATCGAGTTCGCCTTGGTGTTCATCATCTTTTTCGCCGTGTTCTACGGTCTGGTCAGCTACAGCCTGCCGTTGGTGATGATGCAATCGTTCAATCAGGCCACGTCCGAAGCGGTACGCCGCAGTGTCGCGGTCGACCCCAACACGCCCGACTATCCAACGGTCGTGCTTAACACCGCGAATGCCACGCTGACCCAGCAATTGTCCTGGATTCCGCCGGTCTTCAACCTGGTGGTCGGCGTTGATACCAGCAGCCAATACAGCGCGTCAGGCCTGCTGACGGTGCGAGTGGATTATCCAGTCAGCAAGTTGAATCAGGTCATGCCGTTTCTGGTGCTTCCGGTCGTTGGCACAGTGCCCAGTCTGCCCACCTATCTGACCGCCAAATCGAGTCTGCAATTTTGACGTCGGGGGACAAACTGTTCGGGCGCTTGCTCAAACGCACACCGCCCGCCGCCCATGAGTTGCCCGACCCTCTCGGCTCACCCGCAACAGGCTTGCACCTGTACCTGAACGATGACGGTGGCGTGCTGCAAATGGCTGGGCCGTTGCGGCATCTGCTGGCGCAGTTCAAGCCTCACGATCACCCTTTACCGCTGAGCACCTACCTGCTGCCGCACAGCACACTGGCCATCGAAGGTCGACCAAGGGAATGGCAGGGGCTGCTGCTTGATCTCGACTTCTTCGGTCTGGGCGAGCAGACCGTGCACCTGCGTGGCTGGGTGCAGCCGCAGGGCGAAGGCTGGCTGATGCAGTTGATCGATATCGCCGACTTGCTGCTCGAACGTCAACAATCGCGTCAGCGGGATGCCTGCCAATTGATTGCCGGGCAGATCAGCGAACAGTTACGCGCGTGCAGCCAGTTGCGTTTGCCAGTGATCGTCAGCGAACAATTGCAACTGATCGCCCAGCGCTGGCATATCCCTTGTGTGGCCCTGGCCTTGCTCGATGACGAGCAACAGGGTTGGCAAATCTATCGCCAGTATCGCGCTCACGATGCGCCGAATCTGTGGCATGACCAGCAGCGTCTGGGCACGCCGCTGGACAGCCTGAACGGTGTCGCGCCACAGCGTGTCGGCGCACACCATGGCCTCGACGAACACTCGCGGGTGCAAGTCCTGTTCGGCAATGCCGAAGGTTTCGCGGTGCCGTATAGCGATGAACGCGGCGTGGTGGCTTGGCTGCTCTGCGGTTTTTACTCCGTGGACAGCGCCGCGCCGTACCTGACCGAGCGCGACTGGATCGCACTGGTCGGTGCACTGGCCGGGCCTTTACTGGGGCGTTTGCGTGAACAGCAACATCACCTGCAACTGGAACGCATCGAAGCGCTGCAAACCCTGCTGGGCACCGGCTGGTGGGAGATCCTTGCAGGCGACAACAACATTCAACTGGCGCCTGCGCTGGCCGCAGCCCTGAAGGTGAACCCTGGCGGATTATCGCTGGAAGACTGGCTGAGGCAAATCCATCCCGTCGACCGCGACGAGTTGCGCAGCCATCTGCAAGCCTTGCAGCAACAGGGCGAAGCCCTGACGCTTTCGGTGCGTCTGAGCAGCGATGATCCCGCGCAGGCACCCCTGTGGTATCGCGTGCAGGGCCAAGTGATTGGCAGCGGCGAGTACCGCCGGTTGGTCGGTTTCATGCTCGATATCAGCGACACTCAGAACCAGCACCAACGAGCCGCTGCCGCACATGCACGGCTCGACAATCTGATCGCCAGTTCGCCCGCAGTAATTTACGTCCAGCAGTACCACGAAGGTGCACTGATTCCGGCGTTCTTCAGTGCCAGCCTGCAGCCGTTGCTGGGCTGGAGCCTTGATGATTGCGGGAACGGGGCCTTGGTCGAAATGATCCACCCCGAAGACCGTGACCTGTATTTCGCCCGCAGTCGCCAGCTGTTGCGCGAAGGTTCAGTGCGCGCGCGTTATCGGCTGCGCGATCGTCACGGTGAATATCACTGGCTGCTCGATGAAGCCAAGTTGCTGCGCAATGACCTGGGCCTGCCCGTGGAAGCAGTCGGTCTGTGGCTGGACGTCACCGAAGCGACCCTGGCGGCCGAGCAGGTGAAAAAGAGTGAAGAGCGCTATCGGATTCTGGTAGAGGACTCGCCAGCGATGATCTGTCGTTATCGCCCGGACCTGATTCTGACTTTCGGCAACCGGCCGCTGGCGAGGTATCTGGAATGCACGCCGGAGGAACTGCCGGGGGTCGATCTGGGCAGTTGGATGTCCGAGGAACAACGCGCCGCATTCGTCCAGCGTCTCGGATCACTGACGGCGGAACAGCCGGTGAGCACCGCAGAAATCAGCCTGCAACTGCCCGGCCGCGAACACGCCTGGTGGGTCTGGTCCGATCGCGGTGTATTCGATGAACACGGCCAATTGATCGAAGTGCAAGCGGTGGGCCGCGACAACACCGAGGTGCGCCGCTCGCAGCAGCAACTCACGCAAAGCGCGAAAATGGCCACCCTTGGCGAAATGGCCACCGGCCTGGCCCATGAAATCAATCAGCCGCTGAACGTCATGCGCATGGCCATCGTCAACGTGCTCAAGCGTCTGGGCAACGGCGATGTGCAGGCCGACTACCTGACCGACAAACTCAACCGCATCGACGCGCAGGTGCAGCGTGCGGCGAAAGTGGTCGATCACATGCGCGTATTCGGCCGGCGCTCGGAGATCGAGCAGCAACTGTTCAACCCCGCCTCGGCCATTGAAGGCACGCTGTCGCTGCTGGCCGAGGGCATGCGCGGCAAAGGCGTGGATTTGCGCATCAGCGAGACCGGGTTCGAGGTCCAGGTGCGCGGCTACGTCGATCAGCTTGAACAGGTGTTGATCAATCTGATGGTCAACGCGCGGGATGCGTTACTGAGCAAACGCGAGAAGGATTCATCCTTCAAACCGTGGATTTCGATCTATGCCGAACGCGATGAACAGTGCGTGCGGCTGTGGGTCGAGGACAACGGTGGCGGTATCGATCCACGCTTGCTGGAGCGGATCTTCGAGCCGTTTTTCACCACCAAACCGATCGGCGTCGGCACCGGTCTGGGATTGTCTGTGAGCTACGGCATCATCGACAACATGGGTGGCCGGTTGAGCGTGCGCAACTCGGTGGAGGGCGCACGGTTCTGCATCGAATTGCCGGTTGCCGTGGACGCCTAGATCACCAGATAGGCCTTGCCGGTCTGGCCGCAGGTCATGTTGGCGCCGACGTCGACGTCCATCAGATTGATGCCCAGACCTTTGAGCAGGTTGTTCAGCAGCGGGTCGAGCAATGGGCTGACCAGATTGGTCACCACTGGCAGTAACTTGCTGGTGACATCACTGATCAACGAGGCAACGCCGGTAACAACGGCACCCAATGGATTACTGCCCTGGGGTTTGTAGACGATCAGGTTGATGCCGGCGAGGGTGTTCGACAAGCTGCCGACGATGTTGTTGGTGGGTGCGGCTGACTGAATGCTTGGGGGCAATTTGAGGTTGGCCGGGGTGGCGAATGGCGTGGCGCTGGAGAAGACCAGATCCTGAGTGTTTTGCGCGACGCTGGTGTCGAGCATGATGCCGATGCCTCCCGCGCCGAAAGGGACATGGGTGGCAGGATCACAGGTGCCGAGCAGCAGGATTTTGTGACAGGTGACGATCCCCAGATCGATCAGCGCCAAGGGCGCCACCGTGGGTTCGGCCGCCGAAGAGAAGGCATTGGTCGGATCGATCTTGCCGAGTTTCAAATCAGCGATGGACGTGATGGTATGCGCGGTCAGGCTCTTGGTGCCGGTGGTGCCCGTCGGACAGCTGTAATCAGTGACATAACTCTTGGCGCCACCGGCATCCAGACTGATGTCGATTTGCGGTGATGGCAGCAATTGTGGATCAAGTTGCTCACAACCGGCGCCCAACAGACACAGGACTGAATTGAGCGTACTGACCAGATTCAGACTCAGTAGTGCATTGAGGGTCGGGGTCAAGCCACCGACCAGCCCCAGCACGGCATTGGTCAGCCCGGTGACGCCGCTGAGCACCGGCAGACTGACTGACACCAATGTGCGCACCTGCGCCGTACGCACATAAATCCGGTCCGCCCCGGTCGGGTTGACCTTGGCCCGCGCCGGATCGCCAATCGCAGAAAACTGCGGCGGTTCGATCACTTTCACCCGCACCGTGACATTCGCCAGCCCGAGCACGCTGATCGGCAATGTCGCCGCCACCGCACTCTTGCTGTTGGCCAGTTGCACCACGCCCTGAATCAGTTGCAGCAGTTGCAGATTGGCGTCCAGCCCTGCCGCCGTGGTGCCAGTCTGCAGTTGCAGGATGTCGCCGAGTTTGACCGGCGCGGCATTGATTGCCGCGACCTGCAATTGGCCCAGTGCAGTGATCACCTGGGCGGTCGCGCCATTGAGCTGCACCACCGTCGCCGCCGCCTGAATCAGTTGCGTCACGGTCGCCTGGGTGTTGAGCAACTGCGTGTAATTGCCGGCCGCGACGTTGAGATTTATCGCCAGTTGATCAAGGTATTTGAGCAAGTTGATGTCGGTGTTCAGCAGGCCATCCCAGCCCAGAGCCGTGAGATTGACGTTACCGCCCAATAATCCGGAAAACAGTGGATTGAGGATGTTCGACTGCGCCGTATCGATGCTGGCCAGGGTGCTGCGAATATTCAACTGGGCCACCGTCGGCTGCGGTTTGGCGGCCACCGCCGAGGCATTGAGCGTGGTATTGAGACTGACCGGTGTGCCGCTGAACAAGGCCTGTACGCCACCGGCAAAACTGCTGGTCACCGTGCGACTGGCGACGACTTTGACCGCTGCCGCTTGCGTGGCATCCACTGCGAACGTGCGCAGGCCGGTGGCGGCCGTCACCAAGGTGCCGCACGTGGTGGCGAGGGTGTTGCTGGCATCGACGAGGTAGCCATTGCGCACGGCGCTCTGCCCGGCATAACTGGCGGCGCTCAGGCCCGGCAGGCAATTACCGCCACGGCTGACGGCTTCGAGGGCGGCGTTGTCGACCACGCGCTGCAATTTGCGTTGTTCCATGTACAGGCGGCCGGTGTCGACCACCAACAGCAGCATCACCACCGCCAGACTGAGGGTGGCCGCCGCCATCAAGCCAATCGCCCCGCGCTGCCGGGCCGGGCTGTTGAATCGCGAACGAGGCGACATGGCGCACTCCTTTGCCGCTAGCTCCATTGGTGCAACTGAGTGTAGACGCGCAATCCCCGGTAGGAGCTGCCGCAGGCTGCGATCTTTTGATCTTGGCCTCTAAAAAGCAAAATCAAAAGATCGCAGCCTTCGGCAGCTCCTACAGGGGTTCGTCGCAGGGCAAAAAATGGGAGCTCAAGAGCTCCCGCTTTTCCTGAACGGATTCAGCGCGGTGGATAGTTGGCCAGAATCCGCCCGACCGTCTCGCGGATGGCATTGCTGCGATCCTGCGGATTAGGCTTGCTGGCGAGCATCTGCTCATCACTGCCGCGCCACACCAGTTTGCCGTCCTTGCCGTCGAGCAGGTCGATCTGGATGGTCGCGACCTTGTAGGTGATGTTGCGCGTTTCGTTGTACATCGGTGCGCCCCAGTAGCCGTTCCACGGGCCACCCCAACCGCCGCCGTAGTTGGTTGTTACTTGCTGCTGACGATCCTCGACGATCAAGTAGGTCTGCACACTCAAGTCACCCTTGACGCCCGCAGCCGCCGGGCGCAAGCCACGCTGATCGAGTTGGTCGGCGACTGCCTGGCGGATGCGCTGTTCGGTCAGGTCGCTTTTGATTCGCGGATCATCGGGGCGATATTGCAGGGCGGGGTCTTTCCAGCTCCAGCTGCGATAGGCGGCAAAGTCGCGGCTGGCATCGAAGTCGTGATTGACCTGGTTGGCGGCGCAGGCGGTGAGCAGCGCGGCCATGGCCAGTAGAACGAGACGGCGGAACATGGTTTTTCTCCGGTTGAAGACATGAACCTGCGGCAGCTTCTGATTGGCAGGAAGCTAACCGGGAGGATACGCCGACATGGCCTTTTCCACAGCCTCGCGGATCGAATCGGTGCGATCGATTTCGCTGCCCTTGTTCGCGGTTTCAGCACTGGCGCTCCACACCGGTTGCCCCGTGCCGGCATCGAACAGATCGACTTGCACCACCACGACTTGCTCGGAATACGTGCGTACGATCGGCACCGTGTTGTACATGCCATAACCGCGACCATATCGATCATAGCCGCCGTATCCGCCGCCGTAATAACCGTAGTCGTCCTGGACCTGACGCAAGCGGGTTTCCAAACGCAGATTGGCGCTGACCAACAAGTCGGCCGGGCGCTTGTCGTGCAGCGGGCGCAAACCGCTCTGATCGAGGGCATTGCTCACCGCCTCGGCCACTTGCGCCGAATCGGCCCACGCCGTACCCGGCGGCAATTGCCCATTGAGCCAGGCCCAACTGCGATAGCGTCCGTAGTCACGCGGCGGCGCCGGGTACGCGCTGCGGTCGAAGGTGGCGGCGGCCTGGGGCGGTGCAGGCGGCAAGGGCCGCGATTGCGCCACGTACGGGTTGCTGCTTTGGCAGGCAGCCAACCCCAGACAGATCAGCAATAACCCGGATTGAGCTTTCATGTCGCGCTCCGATCAGATCGGCCGGCAGATCCAGTGCAAGTAGCGCCCAAGCCCGGCGAAGCTTGGGTGACGGCGGTGAGCGAGTTCCATCTCGAGCAAATCCGCGAGTTCGGCGCGGGCCTGGAACTCCACCGGCATGTAGTCGTGGAAAACGCGAATCCCGCTCTGGGTTTCGACCTGCCACAGGCCGTCGAGTTGCGTTGCCAATTCCCGTGGGTCCAGCGGTTGTTGCGGGGTCAGGCTCTGCTTTTCCCCGGCCATGCTGTTCTTGCGCATTTTCTTGAAATGGCCTTTGAGCAGGTTGCGGTAGATCAGCGCATCACGGTTGTAGAACGCCAGCGACAACCAGCCACCAGACATGGTCAACTGATGCAGCACCGGCAGGATCGCGTGGGGTTCGGCGAGCCATTCCAGCACGGCGTGGCAGATCACCAGATCGTACGGTTCAGTAAGTTGCCCGAGCAGTTCCTGCCATGGCGCCTGAATGAACGTCGCGGTTTGCCCGGCTTCAGCGAAACGCTGGCGCGCGCCTTCGAGCATCGGTGCGGCCGGCTCGGTGAAGGTCACATCGTGACCGCGTTCAGCCAGCCACAGCGACATGTGGCCAAGGCCGCCGCCAATGTCGAGCACCCGCAACGGACGACCCGGCAATGCCTCGATAAGATCGGCCTGCAACACCGCGAGGCGAATCGCGCCTTTGGCGCCGCCATAGATTTTTTCGGCGAACCGCGTCGCCAACTGATCGAAATGCCGGTCGCTCATCATCTGAACCGCCGTTCGCTGTCGGCGAGCTTGGCGCGCACCACTTCATTCATGTCCAACCCCAATTCGCTGCACAGCAGCAACAGATACAGCACGATATCGCCGACTTCCTGCCCGGCGTGGGCGAGTTTGTCCGCCGGCAACTGGCGCGACTGGTCTTCCGTCAGCCACTGGAAGATTTCCACCAGTTCAGACATCTCGACACTGGCCGCCATGGCCAGATTTTTCGGGCTGTGAAATTGCCGCCAGTCATTGCGGTCGCGAATGGCGTGCAGGCGTTCGGTCAGTTCAACAAGGTTCATCGGGCTCTCCTGAAGGCGTATAGCTTCGGGGGGATACCCACCAAAGGCAAGCGGCGCAGGTGATCTGATGTGGGAGCGAGCCTGCTCGCGAATACGGTGTGTCATTCAACCCATCAGTTATCTGATCCACCGTATTCGCGAGCAGGCTCGCTCCCACACAGAATGGGTGCAAACCTTCTATCATGCAGGGAACTCGGCCACCTGCGTTGTGGCCCAAGGCTCAGCTCTTTCATCAGGATGCACACATGCAGGTAGAAAGCTTTTTCGAATGGCTCGGCCAGGCGCTCGGTTCGGTCATCCGCTTTATCGTCGACGGCCTCAGTGGCTTGTTCAACATTCTGAGCAATGCCGGCGGCAACTTTGTCGACGGGCTGGCCAAAACCCTGGGCATGGACACCTCGATCATCAGCATCATCGCGCTGATTGTCGGGTTGATGCTGTTGTGGTCGGCGATTCGGGCGTTCATGAATGCCTCGATCATTGCCGGGATTATCTGGTTGTTGCTGGGGTTGTGGTTATTGAGCTGGATTATTCATTGATCCTGTAAAAGCCCCCTCATATCAGGGGGCTGATCAAATAAAGGATCAATCAATTCAAAGCTGGCAGCACTCAGCTCCCGGATTCTTCGGGCCTGGCTTCTACGGTGTAATGAATATCGATGTCCTCATGTGCGTGAATAACAATTGGAGCGGTGCTGGAATAGGCAAGCAGGCTGTCCCTGAGTATCAGATCGTAAGTCTTGGCATCACGACCGCATTGCAGTCGCTGTGTAGTCAGTTCATAGGGTTTATCGATCTTGTAATAACCCTCCGGAATCGCCTCCAGATCACCGAAAAACAGATTGCCCCCCATTCCGCAGTCTGTCCAAAGATTGCATTCTCCAATAACGGTGATCCTGGCCTGAATGCGTACGACCAGCGTTTGCGCGTCGTCGCGCCTCGGCAGCCAGAAAACATGTTTCCGATCAGGGGCTTTTATCCGGATATTCTCCGGGCGTTCGGAATAGTCCCTGTCGCGCACAGTTTCCTGAGACACAGGTTCGTGGATGATGTTTCGCTCGTTTTCCATTTCGTTTCCTTACAGCCTGATCATTAGTAAACACAGGCCAATTCAATCCATTAATGTTCCGGACATGCGCCGCAGCGAAATACCCGGCGGTTTTTTTGTTCAACAACCGCTCAACCGCTAATCGCCGCGCGCTTTTTTTTCAATCGCGTACGAAATATCAATATGCTCGTGCGCATGAATAACAATGGGTTGTCTGCTCGAATAATCGAACGTGTTATCCGTGAGCACTAACGACACCGTTTCTTCGTGGGTGACCGGGCATCCCTTTCTTGTCGACAGGGTAATCGGCAAATCAAGTCGGAAATATCCCAGCGACTCTTTGTGAAGTCTGCCTGGCAATGTAGTCGTCACGTTGCAATCAACGCTTCTTGTTATCTCAGCCTTGATGAGGACCTCAAGGGATGCTTCATCGCTGCGCTTTTTCAGCCAGATAATGTGCTTGCGATAGGGGGCGCTGACTATCGCGTTCTCTGCGCTTTCGAAAAAACCGGTGGAGCGAAGCGCCGTCACAACGGCGTTGACGATGCCAGAGATGATGCTTTCAGAGTGATCCATTGCGCCTTCCAGTAATTTGTTTGACTGCTTGAGGGCAATTGAACCCCGTGTACAAATCTGGCGTGCGGTACATAGATATACGCGGCATGTTTTTGAGCTGGGCGCATAACCCGATGTGTCGTCGGGGAGCGCCATTGCCGCCCAACGCAGATTTCGGGTGCGGTAAATCCGCGGTGCATCGCTACAATGTCCGCTTCCCCAAGGAGCCTGCATGCCCACTCTGATCGCCGACTGGCGCGACCGCCCGACGCACCGCAAGGTCTGGGCACTCGCCGCGCCGATGATTCTGTCGAATATTTCCGTACCGCTGGTGGCGCTGGTCGACAGCACCGTCATCGGCCACCTGCCCCACGCCCATCAATTGGGCGCGGTGGCAGTCGGCGCCAGCCTCTACACTTTTCTCGCTTGGGCCATGGGTTTTCTGCGCATGGGCACCACCGGGTTTGCCGCACAGGCTGCCGGGCGCAGCGACGGTGCGGCATTACGGCAGATTCTGTTGCAGGGCCTGCTGCTGGCGATGGGACTGGCACTCGTGCTTGGCACGTTGGGTGTGCCGCTGAGCGGCGTCGCGCTGCACTTCATGCAACCGTCGGCGGAGCTGGATCAGCTCACTCGGGACTTTTTCCACACGCGGCTGTTCGGCTTGCCGGCGGCGCTGGCCAGTTATGCGCTGGTCGGCTGGTTCCTCGGCACGCAAAACGCCCGGGCGCCGCTGGCGATTCTGCTGAGCACCAACCTGATCAACATCGTTCTCAATTTGTGGTTCGTCATCGGCCTGGACTGGGGCGTGGTCGGTTCGGCGCGGGCCTCGGTGATCGCCGAGTGGAGCGGCGCCCTGCTCGGCCTGCTGCTGACACGCAAGGCATTGCGGGCGTATCCGGGGCACATTGTCTGGGCGGCGCTGAAGGTCTGGCAGAGCTGGCGCCCGTTGCTGGCGGTCAACCGCGACATCTTCATCCGCAGCCTGGCGCTGCAATCGGTGTTTTTCATGATCACCGTGCAAGGCGCGCGACTGGGTGATTCGACGGTGGCCGCCAACGCGCTGCTGCTCAATGGCTTGCTGTTGACGGCGCATGCGCTGGACGGTCTGGCCCATGCCGTCGAAGCTTTGTGCGGACACGCCATCGGCGCCCGTGATCGCCTGGCCCTGCGTCGATCGCTGGTGGTTGCCGGCGGCTGGTCACTGATCGCCAGCCTCGCCTTCGCCACGTTGTTTCTGCTGGCCGGGCACCTGTTCATTGAGATGCAGACCGACATCCAGAGCGTGCGCGACACGGCCTTCGTCTACCTGCCCTACCTCGCCGTGCTGCCGCTGATTGCAGTCTGGAGCTACCTGCTCGACGGCTTGTTCATCGGCGCTACCCGCGCGCGGGAAATGCGCAACGGCATGTTGATCACTGTGGTGCTGTTGATGCCGTTCGCCTGGGCGTTGCAAGGTCTGGGCAATCACGGGCTGTGGATATCTTTTCTGCTGTTCATGGTGTTGCGCAGCCTGACCCTCGGCGCACAAGCCTGGTGGCTCAAACGCAACGATGGCTGGTTCAGTGGCGGCGTTCACTGAGATGGCGTGTGGGCGATAAACCCGACCACCTGATCGAGCACCGGCGCCAGTTGCCGCAACGGTCGTGACAAGGTCGCAACCAACGTAATGTGATTGGGCCGCGAGTAATACAAGTCCTGCACAGGCACCCCTGCCTCGCGCAGTTTGCTCGCAAGCCCGCCGGTGTTGCGCGTCGGGTTGACCAGATCATCCTCGGTCGCGGCAATCAGCAGCGCGGGCGGTGCGCCGCGACTGACATGGTTGATCGGCTGCGATTGCGGCGGTGAGTCCGGCCAGAAGAACACCGGGCGCACCTCGGGATTCTTGATCGGCAGAAAGTCGTAAGGCCCGGCGAGACCGATCCAGCCGCGCAAATCCTTGGGCGACATGCCCACCGCCGCGAGCCACTCACCATCCAGCGCAAGCATCGCTGCGTTGTATCCGCCAGAGCTGTGGCCCATCACATACAAGCGCTGCGGGTTGCCGGCAAACTCGCGGATATGCGCTTTGGTCCACGCCACCGCCCGCGCGCCGTCCTGCAGAAACAGTGGATAGCGCACCTGTGGATACAAACGGTAATCCGCCACCACCGTGACTATCCCCCGGGACGCCAGCGCTTCACCGACAAAGCGGTAGTCAACGCGCGAGCCACTGTTCCAGCTGCCGCCATAGAAAAACACCACCACCGGCGCGCCCGCCATCGGCTGATGCGGCACATACACATCGAGCTTCTGCCGAGGGTCGTCGCCATACGCGATGCCCATGGTTTTGTCGTAGGTGCTGTCCGGTGTCAGCGCGTTGAGCAACTGCACGGGCGAGCAACCGCTCAGCGCCAGCAGCAACACACTGCCGATCACAGCGCCCACCCCTTGCCGGAATAACCGTGTCATACGCGCCGAACCTCGCCTCAGGACTGATCGCCGCGCCACTGGCGTCGTACATGGTCAAGCCGCTGCTGTTGGGTCAAACCCACCGGCGGTGGCACCAGCACGGCACGCGGATGCAGCAAGCGTAGCCATAACCAGCCATCGAGCACGGTGCGGTCGCTGAATCCCAGCGCCAGGCCTTGTTGAACATGGGAGGACATCGTCGCGTAATCGGTTCCCAACGATTGGCACCAGCGCCAGATGTGCTGTTCCAGCAAGCAGGTTTGCAAGCGTTCGCGCTGGCGCCGGGTCAGGCTTTCTTCGATGCTCAGCGGTTCGACGGCAAGCCCCGGATTGCGCAACTGCTGCCAGCCCTGGCTGCCAATCGCGCGGTCGGCCCAAGTGCCGCCGAACCAGCGCAACTGACGGATCGGCCCGAGCCAGCGGCTCAATTCAGAGGCGTCGCAAGCGTCGAAAAAATAGCTCGCGGTCTGCCGGTTGTAATAGCTGAGCAACGCCCGATGACTCAATCCGAACGACACTGTGAGCATGCGCTGCAAGTGCCTCAGCAACTGTTGCGCCGAGACCTCACTGCCCAGCAACAGCCCACGCCAGGTGTCCGGATCGCGGTGACACAACGCGGCCAATGCCGGGCAATCGCGCAACTCGATCAACACCGGGCCATGCTCGCTGACCGGTTCAAACTCGGTGCCATCGAACAGCTTGAAGCACCGCACATCGGCAAAGGCCTGGCGCAATACCAGCAAGGCCTGCGGTGCATCCGGGCCATCGAGCAACAGCCACTGCGCCATGGGCTCAAGCGCCGCGCCAGTCATGTTGTGCCGCTCTGTTCAAGGGCGGTGACCAGTCGACAACTGCACACCGGCTCTGCGCAGTGACTGAAACTGCCGCCGCCGGGGATCAGGCACAACAGCAGCAACGGCTCGCCGGACGCCAGCAGTTGCTGCAGGCCTTCACTCACCAAGCTGTCGGGCAGTGGCGGGGCATCGTCAGGCTCGGCGACGGCAAGTGGCGGTTGCAGTACACCGCTGATCATCGGCTGATCCGGATCGCCCTCGAAAAAGCTCACCACCACCTCGACGCCATCGCTCAGCGCCGCCATTGGCGTTTGCGCCACGGATGGCGCGAGCGGTAGCCAACAGTGACTCGGCGCGGCGCCTTCACCTTGATAGAGCCAATCGAATTGCACCGCCACCGGGCGCTGGCAATCAGGCTGCGGCTCGTCCACCGTCACCACCCACGCCCGTTGCAGGCTGTGCATGCGCGAGGGCGCAGTGGCTGATGCACACGGCACCTGCAACGCACCAAACAAGCGATTGGCATAAGGACGTTCGAGGGAGGGATCGGCGCGATGTTCAATGCGTGTGAGCAACCATGGGCGATTGCATTCGGCGAAAGGATGACCGGCCAATCGCAGCCAATGACCGCTGCGCAACGCCGCCAGCTCACTTTGTCCTTCGGCCTGTTGCTGGCCCGATGAGCTGGCCTGCACGGTCTCTTGCAACTGCCATTGGTGCAAGGTGCGAGAAGCGTTATGCCCATTGTCCTCGCGCTGATACCGCGCGGCACCGGCCAAGGGCAACTGCGCCGGATCATCGGCAAAAACCAGACAATGCCGGTCACGGTCGTGTTCAAAGTAATAGTGAATCCGCGCCTGCGCGCACAAGCGCTGGAGCAGTTGCAGATCGGACTCGCGGTATTGGGTGCAGAACGTCCGGGGCGCGTACTCCCCGCGTAACTCGAAGCGGCGCTGGGCACCGACGATGCCGTGCTCTCTGAGCACCTGTTCGATGATCTGCGGCACCGAACGGCCACTGAAGATTCGTTGGCTGAAGCGCAGCGCGAGGCAACCCAGTTTCGGCCCCAGACGGATCCGGCTCAACCGCAAACCCTGTCCATGATCATGCTCATGCTGGACAAGGCTCTGCAATTGCCCGTGCACACCCTCCCCCGACGGCCCGAAACAGAGGAACGCCGAACGGTAAAGCAGACCGGCGAGATCCAGGTGCGGATCGTCGATCAACACATCGATCTCGAACGCAAAGGATTCGCTGAGGGCTTCGCTACCGGTAAAGGCCAGGACTTCGAAGGGGTCGGACAGGCCCGCTACATCGAGACGAAACGACGACTCGTTGACTGGTTCGAACATGGGCGGATCTCTACAGGAGGGGCGGTCGGGGATTCTCGCCGAGAGCCATGGCCGAGTAGAGAGCTGAAGTACAACTTAGGAAATGACCTACGTGAAAAGCAGACCGGATGACTTTGCTGGCCGGGGATGCCAAGCATTTCGCGAAGATTTTGGGAGATATCCCACCGGGTCATGCGAATTTTCCACCACTTTCGGAAAAAATTCGGACAACCCGGCGAGATCGCCACCTGGCGTCAGGAGGACAGGTAGGAGGAACGGGTCAGGCCCAGACGCAAGGCATCGAGAAATTGCGTGCGCTCGCTGGCACTGATGCGGGCACTGGCGCACTTGTCGCGGTAGTGAGTCATCAGTTCTTCCGGCGACAAGTGCACGTAACGCAGCATGTCTTCGATGGTGTCGTGGGTCTCGATGCCGGCGTGGTACACGCTGCCATCGGCGTTCTGGTAGATGTTCACCGAGTCGGTGTCACCGAACAGGTTGTGCATGTCGCCAAGGATTTCCTGATAGGCGCCAACCAGGAATACGCCCAGCAGGTAGTCTTCGCCTTCATTCAAACCGTGTACTGGCAGGCTGGTTTCGATGCTCTGCTCGTCGACGTACTGGTTGATCTTGCCGTCGGAATCGCAGGTCAGATCCTGCAACACCGCGCGGCGCAGCGGCTCTTCGTCGAGACGGTGCAGCGGGATGATCGGCAGGACCTGATCGATCGCCCAGGTGTCCGGCAGGCTCTGGAATACCGAGAAGTTGCAGATGTACTTGTCGGCCAGTTTGTCGTTGAGTTCGTCGAGCACCTGACGGTGCGAACGCTGACGCGCTTTCAGCGAGTTGTGCAGGCGACGGCAGACAGCGAAGTAGCACTGCTCGGCCAGGGCTTTTTCAGCCAGGGTCAGTTTGCCGTCGGCGTACTGCGCAGCCACATCGCTCATGTAGTGCGTGGCACGCCAGTAGGTTTCGGTGACCATTTCGATGTCGGTCGGGCCGAGCAGATCAACCAGCCACTGCACGGTTTCCGGCAGCGCTTCCTTGTTTTCGATCTGCGGGATTTCGTCGTTGTGCTTCTCGACGTCGGTGACCTGCACGACCAGCATCGCGTGGTGCGCGGTCAGCGAGCGGCCGCTCTCGGAGAAGATGTGCGGGTGCGGCAACGCCTGCGCGTCGCAGAACTCCTTGAGCATGCCGACCACGACACCGGCGTAATCGTCCATGTCGTAGTTGATCGAGCTGGCGTTGCGCGAGTGCGTGCCGTCGTAGTCGACACCGAGACCACCACCGACGTCGATGTGATCAACCGGCAGACCGAGGTTGCGCAGCTCGCCGTAGTAACGGATCGCTTCCTTGAAGCCGTGCTGGTAGTCGGCCAGGTTGGCGATCTGCGAACCCATGTGGAAGTGCAGCAGACGGATGCCCTGATCGAGACCGGCCGCGCGGAAACGCTCGACCACCGACAGCAGTTGCGCCGCCGACAGACCGAACTTGGATTTTTCGCCACCGGTGTCCGCCCACTTCGACGACGCCAGCGACGACAGACGCACGCGCAGGCCGACCTGTGGCTTGACCTTCAGCGAGGCAGCTTCTTCGATCACCAGACCGACTTCGGATTCTTTCTCGATGACGATGAACACGTTGTGACCGAGCTTCTGACCCATCAGCGCCAGACGGATGAACTCACGATCCTTGTAACCGTTGCAGACGATGGTGCCGCCCTTCGGGGCCAGCGCCAGCACGGCCAGCAGCTCAGGCTTGGAGCCGGCTTCCAGGCCGATGGACACGTCCTGGGTGGCAATGATGTTCTCGATCACCGCTTCTTGCTGGTTAACCTTGATCGGGTACAGCGCGGTGTACTTGCTCTGGTATTCCAGACGCTCGATGTTGGCATCGAAGGCGCCGGTCAACTGGCGGACACGGTCTTGCAGGATGTCGGGAAAACGGACCAGCAACGGCAAAGACAAACCGCTCTTGCGCAGTTGGTCGACTTGCTCGAACAGGTCGATAGGCGAGCTGCTCGGGCCGTTCGGACGAACTTCGACGCGACCGGCGTCATTGATCGCGAAATACCCGGCCCCCCAATGGCGAATCCCGTAAACACTGCGGCTGTCCGCAACTGTCCATTGGCTGCCATCGTCTTTGCGTGTGCGTCGTACGGACATCGAAGTCCCCTATAAAGAAGTCATAGTGCGTCGCCTGATCGCAGGCCGGCGCAGTCTAAAGAATGAAAATGACGGTTCGTCAGTGCGGCGGTAGACCTCACTGACTGCGTGGAGTTTAGAAACCGGTCATGAACAGGCTCTGTGAAAACCATGGAGACGACGCCGGATCTGAAGTGTTTCAGCGCCGGATCAAGCCGCAGATGGATTTCACAGAGGCTGCTAGCCGCCGGACTTCTTCGCTTTGAAACCGTGCTTGATCAGCTCAGCCAAGAGTAGCTCGACATGATCGCCCTGGATTTCGATGATGCCGTCTTTCAACGCCCCGCCAGTGCCGCAACGTTTCTTCAACGTTGTCGCCAACTCTTTGAGCGCGTCTTCGGCCAGTGGCACGCCGGTGATGGTGGTCACCGTCTTGCCGCCACGGCCCTTGCTCTCGCGACGCACGCGGGCAATGCCGTCACCGGCCGGGATCGCGGTTTGTTTGCAGATACAGGCGTCTACCGGCTTACTGCATTCCGGGCAATGACGACCTGCGTCGGTGGAAAATACCAGGCCACCAAGGGCGGCGAAGGATGCGGCTTTTTTGGCCACCGGCAATCCTCTTGGGAGGACAAAGACTGATCGCGACCTTGGGCAAGGTCATCGACCGCGAAGCCCCACTCAGGCAGGGGCAGCGCTACTGCACCGATAAAGCGCCAAATGTAGGAGCTGTCGAGTGAAACGAGGCTGCGATCTTTTGATTTCGACGCCAAAACAAAAAATCAAAAGATCGCAGCCTGCGGCAGCTCCTACAAAAAGCACTCGCGGCGCAGCTTGAAAAGGTCGCGCAGTGTAACGGCAAAAATCCCGATTGCTAAGTGCCAATCGGCGCCAATTTATGTGTTCTTTGCGACGTCGCTTTGCTGCGCCTTCAGATAGCGCTTCAAAGCGGCCAGAGAGTCCGGGCAATAAGGCTTCTGCTCGATTTCCCGCATGACCTGATCGACTGGAATAAAGCGCGCTTCCAGCACTTCTTCAGGTTGCAGGTTCAACGGGCCGTCCCACACGGCAGAAAACGCCGAACACCACAGACGATTGCCAGTGTCTTCGAAGTAGAAATGGTCATGGGCCGTCAACTCTACGCCGCTGACACCCAATTCTTCTTCCAGCTCACGGGCCGCCGACTCGGCGTAGGTCTCGTCCGCCTGCACCATGCCGCCCGCCGCGACATCCCAGTAGCCGGGATAAATCGCCTTGCTCAAGGTGCGCCGGTGCACGCAAAGCTCACCGGCAGAATTGAACAACATGATGTAGGTGCCTCGACCAATCAGCCCACGCTCGCGCAGATCGGCACGGACGAGCGCGCCGAGCAGGTTGTCCTGCTCGTCGACCCAGGCGATCTGTTCGGCATCCGAGGCGGCGCGATGGGCCGCCTCTTTGGCGTTCTGACTCATAATCAGCCCTGATTGAGCAGTTGACGCAAATCGATCACAGCGGCGTTGGCACGGGAAATATAGTTGGCCATGACCAGCGAGTGGTTGGCGAGGACGCCGAAGCCGCTTCCGTTAAGAATCATAGGACTCCAGACCGGTTCCTGCGAGGCTTCCAGTTCACGGATGATCTGACGCACGCTGACCGTGGCATTCTTCTTCGCCAGCACATCGGCGAAGTCGACCTCGATGGCGCGCAGCAGGTGCGACAGCGCCCAGGCCTGACCACGCGCTTCGTAGAACACGTTGTCGATCTGCATCCATGGAGTCTCGACGACTTCTTCGTCAACCTGTGGTACTTCGCCGATCGCCGGCACTTCGGTTTTCAGCGCGGTATTGAGTTTGACCCGGCCAACGCTGGCCGACAGGCGTTGCGACAGCGAACCGAGACGGGTGCCGACATCGCCCAGCCAGTTGTTCAGGTTGTCGGCGCGGGCATAGAACAGCGCGTTTTTCTGGGTTGGATCAGACAGGCGAGCCTGATAGCGGCTCAGCGAGTTGATGCCTTCCTGATATTCCGACTCACTCGACGGCAGGATCCAGCTTTTGTTGTCGAAGTTGAAACGCGGCTCGGCCTTGGCCAGATCGGCATCTTCCGCCGACTGCGATTGCGAACGGGCAAAGTCTTTACGCAGAGCCCGGGTCAGGTCACGCACCTGCACCAGAACGCCGTATTCCCAGCTTGGCGTGTTGTCCATCCACAGGCCCGGCGGGAAGCGGTCGTTGGAAATGTAGCCGCCCGGCTTGTTGAGCAAGGTGCCGGCAACGGTCTTCAAGGTTTCGACGGTGGTGTAGCCGATCACCATCTGCTTGCCTTCTTTCTCGGCAGCCACTTGCGCATTTTGTGCGACCGGAAACAACGCCGGCTCCTGGCTCCAGTACCAGCCCAGGCCAATGGTCACCAGCAGATAGAGGCCGATCAGCGTGGCCAAAGCTCGGCTGAACAGCACCCCACCGACATAGCTGCGGGCGGCCGACTTGGGCTCGGCGGCACGTTCAGGCGCGCTGCCCGCGCGGTTTTTCCAGTCCAGCATGGCGATATCCTTTCAATCACTTGGGTTCAACGGTTCGACCACAACCATACAACAACGTGCCAAGGCCGGGCACCCGCGCGTAAAGATAAGCCGCAATTCGTATGGCCGAATGACGCTTCGACGATGACTAAGGGAATCCCCGATGCCCACGCTTCAGCCCATTGGCTTGAAAACCATCGCAAAGGTCACTCAGCGCTCGGGTAAAAGCACGACAGCGTGGTCATCCTGATCACCCTGTTTAGTCAGGGAGTGCCCGGTCTACGGGGACTTGTCAGACGCCAAGGTCAAAAACAAAACCGCCCGGTCAGAAACTGAATGGTGACGCATTGCAGATTATTGACGTACGACACTCGTGTAAGGGAAAAGAGGTGCTAGCATAGAGCCACCAGTCGATCTCAGCATGCAGCCTAACTAGTAGTCAGGATATGACCGAGCCAGAAGACCCCAGCCGTGAGCGTCTCAAGCACCACTTTGCCCAGCGGGTAATTCATCAGGCACGTCAGATTCTTGAGATATGGCAGCGCCTGCAACGCAGTGAGTGGTCCACTGTCGACCTCGCCGAACTGAGCGAGGCCAACCTGCGCCTGCTGCGTTTTGCCGAGCGCTTCGAACAGCCCGAACACACTCAACTGGCGCGGCACATCAGCCAGTCGCTGGAAGCGGTGGACGCCAACCGCGGACGCCTGAGCAGCGGCCTGATCACCGACCTCAATCGCTTGATGCAGCGCTTGTCGCGTACCGGCCTGCGCCATGGCGACCAACTCGACCAGACTTTTTTGCCGCCCCTGCGCAAACCGATCTACGTAATGCTGCAGGACTACGACCGCGCCGAGCGGCTGGCCAAGCAACTGGAATTTTTCGGCCTGAGCGCGCAGGCGCTGGACAGTGTTTCAGCCTTTCGCTCCTCAATGGTCGAGCGTCTGCCAGCAGCGATCGTCATGGACGTGGATTTCAGCGGCGCCGGCATCGGCCTGAAGCTCGCCGCCGAAGCCCAGGTTGGCCTGGAAGAACCGCTGCCGCTGCTGTTCTTCAGCCTGCACGAAACCGACACACCGACGCGTCTCGCCGCCGTGCGTGCCGGTGGCCAGGAATTCCTCACCGGCACTCTCGAAGCGTCGAGCCTGCTGGAAAAGATCGAAGTCCTCACCTGCGTCGCCCAATACGAACCTTATAAAGTGTTGATCATCGACGACTCGCGTGCGCAGGCCCTGCACACCGAACGCCTGCTCAACAGCGCCGGCATCGTCACGCGCACCTTGATCGAACCGATTCAGGCGATGGCCGAACTGGCAGATTTCCAGCCGGACCTGATCATCCTCGACATGTACATGCCGGCCTGCACCGGCACCGAACTGGCCAAAGTGATTCGCCACAATGATCGCTACGTCAGCGTGCCGATCATTTATCTGTCGGCCGAAGACGATCTGGACAAGCAACTCGACGCCATGAGCGAAGGCGGCGATGACTTCCTGACCAAACCGATCAAGCCGCGCCACCTGATCACTACCGTGCGCAACCGCGCCGCCCGCGCGCGCAATCTGAAAGCACGGATGGTCCGCGACAGCCTTACCGGCCTGTACAACCACACGCATATTCTGCAACTGCTCGAGGATTGCTCATTCCGCGCCCGCCGCGAGAACAAGCCGCTGAGCTTTGCCATGCTCGACATCGACCACTTCAAACGGGTCAACGACAGTCACGGCCACCCGATGGGCGACCGTGTGATCAAGAGCCTCGCGCTGTTTCTCAAGCAGCGTTTGCGCAAAACCGATTTCATTGGCCGATACGGCGGCGAAGAATTCGCCATCGTCATGCCCGACACTGATATAGAAGCCGCGCACAAAGTGCTCGACGAAATCCGCCAGCGCTTCGCCGAAATCCATTATCCGGCGCAGCCGCAGGATTTGTGGTGCACCTTCAGTGCCGGCGTGGTGGAAATGCACGATGACTGCGACAGCCTGATGATGGCCAGTCAGGCCGACGAAGCGCTGTACCGGGCCAAGGGGGCCGGGCGCAACCGGGTGCAGACCGCGCGCGACTCAAAGCAAAGTGCCACTTTTTCATCAGATTCCACTGATTCGGTCATAACCCTGTAACAGAACCGCAATAAATTCAGGCGCTTACCATTTCTGCCGTTGGTAGCCGTCATGCGCCTGAAGTTGCTCACCAATCTCAATACGCTGCTGCTGGTCGCCGTGTGCCTGGCACTCGGCGCTACGCTGTGGTGGTCGCAAAAAGCCCTCGAACGCCCGTATCTGTTGATGGAGCGTTATCTTGGGCTGTCGCAACAATTTCAGAACGAGGTGGCACGCAACGTTGAGGACTACCTCGGCAGCGGTGATGCCCTGCGCCTGAGCAGCGCCAGCCAGGCCATCGATAGCCTGCGCAAAGAACTCGATGAGTTGCCGCCGGCGCTGGCTGAAACGCTGCGCCCGAGCCTGTCGGACCTGGATGAGTTCAGCAAAACCGACTTGCTCGCGGCCGGCAAACTGGCGGGTGATCCGCAGGCGTTGCTATTGCAGGCCGAGCGCGAATTGAGCGCCAGCCTCGATCAGTTCAGCACCTACGCCAACGGTAATCCGGCTTATCTGGCGCCGTTGCTCATCGCCTCTCAGCACTTGGGCAAACTGTCACTGGCGCGGGGCAAACTGGTCAGCAGCGGGCGCAGCGAACTGGCGGCCGATGTTGAGCGCGAAGTCACCAGTATTCGCTCGCAGGCTCAAGCGCTTGATGCCCTGCCGCTGCTCGGCGTCGTCGCCAACAATGAATCGGGCAGCGACGACTTCGCGGCGATGATGGGCATCGAGAACAGTGAAAAAACCGTCGCCGAAGATGTCGGGGTCGGCCTCAAGCGTGAACTCAACAGTTTGTTGGCCCGCTACCCGGCGGAGCTTGCGCGCACTCGCGACCAGATCCAGAAACGCGCCGACCTCAGCGCCGCCACTCACCAGAAAATCGCCGCCGTACAGCAAGCCATCGCCGGACTAGAGCCGGTGGTACGCGCCCAGCACGGCCAGATCCAAGGCGAAGTGCGCTTGATGCAAGGCGTGATGATCGGCCTGATTCTGCTGATCGCGTTGCTGATCGATACCTTGCAGCGCCGGCTCTCGCGCACCCTGACCAATCTGGCGCCGGCGCTTTCGACCTGGGCCGAAGGCGATTTCAGCCGCGATATTCAGTTGGGCAAGACCAACCGCGAACTGCACGACATCGAAGCCTCGCTAAACCGCTTGCGTGCCTATCTGGTGGATCTGGTCGGGACGATTCGTGGCAACGCCGAACAAGTCGCGGGCAGCAGCCGCACCCTCGCCGAACTGAGCAACGACTTGCACAGCGGGGCTGAACATCAGGCCGGCGATACCGCGCTGATCCGCGATTCCCTCGGCGAACTTGAAGCGACAATCCAGCAAGTTGCCGGTGATGCGCAACAGGCAGCAGAGGCCAGCCGTCACGCCGGACTGGCCGTTGTGCATGGCCAGACCGTGATCGGCCAGAGCCTGACCGGCCTGCACGCGCTGGTCGGTGAAGTTCAGGGCAACGCGCAGATGATCGAGCATTTGGCCGAAGAGTCGGCAACCATTGGCGGCGTGTTGACGGTGATCCGCTCGATTGCCGACCAGACCAACCTGCTGGCGCTGAACGCGGCGATTGAAGCGGCGCGCGCCGGGGAAATGGGCCGTGGTTTTGCCGTGGTGGCCGAGGAAGTGCGCTCGCTGGCACAACGCACCGCCGGTGCTACAGCGGAAATTCAGACGCTGATCGCCGGCCTGCAAACAGCGGCGCGGCAATCGGTCGAAGGCATGCGCGCACAGGTCGAACACGCCGAAGCCACAGCCAACCAGGCGCAAGCAGCGGATGGTGCGCTGGATAAAATCGTCGGCGCGATCCAGACCATCTCCGAGACGGCGATTCGCATTGCCGATGTCACTGCGCAACAGAGCGGCGCTGTCAGCGAGATTCGCGATCACAGTGAGCGGATTCATCAGTTGGGTGGGGATAACCTGGTGCGTATCGGCCGTGGGCGCGAACAGGGCGAGAACTTGCTGGTTCTTGGCGGGCAACTGCATACAGCCGTTCAGGCCTTTCGGGTCTGATAGACCGCTATCGCGAGCAGGCTCACTCCTACAAGGGAACGCATTCCAACTGTAGGAGTGAGCCTGCTCGCGATAGCGTCATTTGCATCACCGCCTATCTTGCAGAAATGACCGGATCAAATCACTTGGTCACATATTTCGCGCAAACATCGGCCATCGTGCTGGCTATTGCATAGAACTGGACAGTCACAAAGTCTTTGCGGCATAGTCGCCGGGTTCTGACGATTGCTCACTCATAACAAGGACTACGCAGATGGCAACCCTCCTGGTGCTGCACGGCCCCAACCTGAACCTGCTCGGCACCCGCGAACCCGGCACTTACGGTTCAACGACCCTGGCGCAGATCAATCAGGATCTGGAGCGCCGCGCCCGTGAAGCCGGCCATCATCTGCTGTATCTGCAAAGCAATGCCGAGTACGAATTGATCGACCGCATCCACGCTGCGCGCGGCGAAGGCGTCGATTTCATTCTGATCAATCCGGCGGCTTTTACGCATACAAGTGTCGCATTACGTGACGCGTTGCTGGGAGTGAGCATCCCATTCATCGAAGTGCATTTGTCCAACGTGCACAAACGCGAACCTTTCCGCCATCACTCTTACTTCTCCGATGTAGCGGTGGGAGTGATCTGCGGCCTTGGCGCCAGCGGTTACCGACTGGCCCTGGAGGCTGCACTAGAACAGCTTGAAACACAGGCAACGACTTGAACTACAAGCGTTAAGCGCCCCTGACCGACCCTTGGGAGTTGATGATTCATGGATATCCGTAAAGTTAAGAAACTGATCGAATTGCTGGAAGAGTCCGGCATCGACGAGCTCGAGATCAAGGAAGGCGAAGAGTCCGTACGCATCAGCCGTCACAGCAAGACCCCGGCTCAGCAGTACTACGCGCCGGCGCCGATGCAAGCGCCGGCTGCCGCACCTGTTGCTGCTGCTCCGGTGGCTGCCGCCGCCCCGGCTGCCGCTGCTGCTCCAGCGCTGAACGGCACCGTTGCCCGTTCGCCGATGGTCGGCACGTTCTACCGTAAATCTTCGCCAACCTCGCCGTCCTTCGTTGAAGTCGGCCAGACCGTGAAGAAAGGCGACACTCTGTGCATCGTCGAAGCCATGAAGATGATGAACCACATCGAAGCTGAAACCAGCGGTGTGATCGAGTCCATCCTCGTCGAAGACGGCCAGCCGGTTGAGTACGACCAACCGCTGTTCACCATCGTTTGAACTGCGGAGAGCCTTTGATGACTGCGAAGTTGGAAAAAGTTCTGATCGCTAACCGCGGTGAGATCGCCCTGCGGATTCTGCGTGCCTGCAAAGAGATGGGCATCAAGACCGTCGCCGTTTACTCCAAGGCCGACAAAGAGCTGATGCACCTGGGTCTGGCAGACGAATCCGTCTGCATCGGCCCGGCTTCTGCCGCGCACTCTTACCTGCACATCCCGGCCATCATCGCTGCCGCTGAAGTGACTGGCGCTACCGCCATTCACCCAGGCTACGGTTTCCTCGCGGAAAACGCCGATTTTGCCGAGCAGGTCGAGAACTCCGGCTTCGCTTTCATCGGCCCGAAAGCCGAAACCATCCGCCTGATGGGCGACAAGGTTTCGGCCAAGCACGCGATGATCGAAGCAGGGGTGCCAACCGTTCCAGGTTCCGACGGCCCACTGCCGGAAGACGAAGAAACGGCGCTGCGCATCGGTCGTGAAGTCGGCTACCCGGTGATCATCAAAGCCGCTGGCGGCGGTGGTGGTCGCGGCATGCGTGTGGTGCACAAGGAAGAAGACCTGATCGCCTTCGCCAAACTGACCCGCACCGAAGCTGGCGCGGCGTTCGGCAACCCGATGGTGTATCTGGAAAAATTCCTCACCAACCCGCGTCACGTCGAAGTGCAAGTGCTGTCCGACGGCCAGGGTCATGCGATCCATCTGGGCGACCGCGATTGCTCGCTGCAACGTCGTCACCAGAAAGTTCTCGAAGAAGCGCCGGCACCGGGCATCGACGAGAAGGCACGCGAAGAAGTACTGGCTCGCTGCGTCAAGGCGTGCATCGACATCGGCTACCGTGGCGCCGGTACTTTCGAGTTCCTCTACGAGAACGGCCGTTTCTACTTCATCGAAATGAACACCCGTGTTCAGGTGGAGCACCCGGTTTCGGAAATGGTCACCGGTATCGACATCGTCAAGGAGATGCTCAGCATCGCCGCTGGCAACAAGCTGTCGTTCACGCAGGAAGATGTGGTGATCCGCGGTCACTCGCTGGAATGCCGGATCAACGCTGAAGACCCGAAAACCTTCATGCCGAGCCCGGGTACGGTCAAGCATTTCCACGCCCCAGGCGGCAACGGCGTTCGCGTCGATTCGCACCTGTACAGTGGCTATGCGGTTCCGCCGAACTACGACTCGCTGATCGGCAAGCTGATCACTTACGGTGCCACCCGCGACGAAGCCATGGCCCGCATGCGCAATGCCCTGGACGAAATCGTGGTTGACGGGATCAAGACCAACATCCCGCTGCACCGTGATCTGGTTCGTGACGAAGGCTTCTGCAAGGGTGGTGTGAACATTCACTACCTCGAGCACAAGCTGGCTGGCGAGAAGCACTAAGCTTCAGCCCGCACCTGACAAAGCCGCCTTCGGGCGGCTTTGTTGTTTCTGCTGCAAAGTCAAAAGATCGCAGCCTGCGGCAGCTCCTGCCTTGGAATGCGAACTCCTGTAGGAGCTGCCGCAGGCTGCGATCTTTTGATCTTCAACCATGTTCGTGTTCTGCCGCGCGCTCGCGTAAACTTGCGCGCTTCTCGCCGGCCGC
Organism: Pseudomonas sp. IT-P395; assembly: GCF_949767675.1. Lineage (NCBI taxonomy): Bacteria > Pseudomonadati > Pseudomonadota > Gammaproteobacteria > Pseudomonadales > Pseudomonadaceae > Pseudomonas > Pseudomonas sp. IT-P395. The sequence goes on from NZ_CATKPW010000044.1 coordinate 80,491, forward strand.
TAGGCTGCAATCAATATTTTTCAAAGGTGCCCGCCATGCCTTGGCTGCAAGTACGTCTCGCCATCAGCCCGGAACAAGCCGAAACCTACGAAGACGCTTTCCTTGAAGTCGGCGCTGTGTCGGTGACCTTCATGGACGCCGAAGATCAGCCGATCTTCGAACCGGAACTCAACACCACCCCGTTGTGGGCGCACACGCACCTGCTGGCGCTGTTCGAAGGCGGCACCGAACCGGCACCGGTTCTGGCCCATCTGGAACTGCTGACCGGCAGCCCGCTGCCCGAGCATCACAGCGAAGTCATCGAAGACCAGGACTGGGAACGCAGCTGGATGGACGGTTTTGAGCCGATGCGTTTCGGCCAGCGCCTGTGGATCGTGCCGAGCTGGCACGCCGCGCCGGAACCTGATGCGGTCAACCTGCTGCTCGATCCAGGCCTGGCCTTCGGCACCGGCACGCACCCGACCACCGCGCTCTGCCTGGAATGGCTCGACGGTCAGGACCTGAAAGACTGCAACGTGCTCGACTTCGGTTGCGGCTCGGGGATTCTGGCGATCGCCGCCCTGCTGCTCGGCGCCAAGGAAGCGGTCGGCACTGACATCGACGTGCAGGCGCTGGAAGCTTCGCGCGACAACGCCGGGCGCAACAACATTGCCGATGAGCTGTTCCCGCTGTACTTGCCGGAAGATCTGCCGCAAGTTCAAGCCGATGTGCTGGTCGCCAACATTCTTGCCGGCCCGCTGGTTTCGCTGGCGCCGCAACTGTCCGGGCTGGTCAAGTCCGGTGGACGCCTGGCGCTGTCGGGCATCCTCGCTGAGCAGGGTGACGAAGTGGCTGCAGCTTACGCGCAGGACTTTGATCTCGACCCGATCGCCAATCGCGATGGCTGGGTGCGCATCACTGGCCGTCGGCGCTAATATGTCCGCCTGCATAATCCGGATCGCCGCATGACCGACAGTTTCGTCACCCAGTGCCCGCATTGCCAAACCAGTTTCCGTGTCAGCCATGCTCAATTGAGCGTGGCCCGCGGGGTGGTTCGCTGCGGCTCCTGCCTGCAAGTGTTCAACGCCGCCAAACAGCTGCTGGAACAACACGCCGGCAAGGACGCGGTGACGCCGGTTGCACCACCGCTCGCCGAGCTGCCTGTCGAGGCGTCGCCGAGCATTGCCGCGCCGCCTGTTGTCGAGCCACCCGCCATTGAACCTGCGGCACCGCGTGCCATCAGCCAGAAACAATGGAGCGCCTCGGCGCTTGATCTCGACAGCCTCGATCTGGACGAAGAACTGGCCCGTCTCGAACAACGGGAAATCCAGCCCGCCACCGAACTCGGCCGCCCGCGCGAAGAGTCCCTGAGCGCCCGACGCGACAGCCCCGAGCCCGATGATGCCGCGTGGCCTGGCAGCCTGTTCAGCGAACCCGCCGATGAGCGGATCCCTGAGCCGGACGACGAACCACAAGCCGACGACATTGAACCGCTCACCTCCGAGCGCACCGAGCCTTCGCTGTCGCTGGAACCGGTGGATGTGGATGACGAGCCGGCGATTCCGCATCTGCGCTTGCACGACCCGATCGACCCGAATGCCCGCCGCGAACGCTTGTCGGCCAGCGACGAGGTCGATGACGACGATTTGCCATCGATCGAACCGCTGCGCAAAAAGCGCGAGCGCGCAGAGCCCGGCGTACGTGCCGAAGTCCTGCAGGACCTGACCGACGACCCACTGCAACTGGACTGGCAGAAACGCCGCTCACCGTGGGGACGCCGCTTGCTTTGGCTGTTGTTGGTCCTGCTGGCGGCAGGTGGACTGGCTGCCCAGTACATTTCCTATCATTTCGATGAACTGGCTCGACAGGATCAATACCGCCCGTGGTTTCAGCAAATCTGCCCGCAGATCGGCTGCACGGTGCCGTCGAAGGTCGACATCGCCCGGATCAAGAGCAGCAACCTGGTGGTGCGCAGTCACCCGGAGTTCAACGGTGCACTGGTGGTCGACGCGATCATTTATAACCGCGCGACGTTCTCTCAGCCCTTTCCATTACTGGAACTGCGCTTCGCCGACCTCAACGGTCACCTGATCGCCAGTCGTCGTTTCAAACCCGGCGAGTACCTTAGAGGAGATCTCGAAGGTCTGGCCGAAATGCCGCCGCAGACGCCGATCCATATTGCGCTGGATATTCTCGATCCCGGCCCCAAAGCGGTGAATTACAGCCTGAGTTTCCACTCACCCGAGTGAATCCCTGCATGGCTTTCGAATTGACGGCGGTTTTCTGACTTTGCCAGCCACGACCAAACCGGCGGCGATAACAGAATAACTGTTCAGATTTTGTTCAATTCAGCCTTTATCCAGTCATCGAGAGCGGGTATCATGCCAACCCTTTTTCGAACTCTCATGATCCGGCCCCACCTCAGGGAAGTCCTATGTCGGCGGTACGCATCGGCCCATACACATTGCAGAACGGCTTGATTCTCGCCCCGATGGCGGGCGTCACCGATCAGCCCTTTCGTCAGCTGTGCAAGCGTTTGGGCGCAGGGCTTGTAGTCTCGGAAATGGTCACCAGTGACATGAGCCTGTGGAACACCCGCAAGTCGCGCATGCGCATGATCCACGAGGGCGATCCCGAGCCACGCTCGGTACAGATCGCCGGTGGTGATGCACAGATGCTGGCGGACGCAGCGCGGGCCAACGTCGAACTGGGCGCACAGATTATTGATATCAACATGGGTTGCCCGGCAAAGAAGGTCTGCAACAAGGCCGCCGGTTCCGCGTTGTTGAAAGATGAAGCACTGGTGACCGAGATCCTGCAGGCCGTTGTGGCTGCGGTTGATGTGCCGGTCACCTTGAAGATCCGCACCGGCTGGGATCGCGACAACAAGAACGGCCTGACCGTGGCGAAGATCGCCGAGCAGGCCGGGATCACCGCGCTGGCAGTGCACGGCCGCACTCGCGCCGATCTGTACAAGGGTGAAGCCGAGTACGACACGATTGCCGCGATCAAGCAGGCCGTGTCGATCCCGGTGTTCGCCAATGGCGATATCGATTCGCCGGAGAAGGCCCGTTACGTGCTTGACGCGACCGGTGCCGATGGCCTGTTGGTAGGCCGCGCTGCCCAAGGGCGGCCATGGATTTTTCGCGAGATCGAACACTTCCTGCGTACCGGCGAGAAATTGCCGGCGCCGGAGCTGATCGAAGTGGAACACATACTGCTGGAGCATCTGGCCGCACTTCACGCTTTCTATGGGGACGTGATGGGCGTGCGCATTGCGCGCAAGCATGTGGGCTGGTATCTCGCAACCTTGCCGGGCGCCAGGGAGTTTCGCGCCCACTTCAATCGTTTGGATGGTACGGAAACACAATGCGCCAATGTTCGGGAGTTCTTCGCCGAGCATTACAAGAGCCTGACAGGGGACGAAGAAGGGGTGGCCGCATGACGATGATGACCGAGACTTTAGTGAGTGGAACAGCACCCGTGAGCGACAACGTGAATTTGAAACAGCACCTCAATACCCCGAGCGAAGAAGGCCAGACCCTTCGCGGGAGTGTCGAGAAGGCGCTGCACAATTATTTCGCCCACCTTGAGGGCGCGTCCGTCACGGATGTGTACAACCTGGTGCTCTCCGAAGTCGAGGCTCCCCTGCTCGAAAGCGTGATGAACTACGTCAAGGGCAACCAGACCAAGGCCAGTGAGCTGCTGGGACTTAACCGCGGCACGCTGCGCAAGAAACTCAAGCAGTACGATCTGCTGTAAGCATTCAATCAAACCAGAAAGGCGCCCGCGTAAAAAACGGTCGCCTTTTTTGCTGACTTCCTTTGCTTTTGATGGAAATTGAGATGACCGACCAGACTACCCGCCTGCCGATCCGCCGCGCCTTGATCAGCGTTTCCGACAAGACCGGGATCCTCGAATTCGCCAAGGAGCTTGAAGCCCTGGGCGTCGAGATCCTCTCCACCGGCGGGACGTTCAAGCTGCTGCGCGACAACGGTGTTGCCGCAGTGGAAGTCGCGGATTACACCGGTTTCGCCGAGATGATGGACGGTCGGGTGAAAACCCTGCACCCGAAAATCCACGGCGGCATCCTCGGTCGTCGCGGTATCGACGATGCAATCATGAGCGAGCACGGCATCAAGCCGATCGATCTGGTTGCCGTTAACCTCTATCCGTTCGAAGCCACCATCAACAAGCCAGGCTGCGACCTGCCGACCGCCATCGAGAACATCGACATCGGCGGCCCGACCATGGTCCGTTCGGCAGCGAAAAACCATAAAGACGTAGCAATCGTGGTAAATGCCAGCGATTACGCCAGCGTGCTCGAAGGCCTCAAGGCCGGTGGCCTGACCTACGCTCAGCGTTTCGACCTGATGCTCAAGGCCTTCGAACACACCGCCGCCTACGACGGCATGATCGCCAACTACATGGGCACCGTGAACCAGGCCGCTGAAACCCTGAGCACTGAAGGCCGCAGCGAATTCCCGCGCACCTTCAACAGCCAGTTCATCAAGGCCCAGGAAATGCGCTACGGCGAGAACCCGCACCAGAGCGCGGCGTTCTACGTGGAAGCCAAGCCTGCCGAAGTCGGCATCGCCACCGCGACCCAACTGCAAGGCAAAGAGCTGTCGTACAACAACGTGGCCGACACCGACGCCGCGCTGGAATGCGTGAAGAGCTTCGTCAAGCCAGCCTGCGTGATCGTCAAGCACGCCAACCCATGCGGCGTGGCAGTCAGCCCGGACGCTGAGGGCGGTATCCGTCAGGCCTACGAACTGGCTTACGCGACTGACACCGAATCTGCGTTCGGCGGCATCATTGCCTTCAACCGTGAACTGGATGCCGAGACCGCCAAAGCGATCGTCGAGCGTCAGTTCGTGGAAGTGATCATCGCCCCGAGCGTCAGCGAAGAAGCCCGCGCCATTGTTGCGGCGAAAGCCAACGTACGTCTGCTGGCCTGCGGCGAGTGGTCGGCTGACCGCGCTGCAGCGTGGGACTACAAGCGCGTCAACGGCGGCCTGCTGGTACAGAGCCGCGACATCGGCATGATCAGCGCCGATGACCTGAAAGTCGTGACCAAACGTGCGCCGACCGAACAGGAGATCCACGACCTGATCTTCGCCTGGAAAGTCGCCAAGTACGTTAAGTCCAACGCCATCGTCTATGCCAAGAACCGTCAGACCATCGGTGTCGGCGCAGGCCAGATGAGCCGCGTAAACTCGGCACGTATCGCCGCAATCAAGGCTGAGCACGCCGGTCTGCAAGTGGCCGGTTCGGTGATGGCATCGGACGCGTTCTTCCCGTTCCGTGACGGTCTGGACAACGCGGCCAAGGTCGGCATCACTGCGGTGATCCAGCCGGGTGGCTCGATGCGTGATGCTGAAGTGATTGCTGCTGCTGACGAGGCCGGTATCGCGATGGTGTTCACCGGCATGCGCCACTTCCGTCACTGATTATTGCTTGATCGTACCCACGCTCTGCGTGGGCACGCAGCCCGGGACGCTCCGCGTCCCTCGGACGCAGAGCGTCCGTAGAGGCATTCCCACGCAGAGCGTGGGAACGATCAGCCCCCACAGAATTAGCGTCATCCGAGGTTTTTGAAATGAATGTTTTGATCATTGGCAGCGGTGGCCGTGAACACGCCCTGGCCTGGAAAGTGGCTCAGGATCCGCGCGTGCAGAAGGTTTTTGTCGCTCCGGGCAACGCTGGCACCGCCATTGAAGCCAAGTGCGAAAACGTCGCCATCGACGTGCTGGCCCTTGAGCAACTGGCCGACTTCGCCGAGAAAAACGTTGCCCTGACCATCGTCGGCCCGGAAGTGCCGCTGGTGGCTGGCGTCGTTGACCTGTTCCGCTCCCGTGGCCTGGACTGCTTCGGTCCGACCGCCGGCGCTGCGCAACTGGAAGGTTCGAAAGCCTTCACCAAGGATTTCCTCGCCCGTCACAAGATTCCGACCGCCGACTACCAGAACTTCACCGAGATCGAGCCGGCCCTGGCTTATCTGCGTGAAAAAGGCGCACCGATCGTGATCAAGGCCGATGGCCTGGCCGCCGGTAAAGGCGTGATCGTCGCCATGACCCTGGCTGAAGCCGAAGACGCCGTGCGTGACATGCTCGCCGGCAACGCTTTCGGTGACGCTGGTTCGCGCGTGGTCATCGAAGAATTCCTCGACGGCGAAGAAGCTTCGTTCATCGTCATGGTCGACGGCAAAAACGTTTTGCCGATGGCCACCAGCCAGGACCACAAACGTGTTGGCGACGGCGACAGCGGCCCGAACACTGGCGGCATGGGTGCCTACTCCCCTGCCCCGGTGGTCACCGCCGACGTGCACAAGCGCGTGATGGATCTGGTGATCTGGCCGACCGTGCGCGGCATGGCTGAGGAAGGCAACGTCTACACCGGTTTCCTGTATGCCGGTCTGATGATCGACAAAGCCGGCAACCCGAAAGTCATCGAGTTCAACTGCCGCTTCGGCGATCCGGAAACCCAACCGGTGATGCTGCGTCTGCAGTCGAGCCTGGTGCTGCTGGTTGAAGCGGCGCTCGCGCAAGCGCTGGACAAGGTCGAAGCCCAATGGGATCCACGCCCGAGCGTCGGCATCGTGCTGGCCGCTGGCGGCTACCCGGGCGACTACGCCAAGGGCGCAGCGATCAACGGTCTCGATGCTGCGGCGAAGCTGGAAGGCAAAGTCTTCCACGCCGGCACGGCACTGAAAGACGGCAACGTCGTCACTGCCGGCGGTCGCGTGCTCTGCGCCACCGCAATGGGCGCCAGCGTCGGTGAAGCGCAGCAGCAAGCCTACAAGCTCGCGGCCGCCATCGACTGGGAAGGCTGCTTCTACCGCAAGGACATTGGCTACCGCGCCATTGCCCGTGAACGTGGCGAAACCCAGGAATAAGCTGTCGATCAAGTCCGGCGAGGGATACCGTTCCTCGCCGGGCTGTTCCGCCGCCGCGCATCGTTATATTCTGGCATCAACCTACGAAGGGATTTCGCCGTGCGCTGGCTCAGGATTGCCATAAGCTTCACCGTCACGTTGCTGACCTTGCTCTGCATGCTTCCGGCCCAGGCCGCGCAAGGCAGTGGCTGGTCGGTATTGCTCGACGATCAGGGCAATCTGCAACTGAGCGATATCCGCTCCGCTCGCTACACCAATCAATTCAGCCCCATCGACCTTGACCGCCTCACCGCGTCCGAACCCGATGGCGCCTTGTGGCTGCGTTTCAGGCTGGCACCGGGCAAGCACGAGCAAGTGCTGCGCATCTTTGCCCCCGACCTGTCACAGCTCAATCTCTACGTACTCGACGGCGACAAGCTGATCGAGCAACGCAACACCGGCACCGACCAGCCGCAGGCCGAACGGCCGTTGCCGAGCAGCGACTTCATGTTGCCGTTGCCGCAGAGCGACAAACCCCTCGACGTGTATCTGCGCCTGGTGTCCGACCATCAGTTGCGCCCGCACGTCACCCTGCAATCGGCGGTGATGAGCGCGGCCAATCACAATCAGACGCTGGTCTTCGGTTTACTGTTCGGCTGCCTCGGCATGCTGCTGTTGCACAATCTGGTGCGCTACGCCTATTCCCGCTCGCGCAGCAGCTTATGGCTGGCGGTCTGTGAAGGCCTGCTGGGCCTGAGCCTGTTGCTGCTGCTCAACCTCGCCGGTCCCTGGCTGCCGAACTGGCATGCGGTGCAGACGCCGGGCGCCTATCTGGCGTTGCTGCTGACGGCGCCGGCCGGGCTGATGTTCGCCTATCGCTTCTTCGCCCCGCTCGGCCCGCATCCGCTGAACAAACTGTTGCTGGGCGACATTCTGTTTATCGTGACCTGCAGCCTGTTGCTGCTGTTCGTCAACACCCTGCCGCTGAACATCATCACTTATGCACTGGTGGCGCTGGCCGGCCTGAGCATGTTGTTCGTCGCGTTCTATCACTGGCAGAAGGGTTACCGCCCGGCGCGTTTGTTCGTCGCGGCGATGGTGGTGTTCAACATCGGCACGCTGATCATTCTTCCGGCCTTGCTGGGGCTGACATTGGTCTCGCCGCAAGGCTTGATCATGACCCTGATGGCATTCATCTGCATCAGCGGCCTGCTGATGAGCATCGCCCTCGGTGAGCGTCAGCGCAGCATCACCGAAAGCCGTTTCAGCGTCAGCCGCGACCTCGCCGCAAGCAATGCCGAGATCAACGCCAAAGCCGAATTCCTCGCCAAGATCAGCCACGAAATCCGCACGCCGATGAACGGCGTGCTCGGCATGACTGAACTGCTGCTGGGCACGCCACTGTCGGTCAAGCAACGCGATTACGTGCAGACCATCCACAGCGCCGGCAACGAACTGCTGACGTTGATCAACGAGATCCTCGACATTTCCAAGCTTGAATCCGGGCAAATCGAACTGGACGACGTGCAGTTCGACCTTAATGCCTTGATCGATGACTGCCTGAGCATTTACCGCGCCAAGGCCGAACAGCAGAACGTCGAACTGATCAGCTTCATCCAGCCGCAAGTGCCGCGAGTGATCAGCGGTGACCCGACACGTCTGCGTCAGACGCTGCTGAGCCTGCTGGAAAACGCTCTGAAGAAAACCGATGAAGGTGAAGTGCTGATCGTCGTCGCGCTCGACGAACGCAGCAGCAAGCCACGCCTGCGCATCGCTGTGCAGGACAGCGGCCAACCGATGGATCAGGAAGAACGCGACGCGCTGATGCACGCCGAACTGCACAGCAAGCACTTCCTCTCGGCGAATCGCTTGGGCGGCAATCTGGGGCTGGTGATCGCACGTCAGCTGATCCGTTTGATGCAAGGCGAATTCGGCATCAAGAGCGGCGCCAATCAGGGCAGCACCTTATGGTTGACCCTGCCGCTGGATCCGGATCGCCTCGAACACCCGACCTCCGATCTCGACAGCCCATTGCAAGGCGCACGAGTGTTGGTGGTCGACGACAACGACACCTGTCGCAAAGTACTGGTGCAGCAATGCAGCGCGTGGGGGCTGAATGTCAGCGCCGTGCCCTCCGGCAAGGAAGCGTTGGCCCTGTTGCGCACCAAGGCGCACCTGCGCGATTACTTTGATGTGGTGTTGCTCGATCAGAACATGCCGGGCATGACCGGTATGCAGCTCGCGGCCAAGATCAAGGAAGACCCGAGCCTGAACCACGACATTCTGCTGATCATGCTCACCGGCATCAGCAATGCGCCGAGCAAGATCATCGCGCGCAACTCGGGGATCAAACGCATCCTCGCCAAACCGGTGGCCGGCTACACCCTCAAGACTACGCTGGCCGACGAACTCAACCAGCGCAACAAAGGCCAAGTGGTGTTCCAGCCGCAAGTGGTCACCCCAGCCACGGCTGCCAAAGTGCCGAGCGACTTCCGCATCCTCGTTGCCGAAGACAACACGATTTCGACCAAAGTGATTCGCGGCATGCTCGGCAAGCTCAACCTGCAACCGGACACCGCCGCCAACGGCGAAGAAGCCCTGCAAGCGATGAAAGCCCAGCGTTACGACCTGGTGCTGATGGACTGCGAAATGCCGATTCTCGATGGCTTCTCGGCGACCCAGCAACTGCGCGCGTGGGAAGTCAGCAACCAACGCATCCGCACGCCGATCGTGGCATTGACGGCGCACATTCTCGCCGAACACAAGGAGCGCGCGCGTCAGGCCGGGATGGATGGGCACATGTCCAAGCCGGTCGAGTTGTCGCAATTGCGCGAGCTGATCGAGCACTGGGTTGCCCAGCGAGATCAGCAGAATCGGACGGCGTCGACCTTCTGAGCAGGATCGTATTGTTATTCGATCAGATCTCCAGGCCATCAAGGTATTTGAGTGAGCCGGTGATGACGGAGTTTTTCACCTTTTCGCGAAACTGTGCGTAATGCAGCGTGTTGAATGTAATGGCAGCAATTTGTTCAACGCTGTTGTGGATGAGTGTTTCATCCTCGCTGAACAAAAACCCGCTGGCCTCTCTCTCGATCTGGAACTGGCGGTGATAGATGCCCATTTCCACTTTGTTCGGGCCACTCATCACGCAGGGGATCATTTGAAAATATCCGACATTGGCACGCAGGCTCGTGGACTCGAACAGCCTGAGTGCCAATGCGTCACGCTCCATCACCTGCAGCGCACGCCGCATAGGTTCGCAGAACTGCTCACCCAATACCGCCGCGATACGCTGCGTTGCCTGACCGGCCATCAGATTATTGCGCGACGGCGTCAAGGTTTGCGGTTTCGGCACGTCCCATCCGACAAATTTCAGGACATTCCTGTAGTACTCGAACCAGTCCCCCGATAGTCCGTCCTCGAACGCCGCGCGCGTTGCTCTTTGCGCATAGGCTGTGCTCATGTAGATGTCGTCTCGATGGGTCGCAGGCAGGCCACCGGCAAACGCCACGACACTGCCGCCCACCACCGCAGCCTGCGGTGTAATCAAGTCCTTCATGCCGTAATCTCCTTGGGCAGATTCAGCACTGCCACGCTGTCCGCAAGTTTGTCCCTGACTTTCCTGGCAATCGCCTCACGCGCGCCGCTGTAGCGAATTTCCGACAGACTTGCCCGGGCGTGATGCACATGGACCAAGCCTTGAACCTCTTCGCACTGATACATCTGTTGAAATGGATTTTGGCTTAACTCGAGTGACGCCTCGAACTCAACAAACGCGCTTGCTATCGAATCGGCAGCATTCGCGACAATTACCAGTAGATGTACCTTCGCCAACGGCGGCGGCATGCTGTCCGACTCGGCCGTAGCCGATATTTTCATGAAACTGCGCAATCGCTGGATGGCGAGTTCGTCGCCCGGTATTTGTGCCATTCGCTGCAGAACAGCACCCATTATTCGGGTTTCAGGCATGGCATCATTGCTTAACGCTGTATTGAAAAACTCCAGCGCGGACTGACTTCCGGGATTGCTGACCTGCCATGTCTGCTTCGACTTCTGATGGCGCAACCAGAAATCATCAAGAACACTCACGTACGTGCCGTACCAATCCGGGGACAGGGATTTTTCACGTTTCTTATTGGCAACCAGTTGCGCCAGCAAAATCGAATTGACCAGATCGCTATAAACTTCCAGCCGTTCACCATCGGGAATAATCACCACACAAGCCCCGACAATCAGAACTAAACACTCATCATCCATGTTAGGCCTCCGTAATTAAAAAGGGCAGTCGCCATGACTGCCCTTCTTCTGTCAATCAGATTTCATACTCTTCGATTTTCGATACCACGTTCAGACCCAGCTTAGTCCTGATGGCCATGCGCGCCTTATCAGCAACTTCGGTATTCTTGGCAAAGATCGTTTCACCGGTGTACAACTTCACATTGCGAATATCCACATCGACAAACATAACTTTAGTAGAAGTATTGCGACGCAGAAAACGCACAGCGCCGACGGCCATGATGGCTTCACCATTAACTTCGGTACAGACGCCAGCGGTGATGCCGCCAACGCCGTGGTTCAGCAGATTGCGCTCATACAGAGTCAATGCGGTGTCGCGTTTTTTCAGAGCGGCGATGGCGTCGCCCGCCGTCTTCAGCATCAGCGCAGTTGCAGGACCAGGCACCGCAAGACCCGCTACCACCGAGCCGAGAATTTCCAGGACCAGTTTATCCATCCGTACGCTGGTGCCCGCAACTTCCAGATCGTTGTAGTACTTGGTAACAGGCGTCCAGCCTGAGTTGGTCATGACCTCGCGAAACAGCAGATACCACTCCAGGCCCTGGCTTTCGAGCGGGAATTTCTTGTTGGCTACAAGTGTCGCGAAAAGAAAGGCATTTTGTGCGTCGGTCCGATTGTCATCCGTCAGATGAGCAGAAAATGCCAAAAGACCCTCGCCAACAACTGCCGCCTTTGTCGGCGCGTCCACGGCGTCACCCGAATTAAGGGTCAGGGCAACACCACGACCTTGAATAGTTGGAACCTCATCAATTTCATATTGCTGCAAAGCACTAATGCAGTTGGCGACATAGAGCTGTTGCATTACTGGATTATTCACTTTCAATTCCTTATCATCATTTAAGCAAGCCTTCATTAACTTGCGAAAACGACCATAACCAAAGACACCAACACCCCACAAACAAAAACATGTAACACTACTTACCAAAGCAATAAAACCACAACTAACAAACAACTAAACCAATAACAATCAGCGCTATAAAAGTCGATACCCCAACCCCGCAAAGCGCTGATAGACTCCCTCCCCACTCTCCTTCCCAGCGAGACATGACCATGCTCCACGTGTTGTTCAGCGTTTACCTGAAGATGCTGGTGCTCTACAGCCCGTTCTTCGTGCTGTCCTGTTTTATCAGTCTGACCCGCGGTTATTCGCGCAAGGAGCAACGGCGGCTGGCCTGGAAGGTCGCGGTGGCGACGCTGGTCTCCAGCGTCCTGCTGTATTTGTTCGGACGGGTGATTTTCGATGTGTTCGGCATCACCGTGGATGCGTTTCGCATCGGCGCCGGCAGTGTGCTGTTCATTTCGGCGCTGGGCATGGCGCAGGGCAAACCGGCGGTACAGGCCGACAACGTGCAGCAGGACGTCACCATTGTGCCGCTGACCATCCCGTTGACGGTTGGCCCGGGCACAATCGGTGCCTTGCTGGTGATGGGCGTCAGCCAGCCGCATTGGGACGACAAGCTCACCGCGATCATCAGTATCGCGCTGGCCAGCTTCACCGTGGGCGTGGTGCTCTACCTGTCCAATCGTATTGAGCGGATTCTGGGGGATCAGGGATTGCAGATCGTCAGTCGTTTAATGGGATTGTTTGTCTGCGCCCTGGCGGCGCAGATCATTTTTACCGGGATCAAAGGCTATTTGGTGCCCTGAAACCGGCCCCCGAGTGCGCCGGCCAAAATTAAAACGCCGCGAACGACAACGTTCGCGGCGTTTTGGTTTTCAGACGAATTCACCGGTCAGAGCAAATGGTCAGCCAGCACCGCCAGGCTGGCAGTTGCGTCATTGCCCTGCACGCTCGCCAAAGCCTTCAAGCATTGTTCGAGTGCGAACACGTACTGACGGCCAGCGATTTTGACAGCCAGTTCGCATGAACCCTGCTCCTCGATCCCGCGTACGATCAGACTGTGGCCATTGTCCGGATCGGCCAGTACCAGGTGGCCATCGATCCGCGACATCAGCCAATGCCCACACTCGGGCATATCCAGCACCAACAAGCCAGGTTCCGTCTCCTGCTCCGCGGATGGGCGCCGCACATCGACAACGATGCAATCGAGTCGCTGCCAGGTTGCGGCCGATATCTGATAACCCTCCGTGCGCGAACCGAAGGTCAGAATCAACCGTTCGACGCTGTCCGCAAGCAATGGCTGTACCTCGGTGAGGTCATCACTCACTTCCAGCACCATGACCTCCTCGTCACGGAGGGCGTAGCTACCCGGCAACCAGACGCCATCGACCGTTCCGGCGCTGAAGATCAATGGGTCAATCGGGTCGAACAGCAGCGGATTGGCCGCATCACGCGTACCAAGGAACGTAGCCCATTTTCCATCGTCCCGAGCAGACACCTCGAATAGTCGATCAAGCTTCGGCACGTAGTATTGGTAGCGATTGCCGGTATTTTCAACGGGAAGAAACGCGGCATGGTCTTGCCCGTCCAGCAGCTTTTTTAAACGCTCCTGCAATTGCACAGACGTCTGGCCCGAGACGTATGACCAGCGGTTTTCCATGCCGACAATGCGCGCCGGCTGCTGATCCTGCAGTTGCAGCGTCACACCTTCGCGGGTACGCCCGAGCAGCCCGTCGCCATGCGGCAGCACTTCGCAAAACGCCCACGATGACCATACTCGCTCGGCCTGTGGCAACGCTTGGCGATGCAGCAACACGCTGCCGTTGCCGAACGCCGCGTGCATCTGCTCGAGAGCAACCAGCGTCTGGCGCCACAGCTGCCCGGAAGTAATATCAAGCAGCCAAACCGCTTGCCGGTCGGGCGTTAGCCCCAGCAACGTAAGCTCGTGGCTGCCCATGGCGTCCATCAACACAAGTTTTTCGTCAATACACCACACTGGCAGAAACGTCTGACCCGCTTGGGCACGCAAGCCGATGATTGCAAACGCGGCGCTGCTGTATTCCATGGCAAGCGCCGGTAATGCCGTCAGCCAGTCGGGGTTTTGCTGCAGCCAACGCTGGCCGAGGCCGACAAATTTCAGCACAGGTCTATCAAGCTCGGACAGCCAGTTGTCGTCCTTGGCGCCGAGGTCGACTTCGAACATTCGCCCATCGTCTTGGGTGGCCAGGAAGCTTTCGCCAACGCGCGTAACATCGATCACACCTTTCGCAAGCGCCTTGTGCCATGGCACGTTGTCACGCAGTTCTATGCCATGACTGAGCATTTGACTTTGCCGGCTGTAAAACAGCAGCGCAGCGGCGGGATCAGAGGCTCGAGGCATCAGCATCACCCTGTCCGCGTCACTGTCGGTGTCTGCTGGGAAGTACCTGTCGTGATGCGCGGCAATCCATGCCCGCTCAAGCAACTGATCGAAGGACCAGGCACGGGCGTGAATGTATGGCGCGTAGGTCCAGGTGCTGATGGGCGAAGCCATACCGGGTGTCTCGTCTGCGTAGGGACGGCGTTGTTTCTGGCGATGGCGGAAAAACGCGATTCTCGTGCCCTCCTCGGGCTTGAGGAAAGATTTTTCCAGACCGGGCGACCACATGTGGATGTCCGTCAGGGTCACTTCGCGGTCGGTCAGATGAAACTCCAGTGTCGTGCGCACATTCATGGACTTTTGTTCTAGCAACTGCTGCGAGACTCGCAGAGTGCCGTCCGCCAGTTGCCCGAAAGCGCTGATTTTCGTACCGGGCTCCACACTCAATAACCGATAACGATGCACGACCAGGCCGCTGATCACAGCCACGCGCCAGACCGTGGCATGCTCGGGATGATAAAACCACGCATGAGCAGCGCTGGCGGCGCCCAGCATCAGGCCGTCGTTGACTTCGCGCGGCAGCTCGCGCGCGTACAACAAGCGTTTTCGAGCGACATCGTAAAAAGCGGTTGTGCGCACAGCGTGGCTGGCCGGATTGAACGGCACCCTGAACCGGTGAAGCGTGACGTAACCAGTGCCCAGACGCCCTTCATTGTCTCGCTGGCGCAGATGGGCAAGGACATCACGCGGATTGTCTTTAGCATCGTTGAGGGTGATGGAAAGCAGGCGCAGCGACTGACGTTGCCAGTCCAGTTGAAACAACTCTCCCCCGGCCAGTTCGATCAGCCCCTCGAAGGCCGACAGCACGATACCGTCGACCGTTAGTTGACGCCCCGCCAGGTATGTCTGCAGGGCGCCGTCGTCCATCGTGGATACGTCATCAAAGCAGACCTGCTCAATGCTGGCCCAAGGAGCATGCACCAGCCATTGCGTCGCTCCATTGAATTTCACGGTTTTCAGTCCCGGGGTCAGACGGAGCTGGCAGCGGTCTGACGTGGCGCTGATTTCGTAGGACAGCTTGTGCTGGCACTCCATCGGCAAGGTCGGCACCGCTAGTTGGCGCACCTGCTCGTCCAGCACCACGCTGATCGTTGTCGCTTTATAGACCGGATGCAGTTTGTAGAGGATGTGTTTGAAAGAGGGTGTGCTGTGCAGATAAAAACGCCGGTTGCCCTGCTCGTCGTATTCCAGCTTGTCCGCCGCACTGTCGCGCAATTGCGGATAGCGTGTGTGGATGCGCTTATCCAGATGGCTCGTCAGCGTATCGCCCAGTGCCGCGAACGGATTGAAATACGAGTAAAAGTCTGGCTCAGGCATTTCACTGGCGTTACGAGGCTCGACCTGCTCTCCCGGCAGAGGCTCATACACATAGCCCGCGCCTCCCAGTTGATATTCGTAGCCGTAATAGCAGAGTGGTGTGCAAGGCAGCACCACGGTATGCAGTGAAGCGGCCCCGTGGATATTCAGCGCTGTGCTCTCGGGGAGACCGAAAGCCTGGCGGATATTGAGGGAACGGTGTATCTGCTGCGGGTCATCGTTGTATTTCGGCAATTCGAGTGCGCCGCCGCCCGATGGATAAAAGCGCTGGCTGTCAAAGCGAACCCGCCTGTCCTGCAGATCCAGGTGGGTGATCACGGCTTCTGGCGGGAACTGCAATACACCCTCTGCGACAGTGAAAGCGCCCGGTTTGTAAGCGTTGTGTATCGCACGCAAATGATTGCCGACCGCTGTTGCCTTGTCGGCAATCTGCCCAAGATTGCTGGCAATGGCCGTTGCACCGATGCCGATGCCGAGTAACGGCACAGACAGAAAAGCCGCCGCTGCGCCAACCGTTCCGCCTGCCGCCAATGCAGCAACATCCAATCCCAACGCTATTGTGTTGAACGCCAGAGACGTGGAGAACCGCGAGCGCTGCTCGTAATTTTGCGCCAGTGACAGGTTATGAATGTCGAAGCCGATGTTGACCAGCGAAAACGCAAAACCAACGCCGGTTGCCCCGCGACCGAGCACACGGCCGGACAACGACGATTGGCGCAGGACCAACGCCTGTTCACTGGCCACCACTTGCCGCACCAGGTTGATCATCTGTGCGGTGTCGCTGAGCACGCCAAAACCCAACTGCGCATAGCTGACGTAAACCTGGACTTGAAGCGCAATCGACAAGGCTGGCAACTGATCCCCGGCCTGGTATTCACGATGGCGCAGTTCGCTGATCAGCGTCTGGATCGCGAAGGCGAAACTCAAGCGGCTGCCTCCATCAGCCTCGGCCGGGCCACTGGGTTTGCCTGCCTTCACGCTCTGATGCAGATGCTGCTTGAGCTGAGTGAAGCGCGGGTCGGTCGTGCTCACGGTGCGCACTTGATGCGGATGCTGTGCATCGACCAGCGTCAGCGAAAAGTCACCGTCCGCCTGAGGTGTGAGCGTTTCCAGCAACGGCAGATATTCACGCCCCAGCGAGTGTTCGCTACGCAACTGCTGCATGGCCTGAGCAAACGCCTGCGCCCAATAGCGCGCATCCACCTGTGCCAGGCTGGCCCCCATCCGCGCGTTTTCGCCGAGCGAACGCTGGCGCGCCACGGCCTGTTTTGCCCAGACCGGGACACTACGTGAATCACTTGAAGGAATGCGCAAAAAACTGTCCAGACGCAAACCCGTCGAAAGCTCGCGGGTCGCCATCGCCTGCGTGTTCAACTCGATCACGTTGAATCGCGCCCCGGCCATCTCGCCCAGACCGTAGAGCCTGGCCAGTGCACTGTCGCCTGCACTCAGATAACGCTCAATGCCAAGTTTCACCTGCGCGCTTTCGGCGAACGCATAAATGGCAAAGTTCGGGTCGTAGAATCGATAGACGAATTGCCCTCCTGCCTGCACTTTCGCCACCAGCAAGGCGTGATCGCCGGTGTCGAGCAACAGGACGGTGGCCGTACTTTTCGCCTCCAGTGTCGCAATGACCGAGCCCAGACTCTGCAAGCCGCGGGATTCACCAATAGCGCTGGTGGGCAAGGCCCGCAGTTCATTCAACGCACTGAGCAAAGCCTGTGAACTCGGTTCCTGATGGTTGACGTTGGCCGTGGCGACATGCCCCACCAATGTCCGTTCGGCCGACTCGCCGGCAGCCACCGCTGCGCCCATCAGCAACGCCAGCGGATAACACCGGCGCCCCGGATCACTGCTCGTGTGCATCAGCAAATCCTGCGACAGCTGCCGGGCCGAGGTCGCGCCGGCCTCGAAGAATATCTCGCGCACCTGCGCACTGCGCTGGAGAATCCGCGAGCGGAACTCGCCTTGCGCCGTGTGATTGATCTGCCCGATACGTTCGCCCCATTGGCGCAAGGTCAAGGGTTCAAACAGTGCCTGAACCTTGAGTTCGCGGGCTGTCAGGACGTCATGCGCTTGTCCACGCACCAGCCCGGCCTCGAAGTCGGGCGACTGCCGCTGACGCAGGGCTTTTTCAACCGCATCATAACGAGCGAAAGTACCGTCGCCGTCAGTCTCGACAGCGAGGTCGCGCACGGTTTGCCAGACGTTGGCAAAGCTCGCGTCGTCCAGACTTGTCGCGCCGAAAATGCCCCCGAGCATGACGCGTACCAACGGGCTGAGTTGTTCCAGCGGCAGGGAATCATGGGCAATGCGGCTGAGCAGTTCATTGAGGTTGCTTGATGATTCGGCGCCATGGGAAACAGGCAGTTCGCGCACAGGTTGCGCAAGGATCAACTGACGATTATCGAAGCCGATGGTAAAGGCTTGGGTGAAGGTGATGTCACCGCTGAGCTTGTCCCTCATGGCTCGCACAAAGGGTTCGCCCAGATCATCCATCAATTGTTGCAGGACCGACGTCAGCAGCACCGCTTTACCGCCGACTACGGGCCAGCCTTGTTTAAACGTCAGCGTCTGTTGCGGCTGAAGCAGATCCGCCAGTTGGCCGGTGTAGCGTGATTTGAGTTTGCCGGTTTTCCACTTTTCCTGCTCTTTGGCCAGCCATTGCTCGGCGTCATCATTGACGGTCCAACCGGAGATCGCTTCCTCCTCGGTCTGCACGTTGTAACCCTCGGCCAGTCGCAAGCGCTCCTGAACCGTAACCTCGTTGTGCGGCAGGAGGTGAGTCTCGACGTAATTTTTCAGCCCGGTCACCGCTGCACCGGGTCCGGTAAGCGCAATAGTGCCGCGCGATCCGACGCGAATGCCGTCACGGTAGTAGCTTAAAATCGCCTCGCTCAACTTACCCAGAAAATCCTGCAGCGTGCGCGTCAGTTGCCCCTGCTCGATTTTCTCGTTCATGACGTTTTCTATGACATCGAGCAATCGTTCAGTCTGTGACCAGTCTACCGACGATGCGATGGCCGCCTGCTCAACGGCCTGCAGGCAGTCATAGTTGAAGCGGATCAATTGCATGACCGCGAGCGTCATCTCGCTTTGCGGCTGTGCCAGCAGATAAGCGTTCATCTCTCTGCTGAATTGCGTGCCCATTCGCAGACCGTGTTGCGGGCTGACGACTTCACGCGGTGCGACAAATATATGCTTGACGCCGGGCTTGCTGCGGGCAAAGACCAGCAGTGCCTCGCGATGTGCGGCAGGCAAAGTGTCCGTGTGATCGGCGTAGCGCAGGCGGTCGCGACCGGGCATCAAACTTTCATCATGATTGAGCAAAAGCTGCAACACCCCCAGCCGTTGCTCGTCACTGAACCCGCTGATGTCGACACCGCCCAGTCTGTCAGCCAGCGGCGGCAAGTAATCCATGTCACTGTAACGCCCGCCTTCGGCATATTCGGCCTGCAAGCGAACAACGTCACTTGCCGCCGCAAAGTTGCCGCGCATCGATACTTCGCGTTGATAGACATCCTCTAGAAAGTGCCCGGCGAACTCCCGTCGAACATCACGCAACTGCAAGTCGCTGCCGGCCATTTGCTGATGGCTTTGCAAGCAGCGTTGACGGAAGGCTTCCAGCGTCGTGCGGTCTTTGCCGTAAGCGCGCACCATCAGGTCGATCCGGGCCTGATCAGCTTTCCCTTGCCATTGCGGTTGTTGCAGGTACTCGAACATCTCGCGCTTTAATACACGCGCACGATCTTCGATCATCTTTGCAAGTTCATCGGGGTTGCTCACGGTGTCCCCGCCAGACTCCATTGCAGCAACTCTGGCGCTGTCGGATATAACCCGATTCATTTCGAAAGCCAGTAACGCATCGCTGTCGTACCAGAGATTGAACTGGTAATTCTCGGCAGCCAGCACCTGACGCCAGATATTCATGTAATCGCGCTGGATATTGCCAACTTCACTGCCACCCACCCAGACAAAATGCATGATTCCGGGTATGGGACTGGGCACGTCGCTGAGCATGTTTACAGTGCCCGTCAAGCGGGCTGCGTGATCGCGCAATTTTTCTTCGACGCTATCGATCAACGCTATCGCGGGCACTGGGTTACGCTTTGCCAAGCGTTCAAAATTTTCCAGAAAGAGTGTTACGACCTGCAGCTTTTCAGCGAGGCTAGTGGCCTGGCCAGCATTCTCGTAAAGCGTCACCAACATTGCATATTCGGCAGAACTGGAAAATGCCTTGAATGCGCGCTTTAACGCAGAGTATTCATTGGCCGAAATAAAATTAAACTCGTCGACATATTGCTCCATTACACCCATCAGACTTCATCCTTTATTCGCTGAGAGAATCCTCGACGAAGTTAGTCTGCCCGCCGGGCAACTTCAAAAAGCACAAAATTCAAATAGTTTCCCAAGAAACATCAAACAACAGACAAGTTGATTGCGCGCATGATTCGGTAATAAACAGGCGTATGACGAGTCATCCGATAAACAAACAAAGCGGCGCTCCCAACGGATGCGCCGCCCTGTCTTAAACTTGATCGTCCGATAATAAAGTTCGACTTGATGTCACACCGAGGCAACTTATTTACAACTTGCCTCGGCTCGGCACTCAGGAAAGCGGCTTTTCGCCGTACCAGCGCGGCGTGTAAACCCAATCACCGCCGCTGGCACGCGCAAACGTGCAGGTGGTCGAAGAACCAACCAGCACCATGGTGCGCATGTCCACTTGCTCCGGGGTCAACGCGCCCAGTGTCGTGGTGCGCAGAGTCTGGCCGGGACGACCAATGTCGCGGCCCAACACCACTGGTGTTTGCGGCGCGCGATGCTGGGCGACAATCTCCAGCGCCCGGCCCAGTTGCCATGGCCGCGCGCGCGAGATCGGGTTGTAGAACGCCAACGCCAGATCCGCTTCGGCGGCCAGATCCAGACGTTTTTCGATGATCGACCAAGGCTTGAGGTTGTCCGACAGCGACATCACGCAGAAGTCATGACCCAGTGGCGCACCGGCCTGTGCAGCGGTGGCCAGCGACGCCGACACGCCCGGGAGAATTTCCAGATCAACGCTGTGCCACGCCGGGTCCGTGGACTCGTGCAAGGCTTCGAGCACTGCCGCAGCCATGGCGAACACACCGGGATCACCCGACGACACGACAATCACCGAGCGCCCCTCGGCGGCCAGCCTGAAGGCGTGACGGGCGCGCTGCATTTCTTCGCGGTTGTCGGTGCAGTGCTGCACTTGATCGTCGCGAAACGGCCCGGCCATGCGTACGTAGGTTTCGTAACCGAGCACATCGGTGGCGCGAGCCAGTTCGGCTTTCACTGCCGGCACCATCAGCTCGGCAGCGCCGGGGCCGAGGCCGATCACGGCGAGACGACCGCGTGGCCGGCCAATGTTCGAAACATCCAACGGCTGCTCGGCAACCGCGATTGCCACGCCGTGGCTGACCACGACTGCAGCCTCAGGCACTGCGGCACGTGCCAGATTTTCGATGTCGCTTTGCGCCGCAACAAAGCGCAGCGGCACTCCCAGCTCAAGCGCCGCTTCACGCAAACGTGGCGAAGCCATTTGCGTCTCGCTGGCCAGCAGACAGGCCAGCGACGGCACGGCGATTTGCGCCTGCAGCAACGCACTGCGAACGGCATCCGCCAGGTCCACGATTTCGGCACTCACCGCCACCGCCACGCTGCGTGGATAGATCAGTAACTCACTGGCGCTCGCTTCACGCGCGGCACTGCCGATATGAATCGAGCGCTGCGCCTGTGGGTCTTCCGGCAGTTGCGCCTGATCCAGCCACGGCGCCGCGCCTTCGATGCGCACGCTGTGGCCGGCCAACAGATCAGAGACAAAACGCTTGCCCAGTTCCAGATCGCCCAGCGCGTAACCACTCGGGGGATTGAGCAGGCACGTACCAAAACGCAACTCGCCGCTGGTGGTGATCGCCGCAGCGACTTGCAGCCCGGCAGCGATGTCCCGCGCCATGACATTCACCCCGCCGAGGCCGCCCAACAGCGGCACCACGGCGCTGCCGTCTTCGGCCACCACGAGCACTGCCGGCTCGGCGCCCTTTTCCAGCAACAGCGGCGCCAGCGTGCGGATGACGATGCCGGCCGCGC
This sequence comes from Pseudomonas sp. IT-P395, assembly GCF_949767675.1. Classification (NCBI taxonomy): domain Bacteria; kingdom Pseudomonadati; phylum Pseudomonadota; class Gammaproteobacteria; order Pseudomonadales; family Pseudomonadaceae; genus Pseudomonas; species Pseudomonas sp. IT-P395. Next base: position 102,334 of record NZ_CATKPW010000044.1, read on the forward strand.
ACAGGGCAATGATCGGCGTGTCCTGCTGATACAGCGCGCGCAGGGTCGCGCCGAATTCCTGATAGGTGCAATCGGCGCCTTCGACGCGCCCGGCGAGGCCGTGGATCTGCGCCGCCGGATAGACCTGCTGAATGCGCCGTGCGGTGGCCAGGCTACCCTGACCGAGAATAACGATGGCTGGCGTGGATTGAGTCATCAGCCTTGCCACCGTTCGCCCGGCACGATGATCAGCGAGAAGTACGGCGAAGACATCGGCTCGACCTGATCCATCGGCACGATCTTCTGATTGGCCATGGTTGCGCGCTCGACGTACAGCGCACGCTCGGCCAAGCCGAGTTCTTCCAGCACCTGACGCACCTTGGGGAAGTTGCGCCCCAGCTTCATGATCACCGCCGCGTCGGCATCGGCCAGACGTCGCTTCAGCTCTTCATGGGGCAACACGCCGGAAAGCACCGACAGGCTCTGATTGCGATACACCAGCGGCGCGCCCAGCACCGAAGCGCCGCCGAGCATCGAGCACACGCCCGGCACCACTTGCGCTTCGTAACGGCTGGCGAGGCGATCGTGCAGGTACATGTAGGAGCCGTAGAAGAACGGATCACCTTCACAGATCACCGCGACATCGCGACCGGCATCCAGATGTGCCGCGATGGTTTCGGCAGCCTCATCGTAGAAATCGCTGATGACCTGTTCATACGAGAGCGGAGCCGGCAGCACTTCGGTGGTCACCGGGTACACCAGCGGCAGCAGATTCTGTGCGTCTTGCAGGTGCGCTTCGATGATGCCGAACGCGTTGCCCTTTTTGCCCTTGGCAACGAAGTACGCCACCACCGGCGATTCGCGCAGCAGGCGCAGGGCTTTGACAGTAATCAGTTCCGGATCACCCGGGCCGACGCCCAGACCAATCAAACGTCCTTTGGCCTGCATCATTCGATCTCCGTGGCGAGGGCATTGACGGCGGCGGCGGCCATGGCGCTGCCACCGAGGCGGCCTTGCATGATCACGAACGGTACGCCACGGCTGTCGGCGGCCAGCGCGGCTTTCGATTCAGCAGCGCCGACGAATCCGACCGGGAAACCAAGAATCAATGCCGGTTTCGGTGCCCCGGCGTCGAGCATCTCCAACAGATAGAAGAGTGCGGTCGGTGCGTTGCCGATCACCACTACGCTGCCTTCCAGGTGCGGACGCCAGAGTTCCAGCGCGGCGGCGGAGCGGGTATTGCCCAACTCGCGAGCCAGCTCCGGCACGCTCTCGTCGCGCAAGGTGCAGATCACTTCGTTATTGGCCGGCAGGCGTGCACGGGTCACGCCTTCGGAGACCATCCGCGCATCGCAGAGGATCGGCGCACCGGCGGCCAGCGCATCACGCCCGGCCTTACCCGCACCTTCGGAGAATTGCAGGCCGTCGACGGCTTCGACCATGCCACAGGCGTGGATCACCCGCACCGCGAGTTTTTCCAGATCGGCCGGGATGCGCGCCAGATTGGCCTCGCTGCGAATGATCGCGAAGGAGTTGCGATAAATCTCCTGACCGTCGCGGATGTAATCAAGCATCAAGGGGGCTCCGAGAGCGGGTGGCGAGCAGGGTCGCGACCGCTTCAATAGTAAGGTTGCGTGCGTGCAGCGCGCCGAAACCCGGCAGCGTCGCATCGCGAAAATAGAGGTCGTAATGACCGGGATTGACGGCCAGCAACGTCACCGGGGCACAGTGGGCGGCGGCGCACGAGCGCGGGCAACCACTGAGGTGGATGTTGAGGGCAGCAGGCAGCAACGTCGCCAGAAGGCGGGCGTCCTGCTTGGTGTCGGCCAGGCCTTTGCCGCAGCCATTGGAACCGGTGCAGGCGATGAGTCGTGCAAGGGGTTCGGCAGCGCGGGTCAGCAGGTTCAGTTGCTCAAGACCTTCCAGCACTTGCGCCGCATCGCTGGCTTGCACATCAGGCACCAGCAGGCTTTGCCAAGGTGTGAAGCGCAGGCTGCCATTGCCGAACCGACGGGCCAGTTGCGCCGCCCCGCGCAGCATCGCCGGATCGAGACGGCCCAGCGCCGGCACTGCACCGATGTACACCCGCCCCGAGGTATTTTGCGGATGAGCGCCGATGTGCAGATCGTCCGCAACAGCCGCGCGCTGCCAATGGCTGATCAGCTTGATCGGCAAGCGCGTGCTCAGTTGCCCGATAAACGCCGAGAGCGGCAACTCGTCGAGCAAATGGCGCATGCGCGTTTGCTCGGGGCGCGCCAACTCAAGAAACAATTCCAGTACCGCCACCACAAGTGCATGGCCGTGCTCCGGCAACACCGCGCCCAGTGCACGATCCGTTGGGCATCCGGCCAGACCGAACGCCAGCAAGGTTTCACCGTCACGCTCGAACGCCGACAACCACAGGTCGTGGGGATGTTCGAGCATCGCCAACGCTTCACCGCCGTCGAGTTGCACGGAGAACTTGGCGCTCAACTCATGGAAACGGGGATGATTTTGCAAGGTGTCGAGGATCTGCCCGGCGAGGCTGCGCGTGTCGAAATGCATCTGCCGATCGATCCCGGCAGCGGGGCTGAGCATCAGATTGCGCACATCGTCACCGGCCGCCGTGCGCGGGCCGAGGCCGGCGGCGAGCAAACGATCAATCAGCGCAGCAGATTGCGGGCCGATTCCGCGAATCTGCAGATTGGCGCGGTTGGTCGCCTCGATCGCCCCGCTGGCGAACTGTTGCGCCGCAGTTGCCACCGCATCTGCCTGTTCGGCGCTGATCGAGCCGCCATTGAGCTTGATCCGGCAGATCCCGCCATCCAGCGCCTGGACGATACGCAGCAACCCCGGACAGGCCGAGGGGCGTATGGCAGTGGACAAAAAGCGTTCGTTCAAGGGGCGAACCAGTAGCGAGGGAAAGGCGCGGTATTATGCCTGCTTTGTTCACCGGCATGAAAAGTCTGCCCGTCGGTTTGCAAGACATATCCCTGGATACTCGTTCGACGGGCAGTGCCCACGCAGTCATTTCACGACAACGCTATGATTTGCTCTTGGCGGCGCTCGCCCAATAGCGAGATAACCTTGGCCCGGGAAAAAATATAATCTTCGGGATCAATCAGCGCCCGGTAGCCTTCGACAAACACGTTGCCCTGCACACTCTTACTGTTGAAACGATGATGAAGCACATTATCGACGATGCTTTCCGCACTCTCGAAAGACAGGATTACCGTCGATAACGTTGTCCCGGCAGAAGCAAAGCCCAACATAAACCTTATGCAATTTCCCCCCGATAAAATATGCGGCTGGATACTTTCATTGGCAACGGCAACTGAGACTTGCTTCAACTGCGACTCGATCGCCGAGGCGCTCACGCGAGTTACCGTTGCGGGAATCCAGTGGTGCAAAAGTCTGGTTGCAAACTCCAACAAGGTAAAGCTGTCAGGCATCGGTAGCGGGAGACTGACGCCTGGATTGTCCAGCAATAAGGCTCCGGTGGCCCTCATCGCCATTTTATTAGCGTGGGTCCATGCTGTAACATCGCTTACATCGGAAACTTTATGGGATGCGACCGTTTGAGAATACAGCAGCGCATCAAGGCTATCGGATCTGTCTGCAGTGGATAACTCGTCCGCCAGCAGAATGATCGCGCCTGCGCAGACGAAGGTTTTAGATCCTGTGTTCATATTCTGCTTCCTGGAAAGCCAGAAGTTTGCACCTCTGGCTTTACTTAAACTCAGGCCTTTGTACCGAACTCATAGCTGAGTGCTTTTTCACGCTGCTCGGTCAATGCTTTGACAATCAGCGGTTCAACCATCAAGTAGTCCTCTTCATCCATATGCATGGTGGCCGCACCGTTATAGATTTCAACCGAAGAAGTGGCCCACTCGATAAACAGAACCTTGGTCGGCTGCGCAGTGGCGAGGTATTGCACCGCTGCAACGGCCAGGGTGATACCACCGTCGGCATCTTCCAGAGCACTGGACATGCAGAAGTTGCCACCTTCGGCTTTCTTCGAGTTGTTTTCAAAAAGCTTTAACGCTTCAGGCTCGTTCTTCAGCGCATCCATGGTCTTATCGGCGACAGTCGACAGCACCTTCAATGCTGCCTGGCCTTGGCCAATAGCTGCACCCACCGCCGCATGGATAATGTTCAATGCAACATTGTCCATGGTGAGCTTTTGCGAAGAAGCGCTGTAGCGATTATATGGCTGGCTGAAGGCGAACCATCCGGTCAACTTCATCAGTCGCATGAACTCGTTGTATCGTTGTTCTTTCTGACTGGCCGACGGAAACTTGAGCAAGGCAACCAGGTCGGCATACATGTAAGAGTGCTTGACGATACGCTTGCTGCGCTTGGACATGCTCGCATCAAAGCCGGCGATACCCGACCCCATAATGGCGGCGTTCAGTTCATCCTTGTCAATGGGCAAGTCCGTGGCCGCACGGAATGTGCGCGCACGTATTACCGGTTGCGCCGCGACAAACTCATTGCACTCAGCAATTAACGCAACACGCTGCGCAGCAGAAATTACTTGATCATTTACTTCATTCATTACTTTGATTCCATGCAGTTATCTAAACGCCGTCTTGGCGTAAAACCAAATTAGCCTTCCAGCGAAAACTAATCAACTTACGTTCCATTCAATTCATTTCAGGCTTCACACCAATAATCAAAACACTTATCTCCCAACAGCAATTCAACGCGTTAGTTCAATCTCTGTCATACGCATCTCCAGCACCGCCGCGCTTAACCGTGCGCGATACTCTTCCACCTGTCGTGGTTTTATTGCAAAGCGCCTAGACTGGATATCAAGTTGCGAGCCACTGTGCTGTATCGTCCAGAACAGATAATTCGAGCTCCAGTCAGCCTGCAAAAAACGGACGTTGCTGACCACAATCTCCAATTCTTTCTGGGCATTGTATTGCGCCGGGGAAAAACGAAAGTCTCCCCATGCGCGCGTACTGTCTGATAACGCATCGATTCCAGCGGAACTACACTCAAGCAATTGAAACGTCTCTTTCATTGCGGCAATCTTTGATCGACTAATCAACGTCGAGACCGACTTTGCCCACGTGTCCAATACGTTTCCTGAAAAGTTCTTGTCGGCGACAATGACCGGTTCGTATTCCAAACCCCAGCCGATGGACCACAGTACGCCGGAGTAAAACTCGAACCACGCCGCCGACTCATGTTTTCTGTTATGGCGCTGATCCGCTCTATATTCCGCCCAGCGCATACTGTCTTTAATGAACCGCTGATCTTCCCTGGCCACCCCCGAAAGAAAAGTCAGTAGATTGCCTCCCATCACGACTGAAGCACCGCCATCAAGCAACGGACTTGTTAACTGCTGCATCTCATTCATCTCTCTACTCCTGTAATTTGAAGTGCCTTGCCTGGCACTCACTCTCACTGCCTGTTCAGTTATAAACAGCAGCTCATCGCGAAAGAATAACAACCTCACAAAAACTTCAATTAAAGCAACTAAAACAATTAGTGTCCGATCAACAATTAAAAGATTTCAAGCGGTCAGTTGGCAGCCATCGCGCTATCATGTCGCCGGATAATGGCAAGCGCACGATTGAGGAAGGTATGGCCCCTTGGCTGACGGTTGTAGGCATCGCTGAAGACGGCTTTAAAGGCCTTGGTAAAAATGCTCGACGCGCTCTGATGGACGCCTCGCGGATTATCGGGGGCCAGCGTCAGCTGGATTTGCTGCCGGTGTGCATTCGCGGCGAACGCCAACTGTGGCCTAGCCCGTTTTCATTGGCCCCGGTGTTGGAACAACGCGGCGAAGCGGTTTGTGTATTGGCCAGCGGCGATCCGATGTTCTACGGCGTCGGTGCTAGCCTGGCGCGGCAGGTGCCCAGCGATGAAATGCTGATTCTGCCCGCACCTTCGTCCTGCTCACTGGCGGCTGCAAGGCTGGGCTGGCCGTTGCAGGAGGTGAGCATTGTGTCGTTGGTGGCGCGCCCACTGGCAGCGATCAATGCGCAGTTGTTCAGCGGCGTACGCTTGTTGGTGCTCAGTAATGACGGCCAGAGCCCGGCGGCGGTTGCGCAATTGCTGCGCGATCGCGGCTTTGGCTGGAGCCGCATGAGCGTATTCGAACACTTGGGTGGTGGCGCCGAGCAGCGGATCGACGCCAGCGCCAACGACTGGAGTCTTGCCTCGACTGCCGACCTCAACGTGATCGCCATCGAATGCCTCGCCGACACCAACACGCCACGTTTGTCGCGTCTTGCCGGACTGCCCGACTCGGCGTTCAAACATGACGGCCAACTGACCAAACGCGACGTGCGCGCCATCACCCTCGCCCGCCTCGCCCCGACACCCGGCGAGTTGCTTTGGGACGTCGGGGCGGGCAGCGGTTCGATCGGCATCGAATGGATGCGTGCTCATCCAAGTTGCCGGGCGCTGGCCATTGAAGCCGATGATGGCCGTCAACAGTTGATCGAACAGAATCGCGATGCGTTAGGCGTGCCCGGTTTGCAGTTGATTCGCGCCAAGGCACCGCAGGCACTGGCCGGACTGGAACGCCCGGATGCTATTTTCATCGGTGGCGGCGTCACCCGTGAGGGCGTGTTCGAAACCTGCTGGGAACAGCTCAAACCCGGTGGCCGTCTGGTCGCCAACGCAGTGACGCTGCAAAGCGAAGTGGCCCTGATGAATTGGCGCGAGCGCTTCGGTGGCGAGCTGACGCGCATTCATGTCGCCCAGGCGCAGCCGCTCGGCGAGTTCGATACCTGGCGCCAGGCGCTGCCAATCACTCTGCTCGATCTGGTCAAACCCCTCGATGCGTGACGAAACCGCCGAACAACCTGCACCCCTGCGCAGCGGCCTGACCACCGGCAGCTGCGCCACCGCCACCAGCCTTGCCGCCGCACGCCTGCTGCTCGGCGGGCTGTCCGCCGATGCAGTGCAGATCGTGTTGCCGAAGGGCAAACAGGTGCAGATGCGCCTGGAGTTCTGTCGTTTGACCGACGACGGCGCCGAGGCCGGGACGATCAAGGATGCCGGTGACGATCCCGACGTGACCCACGGTGCGCTGCTCTACTCGCGGGTGCGGCTGCTGAGTGAGCCGGGAATTCGCTTCAATGCCGGTGCCGGCGTGGGCACCGTGACTCGGCCGGGGCTGGTGCTCGGCGTTGGTGAGCCGGCAATCAACCCGGTGCCGCGCAAGATGATCAGCGATCATCTGAGCCTGCTCGCCGCCGAGACCGGCTACGGCGGCGGCTTCGACGTCACTGTCAATGTCGAGGGCGGCGAAGCGCTGGCGCTGAAAACCATGAACCCACGGCTGGGCATTCTCGGTGGATTATCGATCCTCGGCACCAGCGGCATCGTCCGGCCGTTTTCCTGTGCGGCTTACATCGCTTCGATTCATCAGGGTATCGACGTCGCCAAGACCAACGGGTATCTGCACATCGCCGCCTGCACCGGCAACGCCAGCGAAGACACCATGCGTCGGGTCTACAATCTGCCGGAAATCGCCCTGATCGAAATGGGTGACTTCGTTGGTGCGGTGCTCAAGCATCTGCGCAAAGTGCCTGTGGATAAACTCAGCCTGTGCGGCGGCTTCGGCAAGATCAGTAAACTGGCCGCCGGGCACATGGATCTGCATTCGCGGCATTCGAGCATCGACCTGCCGCAACTGGCAGACTGGGCCGCGGCGATTGGCGCCGATGAGGCTTTGCAGCAAGGCATTCGTGAAGCCAATACCAGCCAGCAGGCATTGGCCATGGCCAGTGCGGCGGGGATCGCCCTCGGTGATGAAGTCTGCCGCCATGCGTTGAATTTCGCCCGCAGCGTGGTGCCGGCGCAGGTGCAGGTCGAGGTGTTTGCGATTGATCGTCAGGGCGGCATTGTCGGGCATGCCGGAGGTTTTGCATGAAACGAATTTTGCTGCTCGGCGGCGTCACGGAAGCGCTGGCAATTGCTCGCACGCTGGGGCCAGAACATATCTATAGCCTCGCTGGCGTTGGCCGAGTACCGACCGACCTGACCTGTCAGGTGCGCGTCGGTGGCTACGGGGGCGCTGAAGGTCTGGCGCAATTCATTCGTGACGAAGGCATCGACCTATTGCTCGACGCCACGCATCCCTATGCCGCCCAGATCAGCCAGAACGCCGCGACCGCCGCACTCCGGACCGACATCCCCTGCTGGGCTTTGCGCCGTCCGGCATGGCAACCGCAGTCCGGTGATGACTGGCGCGAAGTCAGCGACTGGGACGAGTTGATCGCTGCCCTCAAGCCGTTTCGCCGACCGCTGTTCACCCTCGGCCGCGAACCGCTGCAACACCTCGATGAAATCCCCGCCGACCAGTTCTGGACCCTGCGCGCCCTCGACGTTTACCCGGGCAATGAACGCTGCGAAGTGATCGGTGCGCGTGGGCCGTTTCTGCTTGGGGATGAGCGCGCACTGTTCGAGCGGCGGCAGATCGATGTGTTGATCAGCAAGAACAGCGGCAGCACCGCCACCGAGCCGAAGCTGGAAGTGGCGCGTGAACGTGGGGTGCCGGTGATTGTGTTGAAGCGTCCGGGGTTGCCAGAGGTTGATCGGGAATTTCGATCAGCGTCTGAAGTCCTTGAAGCCCTGACGACGTCAGACTTTTCCTGACTTCGAATTTATTTGCGAATTTACCTGCAATTTTTGAGGACGCAGCCGACTGTTTTTCACTACATCCTCACCCCAATACTTCGGTTCCTTTAATCCCGACAAGCAGACAGCCAAGAAAAGCGGCTTGCCAGCTTGTATCCCAAGGAATACGATCCCGACATGATCGCTTTTGAACGATCCCGCATATTTTCCGAATGGCTCGACTCCTTGAAAGACATCAAAGGGAAAGGCCGAATCATCTCCAGAATTAAAACAGCCGAAAATGGCAACTTCGGTGATTGCGGGTTCGTCGGTGACACTGTTTATGAAATGCGTGTTCATTACGGCCCCGGTTACAGGATGTACTTCACACGCAAAGGCGAAGTGATTTATCTACTGCTGATCGGGGGCGACAAATCGACACAAAAAAGAGATATCAAACGCGCCGTGCAGATGGCTCATAACATCGGAAATGAGGAGTAAATCATGACCGAAGAATTCGCCCGTTTTGACGCCGCCGAGTACCTCAAAACTCCCGAGGACATGGCGGCGTATCTGGATGCCTGTTTTGACGACGATGAAGGCGACGGCGTCCTTATCCGTGCAGCGCTCAATGACATCGCCCGGGCTCAAGGCATGACACAAGTGGCGCGGGATGCAGGTTTGGGCCGCGAAAGTCTTTATAAAGCGCTGAGTAGCACTGGCAATCCCGAATTCGCAACTATCATGAAAGTCATGAAGGCTCTGGGTTTGCGATTGCATGCCGTAACACTGTGAACGCGCTGCGACACCAAACCGCACGACGCTTTTTTACTTATCCGCCCTGATCAGGCTAAATAGCCGCGCCTGATCGCCCACCCAATGGATCTGTCCCATGAACCGACACCGGCTAGCAATTGCCTGGATCGCCTGCTTTGCAGTGCTGTTCAACATGCTCGCCATGCCGATGACGGGAGCGATGGCGCAGGCGGCCAATTCACCGGCCGAACAGTTGCTCTGGAGCAGTTTCTGCACCGGCAGCGGGACCAAGATGGTGGCGATCAACATCGGCGCCACCGATCAGAAGGCCCCGAGCAACGACACTCATTCGAACATGCAGCATTGCTGGTGCTGCTCGGGCTCGGCGCCGTTGGTGGCGTTGCCGGGGCATTCGCCGCAGCTTTACTTCGCCCGTTATGAAAGCAATCGCAGTGTGGCGCCCGCCTCGTTGCAAACACCCACGCCGCGCCAGCAATGGCCGAGTCTCAATCCCCGCGCCTCCCCTCTGGTTTGATTTGTTCGCGCAATTGACCTGCGTTTCAAATCGTTCTGGAGAACTGCCATGTTGAACAAACTCATCGTCGTCGCTGCGCTGCTGTTGCCGGCGTGCTTTGCTCATGCCCACGAATACAAGGTGGGCGAACTTGAGATCGCCCATCCGTGGTCGCAAGAGTTGCCGCCAAATGCGCCGACCGTTGCTGCCTATTTCATCATTCACAACGCCGGCAAGACGGACGATCGCCTGCTCAGCGTCGACTCGCCCATCGCCCCGGAAGCGCAACTGCACGAACACGTCATGCAGGGCGATCTGATGAAGATGCAGCAGGTGCCGAGTGTGGCCATTCCGGCCGGCGGCAACGTGACATTCGCGCCGATGGCCTATCACGTGATGCTGCTCAACCCGACCGATCGCAGCCTGCTCAGCGACGGCAAGCGCTTCCCGCTGACGATGCATTTCGAGAAGGCCGGTGACGTCACCGTCGACGTCTCGGTGCAGAAGAAACCGCCGGAAACCACGCAGGCCCACGCGCACGCCCAGTAAGCCTTCCGGCAGACTCCGCCCATGCGCCCGCAGAGCGCCAGGCCCTCCCGGCAACGCCGTCAGACTCAACACCTGACTCGCGGCAGCTGGATCGCCCTGTTCGCCATGTTGATGATCTTCATCGGCCCACTGATTTCTCAGTCGATGCCGATGGATCAACACGTCTCGACATCGATGCCGATGAGCATGGACATGTCGATGGGCATGCCGGGCATGGATCACAGCGGCCATGATGCAAAGCCCAGCGCCGAACACTGCCCACCGCAATCCTCGCACCACGTGTTGTGGGAAAAGTGCGGTTATTGCAGCCTGCTGTTCAATTGCCCGGCACTGACCGGCGGCGGTGATTTCGTCGCCTTCAACATCCCGCCGCTGAACACCTTCACCCCACCCTCCCCACGCCTGGGCCACGCCCGGCAGACCTTCTTCCCCGGCGCCCGCAGCCGCGCCCCACCCATCGCCACGTAAACACGCACCTTTGATTGCACACGGTGGAGAAGACAGCTTCAGGCTGCCGGCCGTGTCGTTTACGACTGTTTGATGGAAATTGTCATGTCCAGGTTTACTGCTGTTCCACGCTTGGGTTCTGCCCCGGCGTCCTTCGCTCTGAACGAATCGCGGGTTCGTTTCAGGCACGCTACCGCCGTCCTTTGCGGCGTTCTGCTGTCCCCGCTGGTGCTGGCCGATGATCACGCCGCGCACAACGAAGAACTCAGCCCGACGGTGATTACCGCAATCGCCCCGAGCTCGCCGCTGACCATCGTCACCAATCCAAAAGATCCACGCCAACCAGTGCCGGCCAGTGACGGCGGCGATTATCTGAAAACCATTCCGGGCTTCGCACTGGTACGCAATGGCGGCACCAACGGCGATCCGGTGCTGCGGGGCATGTTCGGCTCACGCCTGAACATTCTCACCAACGGCAGCATGATGCTCGGTGCCTGCCCGGGCCGGATGGACGCGCCGACTTCGTACATCTCGCCGGAAACCTACGACAAACTCACCGTGATCAAAGGCCCGCAAACTGTGCTGTGGGGGCCGGGCGCCTCGGCCGGCACCGTGCTGTTCGACCGTGAGCCAGAGAGCTTCGGCGAACTCGGCACCCGCGTGAACGCAAGCATTCTGACTGGCTCCCACGGACGTTTTGACAAGGTTGTCGACGCCGCTGCCGGTGGCCCGTTGGGCTACGTGCGAGTAATCGGCAACACCGCGCATTCCGACGACTACCGCGACGGCAACAACGACATCGTCGCCTCGCGCTACGACAAGTGGAACGGCGACATTGCGGTCGGCTGGACCCCGGACGCCGACACTCTGATCGAACTCACCGCCGGCAAGGGCGATGGCGAAGCGCGCTACGCCGGACGCGGCATGGACGGCTCGCAGTTCCTGCGCGAGAGCCTCGGTTTGCGTTTCGAAAAATCCAATATCACGGACGTGCTGGAGAAACTCGAAGCGCAGATCTACTACAACTACGCTGACCACGTTATGGACAACTACACCCTGCGCACGCCGTCCGGCACCGGCATGATGGCGGGGCCGATGGCGTCCAATGTCGACCGCCGCACCCTCGGCGCGCGGATCAAAGCGACCTGGCGCTGGGCTGATATTCAGTTGATCACCGGCCTCGACGCGCAGACCAACGAGCACCGCCAGCGCAGCGGCATGGGCATCGACACCTACAAGGATCAGCCGTACAGCAAGGACGCCGATTTCCATAACTACGGCGTGTTCAGCGAAATGACCTGGTACGCCGCCGACCGTGATCGCCTGATCACTGGCGCCCGCGTCGACCGCGCTTCGGCCAAGGATTACCGGCAAACCACCGGCTCGGGCATGATGACTCGCCCGAACCCGACCGCCGACGACACCCGTGCCGATACCCTGCCGAGCGGTTTCGTCCGTTACGAGCATGACCTCGCCGACAGCCCGACCACGCTCTATGCAGGCCTCGGCCACGCGCAACGCTTCCCGGATTACTGGGAGCTGTTTTCGCCCAAGTCCGGCCCGGCGGGATCGGTCAACGCGTTCGATTCGATCAAACCGGAGAAGACCACCCAGTTCGACTTCGGCGTGAACTACAAGCGCGCCGACCTCGAAGCCTGGGCCTCGGGTTACATCGGTGTAGTCCGCGATTACATCCTCTTCGACTACTCCCCGGGAATGATGGGCATGAGCACCTCGCGCGCCGAGAACATCGACGCGCGAATCATGGGCGGTGAACTCGGTGCCGCGTACAAACTCACCGATAACTGGAAAGCCGATGCGACCCTGGCCTACGCCTGGGGCAAGAACAGCAGCGACGGCACGGCCCTGCCGCAAATGCCGCCACTGGATGCACGCTTCGGTCTGACCTATAGCGAAGACAACTGGAGCGCCGGCGCACTGTGGAGGGTGGTTGCCGCGCAGAACCGTATCGACCAGAACAAGGGCAACGTGGTCGGCAAGGATTACGACAAGAGTTCGGGCTTCGGCGTGTTCTCACTCAACGGTGCCTATCGGATCAACAAGAACTGGAAGGTCAGCAGCGGCGTCGACAACCTGTTCGGCAAAGCTTACGCCGAACACCTGAACCTGGCGGGCAACGCCGGGTTCGGCTACCCGGCCAATGACCAGCAAGCGATCAATGAGCCGGGGCGCACGCTCTGGACCAAGGTCGACATGAGTTTCTAACAAGAAAAGTCAAAAGATCGCAGCCCGCATGTACCCCTGTAGGAGCTGCCGAAGGCTGCGATCTCTTGATCTAGAAAAATTCGCCCAGCGGAGCACACGTGATGAAACAGCCCAAACCGAATTTCTACAACCTGGCCTGGCGTTGGCATTTTTACGCCGGTCTCTTCGTCGCCCCCTTCATGGTGATGCTGGCCCTGACCGGCATCATTTACCTGTTCAAACCGCAACTCGATTCGCTGATGTACAGCAGCCTGCTCAACGTCCCCGCAGGGCATCACACTGTCCCGGCCGATGACCTGCTGCAACGAGTGAAAAGTGCCTATCCGCAAGGCCAGGTCACCCAGTACCTGCCGCCAGTGAACGCCGAACGCAGCGCACAGTTTGTGGTGAAAAACGCCGGCCAGGAACTCAACATCTTCGTCGATCCGTACCACGGCGACATCCTTGGCGAACAGGATGCCAAGCAAAACCTGCAGGCCATTGCCCGGGCGATCCACGGCGAATTGATGATCGGCACCGTCGGTGACCGCCTTATCGAAATGGCCGCCGGTTGGGGCGTGGTGCTGGTGGTGTCCGGCCTGTTCCTGTGGTGGCCGCGCGGTCAGGCCGCGGGGATTCTGTGGCCGCGGTTGAACAGTCGCGGTCGCGTGTTGTGGCGTGACCTGCACGCGGTCACCGGGTTCTGGGGCGCGACCTTGCTGCTGGTGATGTTGCTCAGTGGCATGACCTGGACCGGCTTCTGGGGCAAGCAATACGCGCAGGTGTGGAACGTGTTCCCGGCGGCGATGTGGGACAACGTGCCGACCTCCGACGTCGAGGCTCGAACCCTTAACAGCGCCACCCGCCAGACCGTGCCTTGGGCGATGGAAAACACGCCGATGCCGATGTCCGGCGATCACGCCGAACACATGAACCACGGCGCCACCAACGCTGGCCCCGCAGCACCCGCCATCAGCCTGCAAGACGTGCAAAACATCGCCACCCAGCGCAAAGTCGAGCCGGGCTACAGCATCACCCTGCCGACCACTGCCACCGGCGTGTTCACCATCGCTGTGTTCGCCGATGACCCGCGCAACGATGCGACCCTGCACGTCGATCAATACACCGGCAAAGTGCTCGCCGATGTGCGTTTCGAGCAGTACGGCAGCGTCGCCCGCGCCACGGAAATCGGCGTGATGCTTCACGAAGGCAAAATGTTCGGCACCGTCAACCAGATCGTCGTGCTGCTGATCTGCCTGATGATTCTGCTCAGTGCCGTCAGCGGTGTAGTGATCTGGTGGAAGCGTCGGCCGCAAGGCAAATTGGGTGTGCCGCCGCTGCGTCATGACCTGCCGAAATGGAAAACCGGCGTGGTGATCATGTTGGCGCTGGCGGTGGTGTTTCCGCTGGTGGGGGCTTCGCTGGTGGTGGTGTGGTTGCTGGATCGATTGCTGCTGGCGCGGATGAACCGACCAACCGGGTCTGCCTCGACTTCTTCCTGAACCCGCACTCGATCTTCTTCAACGCCAATCCCGTGCAGGGTCACCTGCACGGGTTTTTTTTGCGCCCCAATCTGGCGCGGCAGCCTGCACCAACGCGCCATGGGCGTTCCTTCGTGGTGCATGCGCCATGCAGTCAACCGCTCTAACACGACATTTTCTTGCCAAAACCCGACCGGGCACAGCCCTTGCAAAACACCCTTCAGTCGTTCGCATCTGCCAACCAAAAAAAACTTCAAACGTTCATGGAGATCGCACAATGAAGCGTCGCAGTTTGATCAAGGCTTTCACACTCACGGCATCCATTGCCGCGATGGGCATGACCTGGACTGTCCAGGCCGCCGAGACCATCAAGGTCGGGATTCTGCATTCGTTGTCCGGCACCATGGCGATCTCCGAAACGTCGCTCAAAGACATGGCGCTGATGACCATCGACGAGATCAACGCCAAGGGCGGTGTGAACGGCAAGATGCTTGAGCCGGTGGTGGTCGACCCCGCGTCGAACTGGCCGCTGTTCGCCGAAAAGGGCCGGCAGTTGCTGACCCAGGACAAGGTCGCCGTGGTGTTCGGCTGCTGGACCTCGGTGTCGCGCAAATCGGTATTGCCGGTGTTCGAAGAGCTCAATGGCCTGTTGTTCTATCCGGTGCAATACGAAGGCGAAGAGATGTCGCCGAACGTCTTCTACACCGGCGCCGCGCCAAACCAGCAGGCGATCCCGGCGGTTGAATATCTGATGAGCGAAGAAGGTGGCAGCGCCAAACGCTACTTCCTGCTCGGCACCGACTACGTCTACCCACGCACCACCAACAAGATCCTGCGCTCGTTCCTGCACTCCAAAGGCGTCGCCGACAAAGACATCGAAGAGGTCTACACGCCGTTCGGCCACAGCGACTATCAGACCATTGTTGCCAACATCAAAAAATTCTCCGCCGGTGGCAAGACTGCGGTCATCTCGACCGTCAACGGCGACTCCAACGTGCCGTTCTATAAAGAGCTGGCCAACCAGGGTCTGAAAGCCACCGACGTACCGGTTGTAGCGTTCTCGGTCGGCGAAGAAGAACTGCGCGGCATCGACACCAAACCGCTGGTGGGCAACCTCGCGGCGTGGAACTACTTCGAGTCGGTGGAGAACCCGCAGAACAAGAAATTCGTCGCTGACTGGAAGGCCTACGCGAAGAAACACAACCTGCCGGGCGCCGACAAAGCCGTGACCAACGACCCGATGGAAGCCACTTATGTCGGCATTCATATGTGGGCGCAGGCGGTGGAAAAAGCCAAATCCACCGACGTCGACAAAGTCCGCGAAGCCCTCGCCGGCCAGACCTTTGCCGCGCCGTCGGGTTACACGCTGACCATGGACAAGACCAATCACCACCTGCACAAACCGGTGATGATCGGCGAGATTCAGGCTGATGGTCAGTTCAACGTGGTGTGGCAGACCGAAGGGCCGATCCGTGCGCAACCGTGGAGCCCGTTCATTCAGGGCAACGACAAGAAGCCGGATTATGCGGTGAAGAGCAACTGAGGCGGATTCAGTTTTTGAGGCGGGCTTTAGATTCCCCCCCCTCACCCCAGCCCTCTCCCTCAGGGAGAGGGGGAAAGGGAGCCGATCTTCATGCCTTTCAAAGCCTGAGTTCGGCTCGAATTCGCAGGTCGCAGCACATCGTTCAAACACCTCGGTCAGTCCCCTCAATTTCAAGAGGGAGAGGGGGAAAGGGAGCCGATCTTCATGCTTTTCAAAGCCTGAGTTCGACTCGAATTCGCAGGTCGCAGCACATCGTCCAGACACCTCGGTCAGTCCCCTCTCCCTCTGGGAGAGGGTTAGGGTGAGGGGGCGGTTGAACAGGACACCACTAATGCCCACTGCCATACACCGCTTTCTCATAGCCATCGCACTATTGCTGCCAATGCTGGCCCATGCCGGCGACGCCGAAGACTTCGTCGCGGCCAATCCTGTGCAGCAAGCCAAACTGCTGGAAACCTGGGCCGCGCAGCCCGACCCGGCGCGTATCGAATTGCTCAACGCCCTGCAACAAGGCGAGCTGACGATCGACGGCCAACCGAAAACCCTGCGCCTGAACAATCGCCTGCGGGGTCTGATCGACACCGCCATGGCCAGCCATCAATTGCTCGCCGCCGACGCCAAAATCCGTCTGACTGCCGCGCAGCAATTGCAGAAAAGCGCGAAACCCGCGCAGCTGAAATTCCTCGACCAGCAACTCGCTGGCGAAAAAGATGAAAGCGTCCATGCCGCCCTGAGCCTGGCGCTGGCCAATCTGCAACTGGTCGACACTGATCCGGCCGTACGACTCGCGGCGGTGCGATTGCTTGGCGAAACCGGCGACCCACTGGCGCGCACGCGCCTCGAAGGTTTGCTCGAACCCGGCGTCGAAGCCGATGCCGGCGTACGCACGGCGGCCGAAACCAGCCTCGCCCAAGTCAAACGCAAACTGCTGATCGGCGAGATCCTCGGCCAGGCGTTCAGCGGCATGTCGCTCGGTTCGATTCTGCTGTTGGCAGCGCTCGGTCTGGCAATCACCTTCGGCCTGCTCGGCGTGATCAACATGGCCCACGGCGAAATGCTGATGCTCGGTGCCTACTCGACCTACGTGGTGCAGTTGATGTTCCAGCGTTACGCACCGCAAGCGATTGAGTTTTATCCGTTGATTGCGCTGCCGGTGGCGTTCTTTGTCACGGCGGCGATCGGCATGGCGCTAGAGCGCACGGTGATTCGCCACCTCTACGGCCGCCCACTGGAAACCCTGCTCGCCACCTGGGGCATCAGCCTGATGCTGATTCAACTGGTGCGCCTGTTGTTCGGCGCGCAGAACGTTGAAGTGGCCAACCCGGCGTGGCTGTCCGGCGGAATTCAGGTTTTGCCAAATCTGGTGCTGCCGTACAACCGCATCGTGATCATCGCCTTCGCATTGTTCGTCGTCGTGCTGACGTGGCTGCTGCTGAATAAAACCCGCCTCGGCCTCAATGTCCGTGCCGTTACCCAGAACCGCAACATGGCCGCCTGCTGTGGCGTGCCGACCGGTCGCGTGGACATGCTCGCCTTCGGCCTCGGCTCGGGCATCGCCGGCCTCGGCGGCGTAGCGCTGAGTCAGATCGGCAACGTCGGCCCGGACCTCGGCCAAAGCTACATCATCGATTCATTTCTGGTGGTGGTGCTCGGCGGTGTTGGCCAGTTGGCCGGCAGCGTGCTCGCAGCCTTCGGCCTGGGTATCGCCAACAAGATTCTCGAACCGCAGATCGGTGCGGTGCTCGGCAAGATCCTGATCCTCGCGCTGATCATTCTGTTTATCCAGAAACGTCCGCAAGGCCTCTTCGCACTGAAAGGACGGGTGATCGACTGATGAACCAGCCTCTGTTAGTCACGGCCACGCAAAAGGCCGGGCCGAAAATCACCCTCGCGATTGGCGCGGTAATCCTCGCTCTGCTGATCGCCCTGCCGCTGCTGTCGTTGTTGTCGCCCGACAATGCGCTGCACATCTCGGCGTACACGCTGACGCTGGTTGGCAAAATCCTCTGCTACGCCATCGTCGCCCTGGCGCTGGATCTGGTCTGGGGTTACGCCGGTTTGCTGTCGCTGGGTCACGGCCTGTTCTTCGCTCTCGGCGGTTATGCGATGGGCATGTACCTGATGCGTCAGGCCGCCGGCGATGGTCTGCCGGCGTTCATGACCTTCCTGTCGTGGAGCGAACTGCCGTGGTACTGGACCGGCACCAGCAGTTTTATCTGGGCGATGTGTCTGGTGGTGTTGGCGCCGGGCTTGCTGGCGCTGGTCTTCGGTTTCTTCGCTTTCCGTTCGCGGATCAAAGGCGTGTATTTCTCGATCATGACCCAGGCCCTGACCTTCGCCGGCATGCTCTTGTTTTTCCGCAACGAGACCGGGTTTGGCGGCAACAACGGCTTTACCAATTTCCGCACGATTCTCGGTTTCGGTATCACCGAACCGGGCACCCGTGCGGTGCTGTTTCTTGCGACGGTGTTGTTGCTGGTGGCGAGCCTGTTCATCGGCTGGCGCTTGGCGCAGAGCAAGTTCGGCCGCGTGCTGACAGCGCTGCGCGATGCGGAAAACCGCTTGATGTTCTGCGGCTACGATCCGCGCGGTTTCAAGTTGTTCGTGTGGGTGTTGAGTGCGGTGTTGTGTGGCCTGGCCGGGGCGTTGTACGTGCCGCAAGTGGGCATCATCAACCCGAGCGAAATGTCGCCAACCAACTCCATCGAAGCAGCGGTATGGGTTGCCCTTGGCGGTCGCGGCACGCTGATCGGCCCGCTGCTCGGCGCCGGTGTGGTCAACGGCATGAAGAGCTGGTTCACCGTGGCCTTCCCGGAGTACTGGCTGTTTTTTCTCGGCGCGCTGTTCATCGTCGTGACGCTGTACCTGCCCAAAGGCGTGATCGGTCTGCTGAAGAAACGAGGTGAACAATGAGAGTCACGGCGAGCGCTGAATTCATGCTGGAACCGGCCTTCTTTCCCGTCGAACCGAACAAGGACGCCGGCACCAGCCGCGACTCGATCGGCCTCGGCCAGCGCGTCGGCCCGGGCCTCGACACCCGTCACGGCACGATCCTCACGCTGGAAGACATCAGCGTCAGCTTCGACGGCTTCCGTGCGCTGAACAATCTCAACCTGTACATCGGCGTCGGCGAATTGCGCTGCATCATCGGCCCTAACGGCGCGGGTAAAACCACGCTGATGGACGTGATCACCGGCAAGACTCGGCCGAGTCACGGCAAAGCCTGGTTCGGCGAAACGCTGGATCTGACTCAAATGAGTGAAGTGCAAATCGCTCAGGCCGGCATCGGCCGCAAGTTTCAGAAGCCGACGGTGTTCGAGGCGCTGAGCGTGTTTGAAAACCTGGAACTGGCGCAGAAAACCGACAAGTCGGTGTGGGCCAGTTTGCGTGCGCGCTTGAACGGCGAGCAAAAAGATCGAATCAGCGAAGTGCTGGAGACGATTCGCCTGACCACCTCGGTCAATCGTCAGGCAGGCTTGCTCTCCCACGGTCAGAAGCAGTTTCTCGAGATCGGCATGTTGCTGATGCAGGACCCGCAATTGCTCCTGCTCGATGAGCCGGTGGCGGGCATGACCGATGCAGAAACCGAGTTCACGGCTGAACTGTTCAAGTCGCTGGCGGGCAAGCATTCGCTGATGGTGGTGGAGCATGACATGGGCTTTGTCGGCTCGATTGCCGACCACGTCACCGTGTTGCATCAGGGCAGCGTGTTGGCGGAAGGCTCGCTTGAGCAAGTGCAGGAAAACGAGCGCGTGATTGAGGTTTACCTCGGCCGCTGAAGCTGCAAACACTCATCAAAACTGTGGGAGCTGGCTTGCCAGCGATGAGGCCGGCACATCCAGCATTAATGCCGACTGATCCACCGCTATCGCTGGCAAGCCAGCTCCCACAGGGTTCTGTGTGCAACAGGGAGAATTTGGAAATGCTGCAAGTCGACAAGCTGCACCAGTACTACGGCGGTAGCCACATCCTGCGTGGCCTCTCGTTCGACGTGAAAGTCGGCGAAGTCACCTGCCTGCTCGGCCGTAACGGTGTCGGCAAAACCACCCTGCTCAAATGCCTGATGGGCCTGCTGCCGGCCAAAGAAGGCGCAGTCAATTGGGAAGGCAAACCGATCACCACGTTCAAGCCACACCAGCGTGTTCACGCCGGGATTGCCTATGTGCCGCAGGGCCGCGAGATCTTCGGACGCCTGACGGTGGAAGAGAATCTGTTGATGGGCCTGTCGCGTTTTCCCGGCAGTGAAGCCAAGGAAGTCCCAAGTTTCATCTACGAATTGTTCCCGGTGCTGCTACAAATGAAGCAGCGTCGCGGCGGTGACCTCTCCGGTGGTCAGCAACAGCAGTTGGCGATTGGTCGCGCATTGGCCAGCCGCCCGCGCTTGCTGATCCTCGACGAGCCTACCGAAGGCATTCAACCTTCGGTGATCAAGGAGATCGGCGCGGTAATCAAGAAACTCGCGGCGCGCGGTGATATGGCGATTTTGCTGGTCGAGCAGTTCTACGATTTCGCCGCGGAACTGGCCGATCAGTATCTGGTGATGTCCCGGGGCGAGATCGTCCAGCAGGGTCGCGGTAAAAATATGGAGGCCGAGGGTGTACGCGGGCTGGTAACGATCTAGTACAACGAATTAATCTGTAGCTTCCTAACGATAATTACACACCATGAATTCGACTGTTGCACCTGCCCTGTTTACCCCGAGCTGGCACGCCGCGCTGGAACTCGCTTATGCCCGTTTCGGCGACTGCACGCGCCCGGTCATGCGCCGACACCTCGGGCCGCTGCGGGTGCAAAAGCACCTGTACGCCGAAGGCCCTGAAGTCTGTCAGCACATCATCGTCCACCCGCCGGGCGGGATTGCCGGCGGTGATCGGCTGGACATCAGCGCGCGCGTCGAAGCCGACGCCTGGGCGCAGATCACCAGCCCCGGTGCCGCCAAGTGGTATCGCGCGGGTGGGCCGGCGTATCAAAAACTGGATTTGAAAGTGGCAGCCGGCGGGACGCTGGAATGGCTGCCGCAGGAGACCATCGTCTATAGCGCCGCGCAGGCTGAGCTGAGCACTTCGATTGAACTTGAGGGTGATGCACGGCTGTTTTACTGGGATGTGGTGGCGCTGGGTCGCCCGGCCAGTGGCGAACGTTTTGACCACGGGCATTTTCAGGCGCACCTGGATATTCGCCGCGATGGCCGATTGCTCTGGCACGAGCGCCAGCGCATTGTCGGTGATGACGGTTTGCTTGATTCGCCGATTGGCCTGGATGGCAATCCGGTGTTTGCAACGTTGTTGGTCACCGGTGAGATTGAGGCTGAGTTGCTGGAGCGTTGCCGCTCGCTGGGCCATGACGTGCGCGGGGATCTGACCCAGTTGCCGGGGTTGTTGGTTGCTCGTTGCCTGGCAAGCGAAGCGCTGTTGGCACGCGCCTGGCTCATCGATTTATGGCGCTTGCTGCGTCCGGTGCTGCTGGGCCGTGAGGCGGTATCTCCCAGAATATGGAGTACCTGAAAAAGCCCCTCACCCCCCGCCCTCTCCCGGAGGGAGAGGGAGCCTGACCGAGTCGCTTGAAATGAATTTAACTGACTGAACGAATACCGCTGACTGAACCGGCCATTGCAAACAACCGAGATCAGTCCCCTCTCCCTCGAAAGAGAGAGCCTGACCGGGTCGTTTGAAATGAATTTAACTGACTGAACGAATACTGCTGACTGAACCGGCCATTGAAAACAACCGAGATCAGTCCCCTCTCCCTCGCAAGAGGGAGCCTGACCGAGTCGCTTGAAATGAATTTAACTGACTGAACGAATACCGCTGACTGAACCGGCCATTGAAAACAACCGAGATCAGTCCCCTCTCCTTCGGGAGAGGGCTAGGGTGAGGGGCTGCTCCAACTGGCACCCCACACCGGCAAGAACCTCACAAATCTGCCCTGATGGAACCCCACAATGGACCTGACCCCACGCGAAAAAGACAAGCTGCTGATCTTCACCGCCGGCCTCGTCGCCGAGCGGCGTCTGGCGCGCGGCGTGAAACTCAATTACCCGGAAGCCATGGCCTACATCTCCGCCGCTCTGCTTGAAGGCGCGCGTGACGGCCAGACCGTGGCCGAGCTGATGCACTACGGCACCACCCTGCTCAGCCGCGAGCAAGTGATGGAAGGCATCCCGGAAATGATTCCGGAGATCCAGGTCGAAGCGACGTTCCCCGACGGCACCAAACTGGTCACCGTCCACCAACCGATCGTCTGAGGCTACGCCATGACTTACACCATTCGCGACGCCGTCCACGCCGACCTGCCGGCGATCCGCGACATCTACAACGATGCCGTGCTCAACACCACGGCGATCTGGAATGAACAGGCCGTCGACCTCGGCAACCGCCAGGCGTGGTTCAGCGCGCGTCAGGCCCAGGCCTATCCGATTCTGGTAATCATCGACGGTGACAACAGCGTACTCGGCTACGCTTCATTCGGTGACTGGCGGCCGTTCGACGGCTTTCGCCATACCGTCGAACACTCGGTTTATGTGCGCAGCGACCAGCGCGGCAACGGCCTCGGCCCGCAATTGATGGCGGCGCTGATCGAGCGCGCCAGAACCTGCGACAAACACGTGATGGTCGCCGCCATCGAAAGCGGCAACGCCGCCTCGATTCGCCTGCACGAGCGCGCCGGTTTCAGCATCACCGGGCAGATGCCGCAGGTCGGCACCAAGTTCGGCCGCTGGCTCGACCTGACCTTCATGCAACTGACCCTCAACCCTGGCGCGGAGCCGCCTGACGCCAACAAGGAGTGACACCGATGAACGCCGCCCAACTGCGCCGCGTCAATGCTGAAAGTTTTGCCCACTACCGTCAGGGCCTGATTGATCTGCTGCTTGATGCGGTCGGTTACGGCGCCAGTGTCGGCTTCATGGCCGACCTCGATGCGGCTCAGGCGCGCGCCTATTTCGATGAGGTGCAGGACAACGTCAACAAAGGCAGCGTGCTGCTCTGGGTGGTGGTCAAGGACGAGCAGGTGCTGGCCAGTGTGCAGTTGGGCCTGTGCCAGAAGACCAACGGTCTTAACCGCGCCGAGGTGCAGAAACTGCTGGTGCGCGAACACGCACGGCGTCGCGGTCTCGGTCAGCAATTGATGAGTGCGCTGGAACTCGAAGCGCCCAAACACAAGCGCGGCATGCTCTACCTCGACACCGAGGCCGGCTCGCCCGCCGAAGATTTCTACAAGGCGTTGGGTTACACCCGCGCGGGCCAGATTCCCGATTACGCCTGCGACCCGCACGGTACCTATCGACCGACCGCCCTCTATTACAAGATTCTGCAAGGAGCCCAGTGATGATTCCTGGCGAGTACCAGATCCAGCCCGGCGACATCGAACTCAACGTCGGTCGCCGCACCGTCAGCCTGAAAGTCGCCAACAGCGGCGACCGGCCGATCCAGGTCGGTTCGCACTATCACTTTTTTGAAACCAATGACGCGCTGACCTTTGATCGTGCAGCGAGCCGTGGCATGCGCCTGAATATTCCGGCGGGGACGGCGGTGCGCTTCGAGCCGGGGCAGAGTCGCGAAGTCGAGCTGGTCGATTACGCCGGGCATCGGCGGGTGTTCGGGTTTGCCGGACGGGTCATGGGTGATCTCTGATATCTGCGTGCACCGCTGCCCCTCACCCCAGCCCTCTCCCGAGGGAGAGGGAGCCGATCACCGATAGCCGACCCACCGCGAACAGTCCCCTCTGCGGAGCTGATCACCGATAGCCGGCCCACCGCGCACAGTCCCCTCTCCCTCTGGGAGAGGGCTAGGGTGAGGGTCGATGGCTCACCACTATTTTCCTGAAGGACGCAGCATGAAGATTTCCCGTCAAGCCTACGCCGACATGTTCGGCCCCACCGTCGGCGACAAGGTGCGCCTGGCCGACACCGAACTGTGGATCGAAGTCGAACAAGACTTCACCACCTATGGCGAAGAAGTGAAGTTCGGTGGCGGCAAAGTTATCCGCGACGGCCAGGGCCAAAGCCAACTGCTCGCGGCCGAAGTCGTCGACACGCTGATCACCAACGCGCTGATCATCGACCACTGGGGCATCGTCAAAGCCGACGTCGGCCTCAAGGACGGGCGCATCGCCGCGATCGGCAAGGCCGGCAACCCCGACGTGCAGCCGAACGTGACCATCGCCATCGGCGCCGGCACCGAAGTGATCGCCGGCGAAGGCATGATCCTCACCGCCGGCGGCATCGACACGCACATCCACTTCATCTGCCCGCAGCAGATCGAAGAAGCGCTGATGAGCGGCGTCACCACCATGATCGGTGGCGGCACCGGCCCCGCCACCGGCACCAACGCCACCACCTGCACCTCCGGGCCTTGGCACCTGGCGCGCATGCTTCAGGCCGCCGACGCCTTCCCGATGAACATCGGCCTCACCGGCAAAGGCAACGCCAGCCTGCCGGAGCCGTTGATCGAGCAGGTCAAGGCCGGCGCCATCGGCTTGAAATTGCACGAAGACTGGGGCACCACGCCGGCGAGCATCGACAACTGCCTGAACGTCGCCGACCAGTTCGATGTGCAGGTAGCGATCCACACCGACACCCTCAACGAATCCGGTTTCGTCGAAACCACCCTCGGCGCGTTCAAGGGCCGCACCATTCACACCTATCACACCGAAGGTGCCGGTGGCGGTCACGCACCGGACATCATCAAGGCCTGCGGCTTCCCTAACGTATTGCCGAGCTCGACCAACCCGACCCGGCCGTTCACCCGCAACACCATCGACGAACACCTCGACATGCTGATGGTCTGCCACCACCTCGACCCGAGCATTGCCGAAGACGTCGCCTTCGCCGAAAGCCGCATCCGCCGCGAAACGATTGCCGCCGAAGACATTCTTCACGACCTCGGCGCATTCTCGATGATCAGCTCCGACAGCCAGGCCATGGGCCGCGTCGGCGAAGTCATCACGCGCACCTGGCAGACCGCCGACAAGATGAAAAAACAGCGCGGCCCACTGCCGCAGGACGGCGCAGGCAACGACAACTTCCGCGCCAAACGCTACATCGCCAAATACACGATCAACCCGGCGATCACCCATGGCATCAGCCATGAAGTCGGTTCGATCGAAGTCGGCAAATGGGCGGATCTGGTGCTGTGGCGCCCGGCATTCTTTGGTGTGAAACCGACGCTGATCCTCAAGGGCGGTGCAATTGCCGCCAGCCTTATGGGCGATGCCAACGCCTCGATTCCGACACCGCAACCGGTGCACTACCGCCCGATGTTCGCCAGCTACGGCGGCTCGCTGCATGCCACTAGCCTGACCTTTATCAGTCAGGCTGCGCAGGAAGCCGGGCTGCCGGAAGCGTTGGGTTTGAAGAAAAAGATTGGCGTAGTGAAGGGCTGCCGTGACGTGCAGAAAACCGATCTGATTCACAACGACTATCTGCCGAACATCGATGTTGATCCGCAGACCTATCAGGTCAAGGCTGACGGGGTGTTGCTGTGGTGTGAACCGGCGGAAACATTGCCGATGGCGCAGCGGTACTTTTTGTTCTGACCACAAAAAAAGGCCCTTCGGGGCCTTTTCAATGTTGAGTCAGAAACTCCGCGTTATCGTTCATCGCTGGCAAGCCAGCTCCCACAGGTTCTGCGCCGATCCGAGATCTACATTCCAACGCAAAACCCTGTGGGAGCTGGCTTGCCAGCGATAAGGCCAGCTCAGCCACAACAAGATTTTCAGGCTGACTACTCCACCACCAACCGCCCCAAACGCTGCCGCAACATACGGTTCTCGGCACGCAACTCACGCACCTCCTCCAGCAGGTCCAGCGCCAGCGCAACGCCCTCCCACTCCAGTTCCAGATCACGGCGCAACTTCGCCGCCCGTTTGGCCAACGCCAATTCGTAATCGGTGAAGCGCCACTCCCGGGGCTGCGCGCCCTGAGGTTCGAGGATGCCGTGCTCGACGATTTCGATCACGTAGACGTCCGACAAATCGGCCGCCTCACAGAATTCTGCCAGGTCCAGTTGAACGATCAGGGGGCTGCTCATGATGGGCTACTCCGTCGTCGAATTCAGAAGTTCTCGCGCGGGTTGAACGCGGCTTTCTTCGCCAGTTCCTGCCACAGCGCCTTGACCTCGTCGTCCGAGGTTTTCGGCATCACGGCTTTGAGCTGGACGAACAGGTAACCGCGCTCGCCCGCCTTGTTTTTCAGGCCATGACCTTTGGCGCGCATGCGTTGGCCGTTCTGGCTGCCGGCCGGCACCTTCAAGTTGATCTTGCCGGTCAGGGTCGGCACCGCCACTTCAGCCCCCAGCGCCAGTTCCCACGGTGCCAGCGGCAAGGTGATGATCAGGTTTTCGCCTTCAACATCGAATTTCGGGTGTGGCGCAAAACGAATGGTCAGGTACAGGTCGCCATTCGCCCCGCCACCGACGCCCGGTGCGCCCTGGCCTTTGAGGCGGATGCGTTCGCCGTCGGTCACGCCCGCCGGAATTTTCACGTTCAGGCTCTTGCTGGTATTGCTGACGTGCTGGCCGTTGGCGTTGTATTGCGGCACCTGGAAGGTGACTTTCTTCGATTCGTTAGCGAGCGTCTCCTCGAGGAAGATCGGCAGTTCCATTTCCACGTCTTGCCCTCGGCGCCCAGCACTGCGTTGTTGCCGACCTTCGCCGCCACCGAAACCGGGGCCGCGATTGCCGAAGATCGAACTGAAGAAGTCCGAGAAGTCGCCGGTGTCAGCACCGCCGCCGCCAAAGCCACCACGGCTCTGCCAGCCCGGTGGCCCCTGGAACGGCTGACCGTGCTGGCCATAACGGCGCAGCTCGTCATATTCGGCGCGTTTGTCGGCGCTTTTCAGCGCTTCATAGGCTTCCGAGGCGTCTTTGAACTTGGCCTCGGCGTCTTTTTCCTTGCTGACATCGGGGTGGTATTTGCGCGCCAGCTTGCGATAGGCAGCCTTGATTGCCTTGTCGTCTGCTGTCGGCTCCACGCCAAGTATCTTGTAATAGTCTTTGAAGTCCATCGAAGGAATCACCATCCGTTATCGATTTCGCGCCGATGCCAGCATGCGCCGATTCGCGCGTGCCGGGTTGACCGATCTCAAGGTTGTGACCGGGTGGCGCAGCAGAAGTTTATCGGCAGTGGACGGCGGTTCTTGCGACCGCCGGTGGTTCTGCCGGCCCATGCCAGCAAGTTTGGGGCAAAGCTTGAGGTTTCAAGGCAGTTTAGTCGTGAAATAGCAGATGACCGGCCTTCGATTCTGGCGCGCACTGACATACACTGCGCGGCCGTTTTTTTGACCGGAACCGAAAGACATGAAAGACGCCTCTCCAGCCCGTGCCTGCGGCATCGACTTCGGCACGTCCAACTCCACCGTCGGCTGGCTGCGCCCCGGCATGGAAACGATGATCGCGCTGGAAGACGACAAGATCACCCTGCCGTCGGTGGTCTTCTTCAACATCGAGGAACGCCGCCCGGTTTACGGCCGTCTGGCGCTGCACGAGTACCTGGAAGGCTACGAAGGCCGGCTGATGCGCTCGCTGAAAAGCCTGCTCGGTTCCAAGCTGATCAAGCACGACACCAGCGTGCTCGGCACGGCGATGCCATTCAAGGACCTGCTCGGCCTGTTCATCGGCCAGTTGAAGAGCCGTGCGGAAACCACCGCTGGTCGGGAATTCGAGCAGGTGGTGCTCGGGCGTCCGGTGTTCTTCGTCGATGACGATCCGCTGGCTGACCAGGAAGCGGAAGACACCCTGGTCGAAGTGGCGCGCAAGATCGGCTTCAAGGACGTGTCGTTCCAGTACGAACCGATCGCCGCCGCCTTCGACTACGAGTCGACCATCGAAAAAGAAGAGCTGGTGCTGATCGTCGACATCGGCGGTGGTACCTCCGACTTCTCGCTGGTGCGCCTGTCGCCCGAGCGTCGTGGCCTCGATAACCGTCACGATGACATCCTCGCCACCGGCGGTGTGCACATCGGCGGGACCGATTTCGACAAACAGCTGAGCCTGCAAGGTCTGATGCCGCTGTTCGGCTACGGCAGCCGCATGAAGAGCGGCGCCTACATGCCGACCAGCCACCACATGAACCTAGCGACCTGGCACACCATCAACTCGGTGTACTCGCAGAAATCCAGCCTGGCGCTGGGCAGCATGCGCTACGACATCGAAGACACTGGCGGCATCGATCGCCTGTTCAAGTTGATCGAACAACGCGCCGGGCACTGGCTGGCGATGGAAGTCGAAGAAACCAAGATCCAGCTGACCCACACCGACAGCCGCCACGTGCCGCTGGACCGGATCGAGGCCGGACTGAGCGTGGAATTGACGCGCGCGCTGTTCGAGTCGGCGATCGACGCGTTGCTGGAGCGGGTGCGCGGCAGTGTTACGCAGCTGTTGAACGATGCCGGTGTGGCGGTCGATCAGGTCGACACCGTGTTCTTCACCGGTGGTTCGAGCGGGATTCCGGCGCTGCGCAACAGCGTCTCGGCGATGTTGCCGAATGCGCGGCATGTTGAAGGGAATATCTTTGGCAGCATTGGTAGCGGTCTGGCGATTGAAGCGATGAAACGCTACGGCGCCATGAACTGATGATCGTTCCCACGCTCTACGTGGGAATGCCGCCATGGACGCTCTGCGTCCGCTGTTGAGGTTGTGACGCGGAGCGTCACGGGATGCATTCCCACGCAGAGCGTGGGAACGATCACGGAGTGGTTAGACCATCCCGCCCAACTTCAACTCACTCTTCAGGTACGCATAATAAATCGGCCCCGCCACCACCCCCGGCAGGCCGAACGCGGCCTCGAACACCAGCATCGCCAACAGCAACTCCCACGACTTGGCACTGATCTGCCCGCCAACGATGCGCGCGTTGAGAAAGTACTCGAGCTTGTGGATAAAAATCAGATAGCCCAGCGCGGCAATCGCCACCCAGATCGACAGTGACAGGCCGACGATGGTGATCAGCGTGTTCGACATCAGGTTGCCGATCACCGGCAACAGGCCGAGCAGGAAGGTCAGCACGATCAGGGTTTTGGTCAGTGGCAACTTGATGCCGAACATCGGCAGGATCACCGCGAGGAAGATCCCGGTGAAGAAGGTGTTGAGCAGGGAAATCTTGATCTGCGCGAAGACAATGTTGCGGAAGGCCTGCACCAACAGGTGCAAACGGTCGAACAGCGCCGCCGCCAGCGGTTTGCGTTTGGTCACGTCGGGGATGCGCTGCAAGGCAATGATCGCGCCGAGCACCATGCCGATCAGCAGCGTGACGAACATGTGTGCGGCGTCTTTGCCGACCAGTTGCAGGTCAGACAGGTGCTTGCTCATCCACTCGCCAATCGCCACGCGAAACTCGGCAGCACTGGCCGGTAGATAGGCGTCGATGAACGGCGGCAATTGCCCGCGCGCGCGGTCGACCACGCCCATGAATTTGTCGAGGGAAGCGCCGGGGTTTTCCGCTTCATGCAGGAGAAAACTGATCGCGCCGGCGAAGATCAACGCCAGCACACTCACCACCAAAGTGCCGAGCAACGCCACCGCCAGCCAACGCGCGCGGCGGCCTTCGATCAGCCGTTGCAGTTGCGGGGTGAGCATGTTGACCAGTTCAAATACCAATAGCCCGGCCAGCAGACTCGGCAACAAGCGCAACGGTAGCACCAGCAGCAAACCGCCGAAAATGATGATGCAACTGACCCAGAACACTACATGACGCTCAGAAAACGTTGGCATACAGCCTCAAAACGAACGGCGTAAAAGGATTGGCAGTCTGCCAGCGTTCCCGGGGGAGCACTAGGTATATGCGGTGTTTCGGGTTTTGCTGCACGGCTTGAGATCCAGCCCTCACCCTAGCCCTCTCCCGGAGGGAGAGGGAACCGATCGAGGAGTGGCGAAGAAATCCGGTGACCTGCCAGTGCTGTATTGAATCCAGAATCGGCCGGATAGTTCAGGTCGATGGATATCTGAAAACACCGCGGTCAGTCCCCTCTCCCTCTGGGAGAGGGTTAGGGTGAGGGCGCCCCCCACAGAACCAGGTTATTTTTTCTTCAGGCAATCACTCATGAACGTCTTGCGCGCATCGCCGGTCAGGGCTTTGGTTTTCGCGTCGGCGTTGCAGGTTTTCATTTTTTCCTGCTGCGGGGTCAGGGCCTTGGCATCGTTGGCCGCTGGCGTTGCCTTGAGGCAGGTGCTCATGAAGGTTTTGCGCTCATCGCCTTTCAGACTCTTGGCGGTCGCATCGGCATTGCAGGTGGTCATTTTGTTCTGTTGCGCCGTGGCGGCGAAACCCTGGGAACACAGGAGCAAACCAATCATCAACAACGGCACACGCAACATCTTCATGGAGTTTTCTCCTTGTCGCCGCACCGATGGGGGCGGCCTCTGCTGGAGTGTAGCCAAATCTTGTTACACCTTCCTGCCTTCCAGATGGCTACGGCGATACTGCTCCGGCGTGCAACCGGCCTGCCGCGCGAACATGGCGATAAATGCCGAGCCGCTGCTGTAACCAAGATCGAAGGCGATTTCCTGTACGCTGCGCGACGTCTCCAGCGCCTCGATTGCCGCGAGATAACGCAGACGCTGGCGCCACTCGCCGAAACTCATCCCCAACTCCCGAACGAATTGCCGGGCCAGCGTGCGCTCACTGACGTGCACTTGCGGCGCCCAATGCGCCAGCGGCTGATTGTTGCCCGGTTCGGACTGCAAGGTTTCGAGGATTGCCAGCAACCCCGGACTGCTCGCGTACGGCAGATAACATTCGTGCACGGGTGCCTGCTGCAATTGATCGACCAGCACCTGCGCCAGACGCTGATCGGCATCCCGTTCGGGAATCTTCACGTCGCGGGCGGCGAAGTCTTTGAGAATCGCCTTGAGAATGTCACTGATCGCCAGGGTACAGGCGCGCTTGGGCAGTTCGGCGCAGACCTTGGGGTCAAGGCAAACCGCACGATAGTTGACCGGTTGATGGCTGTAGAAACTGTGCTCGACCTGCGGCGGTACCCACACCGCGTACTGTGGCGGTGACATGAAGCGGCTGCCGTCGACGTCCATGTGCAGCACGCCATGAGCGGCGTACTCCAGCGTGCCCCACGGATGGCGATGCGGCGCGGCGTATTCATGGGCATTGAAGTCGGCGTAGCGGAAGTACACCGCCGATGGCAGTTCGCTGAAATCCAGCAGATCGATGTGTTTGCTGTTCATGCTGTCCGGTTTCAGAGGCAGGTTGTCCGGTTCGAAGTATAGGCCTGCATCCAGACAAGGGATAATCGCCCTTCATCAACGTAATGGTTTCAACTCATGCAATACGCGTTTCCGCTGCTGGCGATTTTTATCTGGGCCGGCAATACCGTGATCAACAAACTCGCGGTCGGGGCAATCTTCCCCGCCGAGATCGGTTTCTATCGCTGGCTCCTCGCCGGTTTGCTGTTCACCCCGTTCATGCTCAAAGCGGTGATCGCGCACTGGCCGCAGATCCGCCCGAACCTGGGCAAGATTTTCATCCTCGGCGTACTCGGCATGGCGGTGTATCAAAGCCTCGCCTACTTCGCCGCAACCCTGACCACCGCCACCAACATGGGCATCATCCTGTCGCTGATGCCGTTGATGTCGCTGGCCATGGCAATCATCAGTCTCGGTCAGCGCCTGACGGCGGGGGCACTGGTCGGTGCGGTGTTGTCGTTTGCCGGTGTGCTGGTGGTGGTGTCCTCCGGCAGCCTCGGCGCTTTGCTGCAACACGGCGTGAACATGGGTGATGCGATGATGTTGATCGCCACCCTGGCCTATGCGATCTACAGCACTTTGCTGAAAAAATGGCAGCTGCGCCTGCCGCCGCTGGTGTTGCTGTATTTGCAGGTGCTGGTGGCGATTGTCGTGTTGTTTCCGCTATACGCAGCTTCGCCGAAGACCGGGCTGACTCTGCAGAACATTCCGCTGGTGCTGTATGCGTGCCTGCTGGCGTCGATGCTCGCGCCGCTGGCGTGGATGCAAGCTGTGCAGCGTCTGGGGCCGAGCCGCACGACGTTGTTCTTTAACCTGCTGCCATTGATTACCGCGCTGATTGCGGCGGTGGTGTTGAAGGAGCAGTTGGCGATGTATCACTTGGTGGGCGGGTTGTTGACATTGGGCGGGGTGATTCTTTCCGAGCGCTGGACGACCGTGTTGGGCCGCCGAATCAGCGTTGCCTGATGGAAAAGATCGCAGCCTGCGGCAGCTCCTACATGAGTTCGGGGCGTTCACAAAATTTGTGTTCGACACTGAACCCGTAGGAGCTGCCGCAGGCTGCGATCTTTTGATCCTAAAGGCCTGCAGCCTTCAGCCGCGCCGCATGCTCGACAAACAGTCGCACCGGATCTGCACCCTTGCCGACCAGCCCCAGCGACTGATTGACGATATCGAAGTGGTCCAGCGGATAGTCATCACCAATCACCGTGCCCAGATGCGAGCTATACCGCCCGACCATCCCATCGCACTGCCCCGGTTCACGCACAAACGTTTTCGCAAACAACCGGCAACTTCGATTCGTCCCGTCAAACAGATTGCCGCCACGATCCGTCTTGCCCGGCTGCAATGTCCCCGACCACGAGTAATAGCGCACACCGTTGACCTCTTCCGGCCCGTGCCCGCCCCACGTTTCCGGCAAGCCCTGGGGATAACGCTGGTTGAACAGCGCCACGCCCTCAGTGGTCAGCGATTGATGCGAGGCGTGAATATCCACCGGCAGTTTCGGCCCGTGGTAACCGGTTTCCATTAGCGCCATCAGCCAGCCGACAAAACGCAGCAATGCCTCAAGCACACGACCCTTGGCGCTGTCCGCCGGGTAATGTTTTTGCAGATAGTCGGCCAGTTCCGAACCATGATTCGGTCCGGCGACCGACGTCACCGAGGCCACCAGATCCGGCCGCTTCGCCGCCGCATAGCGCGCCGTCAATGAGCCCTGACTGTGGCCGAACAGGTTGACCTTTTGCGCCCCGGTTTCGCGCAAGATCTCATCGATGCGCGCCAGCAACTGCTCGCCGCGCACCTCAGTCGAATGGAGCGGCGACACTTGCACCGCAATCACCGTCGCACCACCCCGGCGCAGTGCCTTGACGATGCCGTACCAGTACGGATAGAGCACCAGCCGGATAAACCCGAGCATTCCGGGCACCAACACCAATGGATAACGCGTCGACATGGGCAAACATCCTTGTGGTCGGTGAGTGGATGCCAGACGTGCAAAACGCCCGCCAAGCATCCTCCCTGATCATGACAACTCAACGACCAGCCTACTTCAGGCCCACCACCCCCGCCACAATCAGCCCTACCGAAACCAGTTTGACCAGCGTCAGGCTCTCACCCAACAGGGCAAAGCCGAGGAACACCGTACCCAGCGAACCAATCGCGGTCCAGATCGGGTAAGCGATGCTCACCGGCAGCTCGCGCATCGCCAGGGTCAGGAAGTAGATCCCGCCGAGCGCCGCAATCACCGTGATCAACGAGGGCCACAGCCGGGTGAAGCCCTCGGCGTACTTCATGCCCATGGCGAAGGTCACTTCAAACCCGGCGGCGATCAGCAGGAACAGCCAGGCCACCTAGAACTCCCGGGCAAGGCTGAGCAAACGCTGCTCCGCCTCGGCCACCGATACCGCGAAAGTGCGTTCGGCGGACTCTTCGCCCTCGGCTGCGACCACGCTGACGTCATTGATGCCGATGAAACCCAGCGCCGTGCGCAACCATGGATCGGCGTGGTTCAAGGCTTCCAGTTCACCACCCGGACCGAAGCCGAAGCCACCGCGACTGGTGACGATCAAGGCTTTCTTGCCCTGCAACAAAGGCGTGTACTGGGCGACGCCATTGTCCAGCGTGTGATCGAAGGTCAGCCCCAGGCGCACGATCTGATCGACCCAGGCCTTGAGGCCGCTGGGCACACTGAAGTTGTACATCGGTGTGGAAATCAGCAGCAGGTCGTGCTCGAACAACTCGCCGACCAATTGATCGCTCAGGGCCAGATCGGCCTGCATCGACAGTGGGCGTGCTTCAGGCTGTGGATAAAACGCGGCGGCGACAAAGGCTTCGTTGACCGCCGGAATCAGTGCCCGCCCGACCTCGCGGCGAGTCACTTGCGCCTGCGGATGACGCACCTGCCAGGCACTGAGAAAATGTTCCGCCAGACGCCGCGAATGGGAACGGTCGCCACGTGGGCTGGCATGGATCGCAAGAATTTTGCTCATCTGAAACTCCTTGAGGCTAGACTTGAGTTGGCGTGTCGTTGCAGATTGCAGGTGTCACCCCTAAGCCTCAAATGAGCAAAAGTCAGTCTGGATGAGTTTATTTCATCCATGGAGTTTTCAATGTTCGCCTCGCTGCCTCTCACCGCCCTGCGCGCTTTTGAATCGGCGTCACGGCTGCTCAGTTTCAAGGCTGCCGCCGAAGAACTGTCGGTCACGCCCACGGCGATTTCTCACCAGATCCGGTCGCTGGAAGACTGGCTCGGCCTCGCGTTGTTCGAACGCCTGCCACGCCAGGTGCGCCTGACCGAGGGCGGCGAGCGCCTGTTTCGCAGCCTGCACGGCGCATTGCTGGAAGTGGCGCAGAGCGTCGATACCCTGCGCCCGCAGCGCAACGCCAGCACGCTGACGCTATCGACCACCGCCGCGTTTGCCGCGCTGTGGCTGGTGCCGCGCCTCGGACGCTTTTATGCGCAGCATCCGAACATCAACGTGCGCCTCGACACCCACTGCGAAGTCATCGATCTGCATCAGGACGCCAGCGTCGATCTGGTGTTGCGCTACAGCCTCGACGACTACCCGAACCTGTACGGTCTGTGCCTGTTCGATGAATCGTTCGGCGTTTATGGCTCGCCCGAGCAAGTGGCGCTGGCCGCGCGGCGTACGCCAACG
This sequence comes from Pseudomonas sp. IT-P395, assembly GCF_949767675.1. Lineage (NCBI taxonomy): Bacteria > Pseudomonadati > Pseudomonadota > Gammaproteobacteria > Pseudomonadales > Pseudomonadaceae > Pseudomonas > Pseudomonas sp. IT-P395. The sequence goes on from NZ_CATKPW010000044.1 coordinate 137,220, forward strand.
TTGATCAGCGTGCGCTGGCACAACTCGAAACTGTATGCCCATGGCTGGGAAGCGTGGTGCGCCAAGGCCGAGGAAAACTGGCTGAACCAGCAACCGGCGATCCGCGAATACGACGAAGAACATTACGCCCTGCAAGCGGCGATCGCCGGGCAAGGGCTGGTGCTGGCGAGCAATATTCTGGTGTCGGAGAGCGTCGCCAGCGGTTTGCTGGTGCCGTACAAGGGCGAGGTTCAGGTCGATGGCGCCGGTTACAGCGCGTTGTGTGTGCCGGGGCGTGAGCGGCATCCGCCGGTGCGGGCGTTTTTTGCCTGGTTGCGCGACGAAGCGCAGCGCTCGGGACTGGTGCCAAGGTCGCAGCAAATCGGGTAAAACTTTTTGCAACGCTCATGACTCACAGCTTAGGTAGCGACCGCGTCCGCAGAACGTGGCGACAATCGGATTAGCCTCCAGGAGATCGAAATGAGCGACGACCTGCATCTGTCAGATGTTCAAACCTTGCGCGACCGTGCGCGCCAACACGTCGAGAATGGCGCCGTCACCGAGGGCTACAGCGCCGACCGTGAAGAGGTGCTGCGCTTGCTCAATGAATCGCTGGCCACTGAACTGGTCTGCGTGCTGCGCTACAAGCGCCACTATTTCATGGCCAATGGCGTGAAAGCCCATGTGGCCGCCGAAGAGTTTCTCGAGCACGCCACCCAGGAAGCCGAGCACGCCGACCGTCTGGCCGAGCGCATCGTGCAATTAGGCGGCGAGCCTGAGTTCAACCCCGACCTGCTGTCGAAAATGTCCCACGCGCAATATGTGGCCGGCAACACCCTCAAAGAGATGGTCTACGAAGACCTCGTTGCCGAGCGGATCGCCATCGACAGCTATCGCGAGATCATTCAGTACATCGGCGAGAAAGACCCGACTACGCGGCGTATCTTCGAAGATATTCTGGCGCAGGAAGAAGAACATGCCGATGACATGGCTGACATCCTGAACGACCTGTAACCCCTGACGACTGATCGTTCCCACGCTCCGCGTGGGAATGCAGCCCGGCACGCTCCGCGTGCCTTTTTATTGCCGAACGCGGAGCGTCCGTTGAGGCATTCCCACGCAGAGCGTGGGAACGATCAGGAAATCGCCTTCGCGAGCACCGATTACTTGGTCGGTTTTACGGTGACAGGCGCCTTGCCCGCCTTCATCTGCTCCAGCAACGGCGCACACTGATTCGGCTCACCGCCACTCGGCGCCACCAGCGCCAACAGCCCCGCCGCCGGTGCGGCAATCACGCCCAACGCAACCATCCCCGCTCCACGCAACATCAGCGGCACGGCCTTCACGCCGGCATCCGGCTTGATGAACTTGCCCCGCACATACAGCGGCGAACGCAGGGAGATCAAACGCCAGCCCTTGGATTCCGGCGTTACCGTCAGATCCAGTTGCTCGGTGGCCATGTTCGCCGTGCCGTCGATATAGATGATCGCGTTCTCGGTATCGAAGACAAACAACTGCGTGGTCGCCAGACCGGTCTTGATGTCAAAGTCGGCCGCTGCGCAGTTGATCTTCACTTCCTTGTCGCCAAAGATCTTGCCGACCACATAGTTGCCGACGTTGAGCCCGGCCAGTTCCATCAGCTCACGGCTGATCGCGCCGTCGTTGATCAACATCTTCAATTTGCCGTTGGCGCCGCCCAGCAGCTTGGCCACCGAGTTGCCGCGACCAGTGATATCGGCGTCGCCATTCAGCTCACCAAAACTGGTCTTCATCGGTTCGAAAGTCGGGAACAGCTCTTTGAGTTTGAACCTGCGCGCAGTCAGCTTCGCCCGGCCTTCCAATGGTTCGGTGCGGCCATTGAGGCGAATCTGTGCATCGAGATTACCGCCAGCGACACCGAAGCGCAGCGGCTCCAGGCTGAGTTCGCCGTCGTTGAGTTTCAGGTGGGTATAAAGATCGTTGAACGGCAGTTTCTCGCTGTGGACGATGCGCTTGCCGGTGAACTCGACGTCGGCGTCCATCGCGCGCCAGCGATCAGTCTTGAACTCTTCCACCGGCAGCACTTTATCGGCCGGCTGTTTGCTCTCGCCACCGCGGGCCTTTTGCTTGTCATTGGAGTCGGCGCCGATCAGCGGTGCGAGGTCAGCAAACAACAGTTGATTGGAGAGCAACGCGCCGCTGAGTTTTGGTCGCGGCTGGCTGGCGACGTAGGTCAGGTCGCCATGAATATCACTGCTGCCGATCTTGCCGTTGAACTGCTCATAGGTAAATTTCGCCCCGGCCTCGTCATGCAGCTTGGCGATCAAATGGCCGTCGGTGGCGTACGGTGGCGTATCCGGCAGGGTCACGCCGGTCAGCGGATAGAGATTGCCGAGGCTGGCGCCGGCCAGTTTCAGGCGCAGATCGAGGGCGCCGAGATTGAGCGGATCGGTCAGCGTGCCAGCCAGTTCGATGCTGGTGTCGCCGATCTTCGCCTGGGCCTGCAGCGGGAATGGCTTGCGCGCATCCTGCAAGGCGAGCAACCCGCCGATCTTGCCTTGGCCGGTGAGGTTCTGCCCGTGGTATTGGCCTTTGACCTTCAAGGCAAATGCATAATCCTGCGGCGCACCGCCCTTGTCCTGCGCGGTTTTCGCCGCCTTGGCACCAACGATGTCGCTGTACGGGATCGGCTTGCCCAGCGGATCGATCAGCACATCGAGATTGGTCTTGAGTGTCTGATCGTCGAGGGTGACGTGCCCCTTGTCGAACCCGATCGCGCCGATGTCGACCACCCAGTCCGACGGTTCAGCGTTCGGATCTTTCGGGTCGAACTTGAACGTCCAGTTGGCGCGGCCATCGGCCAGACGCTGCAACTGGGCATTGGGCTCGGTCAGGTCGATGCGCGGAATCACCACCCGTTGCGCCAACAGCGCCAGCGGCGAGATACGCAGCTCAACGCGCTTGAGCGTGACCATCTGCGGTTGCTTCGACCAGTCCGGGTTGCCCAGGCTCAAGTCCTCGGCGACCACGTGCGGCCACGGCACCCACGCGCGCCAGCCACCCTCGTCCGGCTCGCGCTGCCAGATCACCGCGAGATTGCCGTTGATGGCAAACGGTCGGTGCAGTTCTTCCGAGACTTTGGCGTTGAGCGGCGGTTTGATCCGGTTCCAGTCGAAGAACACGATGATCAATACCAGCACGGCCAGTAGCAGCACGAGGATGGCGAAGGTCCAGCTGAAGATTTTTCCAGTGCGCGTCATGCACAAAGCTCCTGATCACGACCGCACGCAAAGACTGCAGCGCACGGCTGAAACGGCGGGCCAAAGCGGCCCTCATGAAATCTACGACTGGCAAACCAGCCGCAGGTTTAATCGAAAGGCCTATTACTGCGCAAAAAGTCGCGCGAAATCTGACCAATCAGTCGAACAGTGTTACCGCGACCGCACTTTTGCGAGGCGCGAGTGAGTCGGAAATACCCACCTCGGTGCAAAACCGTCGGCCGGAAAGCCGCGATCTAGAGCCTCCCGGCAGAACAATCAATTCTGTTGATTATTACCATTGCGTTTATGAACTTTTATATCGACTTATCGAGAGTAGCATTGCCCTCGTACCCACTTTATCGCCCTCTCAAGGAGCAACCCATCATGAAACGCCAATTACTGCTCAGCCTTACCCTGTCGATGCTAGCCAGCACTGCTTTCGCCCTGCCCGCTGCCGACCAAGCGACTCCGCAAGTTAAATCCAGCCACTCGGTATTCAGCCAAACCGTAGCAGCTGATGGTTCGGACCGTACTCCACAAGGCCAGACCCTGGCTGAAGGCGGCCGCGATCGCCTGGAAGAGAAAGGTCTGGTTCAAGACGGCTACGACAAGACTCCTCAAGGTCAAACTCTGGCGTCTGACGGTAGCGACCGCACTCCACAAGGCCAGACCCTGGCGTCCGACGGTAGCGACCGCACTCCACAAGGCCAGACCCTGGCTTCTGACGGCGGCGACCGCACCCCACAAGGCCAGACCCTGGCTTCCGATGGCGGCGACCGCACTCCACAAGGCCAGACCCTTGCCGAAGGTGGTGGTGACCGTGTGATCGAACGCAACAGCGCTTTGAGCTAAGCCCATGGCGGCCTCGAAAAAAAGCCCAATCCACGGATTGGGCTTTTGACTTTTCCGGCCCGATAAAATCTTCCGCTGCATGCCCTCCCGTTCGACGCCGACAAAGCCGATTTGCTAGAGTGCGGCGCTTGTCCTGCCAAAGAACACACCCTGCGATGCTGCCCCGCGCCGAACAGAAACAACAGACCCGCAACGCCTTGATGGACGCTGCCCGCCACCTGATGGAAAGCGGCCGAGGATTCGGCAGCCTGAGCCTGCGCGAAGTGACGAAAACCGCCGGGATTGTGCCCACCGGTTTCTACCGGCATTTTGCCGATATGGACGAGTTAGGCCTGGTGCTGGTCAGCGAAGTCGGCCAGACCTTCCGCGAAACCATTCGCTTGGTGCGCCACAACGAATTCGTCATGGGCGGCATTATCGACGCCTCGGTGCGGATTTTCCTCGACGTGGTCAGCGCCAATCGCTCGCAATTTCTGTTTCTTGCGCGCGAGCAGTACGGCGGTTCGCTGCCGGTGCGCCAGGCGATCGGGCGCTTGCGCGAGAACATCAGTTCCGACCTCGCGGCCGACCTGACGATGATGCCCAAACTGCAGCATCTGGATGCCGCCGGTTTGAGCGTGATGGCTGACCTGATCGTCAAATCGGTGTTCGCTACCCTCCCCGACATCATCGACCCGCCCGCCGAAGCCCTGCCGGAGCATCTGACGCCGCAGGCGAAGATTACCCAGCAACTGCGCTTTATCTTTATCGGCCTCAAGCACTGGCAAGGGCTAGGCAGTACCGAGTAACAACCTCTTCCTTACTGATACATCCGGTCCCCTGTAGCCCTTCGCCTGCTCGCGATAGCGGTTTAACAGCTACATATTTGCTGACTGACACTGCGCTATCGCGAGCAGGCTCACTCCTACAAAGGTGCGGTGTCACAGCCTCCATTTGGTGCATTAAAAAATCTTCACGCACCAAAACCTTTCATATTCCCGCAACATCTTGAAACATCCACTACGCTCCGACAGGGATTTCCTACATCTCGTCCGATTGGCAAGGCCCTTGCTCTAGCCAGAGTATTGTCCATAGCTGGAAGCTTTCCGATGCTGGTGATTCACCGCAGAATCGACCCTCAACCCGTCTGGGCCGCCGAGTTGCACCTGACCTTCGAAGCACGGAGCAAAAGCCGTTTGCGCTGTTTCAGTGCCGAGGACGAAGACGTCGGGTTGTTTTTGGAGCGCGGTCAGTCGCCGCTGTATGACGGCGAATGCCTACAGGCTGAAGACGGCCGCATCGTCCGCGTCTGCGCCCGTCCCGAACACCTGTTGCATGTCACCTGCGCCAACGCCTTCGAACTGACCCGCGCTGCCTATCACTTGGGTAACCGCCACGTCGCCCTGCAAGTCGGCGATGGCTGGCTGCGTTTGCTCGACGACTACGTGCTCAAAGCCATGCTGGAACAGCTTGGTGCGCAGGTCGAAGCGATCGAAGCGCCATTCCAGCCGGAGCACGGCGCCTATGGCGGCGGCCATCACCATTCACGCCACGGCGACGAAGACTTCAATTACGCGCCGAAACTCCATCAGTTCGGCGTACGCCTGTGAATCCGGCCTGGGCGCTGCTGCGCCTGGCCAGTCCGCAGCTGCCGATTGGTGGCTACAGCTATTCACAAGGCCTGGAAATGGCCGTGGATAACGGCCGCGTCAACAATCCGGACAGCGCGCGGCGCTGGATCAGCGATCAGTTGCTGCTCAACCTCGCTCGCTTCGAAGCGCCGCTATTGCTCGCGCATTGCCAGGCGGCGGCGGATGAACAGTGGGCTGATTTGCAGATCCTTTGCGAAAGCCATCGCGCCAGTCGCGAGACGCGCGAGTTGCATCTGGAGAGCCGGCAGATGGGCTATTCGTTGCAGCAACTGCTCAATGGCTTGCCAGAACTCGACGCATCCGCCCGCAGCTTTCTCGATCAATGCACTGAACCGCATCTGGCCCTGTGCTGGGCGCTGGCCGCGCGCGCCTGGGGTATCAAGCCGCAGGACGCGCTCGCCGCGTGGTTGTGGAGCTGGCTGGAAAACCAGCTCGCCGTATTGATGAAAACCCTGCCGCTGGGTCAGCAAGCCGCGCAACGCCTGACCAGCGAACTGCTGCCGCTGCTGCAACAGGCGCAGCAGGACGCCAGCCGAATCGATCCCGAACACATGGGCAGCGCCGCGTTTGGTCTGTCCCTGGCGTGCATGGCCCACGAGCGCCAGTACAGCCGACTCTTCCGTTCTTAGGAGAAACACTCGATGAACACACAACCTCTGCGCGTCGGCATCGGCGGCCCGGTCGGTTCCGGCAAAACCGCGTTGACCCTGGCCCTGTGCCTGGCCCTGCGCGAGCGCTACAACCTCGCCGTGGTCACCAACGATATCTACACCCGCGAAGACGCCGATTTCCTCGTGCGCAACGAAGCTCTCGCACCGGAGCGGATCATCGGCGTGGAAACCGGCGGCTGCCCGCACACGGCGATCCGCGAAGACGCCTCGATCAACCTTGAAGCGGTCGATCAACTGAACCGGCGTTTTCCGGGGCTGGATCTGATTCTGGTGGAATCCGGCGGCGACAACCTCTCGGCGACTTTCAGCCCGGAGCTGTCCGACCTGACCATCTACGTGATCGACGTCTCGGCCGGCGACAAGCTGCCGCGCAAGGGCGGACCGGGGATCTGCAAATCCGATCTGCTGGTGATCAACAAGATCGACCTCGCACCGCTGGTGGGCGCCTCGCTGGAGATGATGGACAGCGACACCAAACGCATGCGCAACGGCAAGCCGTTCGTTTTCAGCAACCAGAAAACCGGTCAGGGCCTTGAGCAAATCATCGCCTTCATCGAACGCCAGGGCCTGCTGACCGCAGCCTGATTCACTGCTCAACAAGGAAGCTTATCCATGACACTCAAACGTATTCTTGGCGCTGTGGCGCTGCTGCTGACGCCGGCATTGGCTTTCGCACACCCGGGGCATGGCGACAGTGGCTTGATTGCCGGTATCAGCCACCCGATCGGCGGCCTCGACCATTTGCTGGCGATGGTGGCGGTTGGCTTGTGGGCGGCGCAGCAGCAAGGCGCGGCGCGCTGGGCGCTGCCGTGCACATTTGTCGGCACCATGTTGATTGGCGGCATGCTTGGGTTTGAAGGGCTGGAATTGCCGGCACTGGAAAGCGGGATTGCCGCGTCGGTGCTGGCGTTGGGTCTGGCGGTGGCGCTGGCGGTGCGTCCGCCGTTGGTCATGGCGGTGGTGGCGACGGCGGTATTTGCGCTGTTCCATGGCGTGGCGCATGGCTTGGAACTGCCGGACATGAGCAGTCCTTGGGCGTATGCGGCGGGTTTTGTGGCCGCGACAGCTGCACTGCATGCGGCGGGTTATGCCGTAGTGCGTTTCCTGCCTAAGGCTGCGGCACCGTTGGTGCGCCTTGCAGGTGCTGCCTCAGCAATAACAGGCGCCTGGCTGCTAGCAGGCTAATCTCCATCGCCTGTACCGGCCTCATCGCTGGCAAGTCAGCTCCCACAAGGATATTTGGTGTTCACACAATTGTGGACTGACCCAATCACCTGTGGGAGCTGGCTTGCCGGCGATGACGGCCGATCAGACACCAAGACTCTAACGGCCGCCGCTCTGCTACCATGTCGCGCAATCGCCCCAGCCGTGACGACGTCCGCCCATGCCCCACGCTTCCCGCTCCACCTCCCTGCCTGAATTGACCGCCCTGTTTGGCGCTGTGCAACAGCACTTCGTCGACGTGATCGTGCCGCTCTGGCAAGGCCCGGGCTGGAACGCCGACATGGCGTTGCCCTATGAGGCGCTGGACGCCGCGCATCAGCCGCTGCCACCGCAGCGCTACCGGGCGATGGCCTGTGCGCGACAGCTGTATCTGTTTTCCAGTCTGATCGGAGTTGTGGATAACGCTGAAGTCCGTGCGGCGGCGCTGTTCCGCTCCTTGCAACGGCACTTTCATGATGCCGATCATGGCGGCTGGTTCTATAGCATCGATGCCCAGGGCAAGCCGCTGGATCAGCGCAAGGATCTCTACACCCACGCGTTTATCCTGTTTGCCTGCGCGCATTACTGGGCAAAGTCCGGCGATCCGCTGGTCGAGTCGACGCTGAACGCGGCCCTGGAAATCATTGGCCGACGCTTCGCCACCGGCGATGGATTGTACGAAGCCTGCCTGGAACGCGACTGGATCACCCTGCAAACCGGTCCGCTGCAAAACCCGTTGATGCATCTGGCCGAAGCATTCCTCGCGACCCTTGCCGTGCGCGAAGATGCCCAGACGCAGAAAGCACTGCTGGAGTTATGCACAGCCATGCACAAGCGGTTCGTCGATCCGCAATATGGCGTGTTGATGGAGAAGCCGCTCGGCGCTGTGGATAACTGGTATGAGCCGGGGCACCAGTTCGAATGGTATTTCCTGCTCGAGTCGTCGCCGTTGCTGCGCGGTTCAAAACTGCACGCCGCACTGGATCGGGCGTTTGCGTTCACCGAGCAATACGGTGTGGTGCAGCCATCCGGCGCGGTGCGGGCAATGCTCGATCTGGAAATGGACGGACGCCCGCGAGACTCGACCCAGCGGATCTGGGCTCAGGCGGAATATCTGCGCGCGCTGACCTTGCGTCAGGGCAGTGAAGCGGTGGTGCTGCGCCAGTTGCAGGCGTTGCAGCAGCGATTCCTGCATGCGGGTGGCTGGCATGAGTGTCGGGATGAGTTGGGCGAGGTTAGCCGCAAGGACATGCCTTCGACTACGCCGTATCACTTGGCGACTTGCTATAGCGGCCTGGCTGAATATCTGCGCTGACGGATAAATAGCTTTCGCGAGCAGGCTCACTTCTACAGGGGAACGCATTCCAAATGTAGGAGTGAGCCTGCTCCGGGCGGCGATCCGACGAATGGCCGTTACGCGGTCTTCAGGCAATCCATTTCTTGTCCCCGGTAAAACTGATGGTCAACCAGCGCGCCGCATCCGGCCTGCCCAGTTTCGCCGAAATCTCCTCGCGCAACGCATCCAGCTGTCCGACATTGCTCAACGCATAATCCGCCGGCAACACCACATGAATCTCGATAAACCGTGCCCGTCCGTGCTTCTGCACGTACGACACGTAATCATCGAAACCATGCTCGGTTTTCGCCGCCTCCATCACCTGCCGGACCTGATCATCCAGTGTATCCGGCGCAATCCCCAGCACATCGCGTAAGGCCGGGCCAAGGATCTTGAACGCTGGCGGCAACATGGTCAGCGCCAGCACGATCAGGATCAACGGGTCGACATACACCGCCCACTCGCCATAGCCCTGGGACTTGAGCAGCAACGCCGCGAGGAAACTGATCAACAGGCCCACGGACAGCATCGCGTCCACCAGCCAGCTGATGTTGTCGAACTGGATCAGGCTGGATTTGAGCTTGCGGTTACGCCGACGCACGTAGAAGAAATAAGCGAACTCGACAACGGTAAACACCGCCGCATAAATGATCACCAGCCCCAGTTCGATCTCGCGACCACCGTTGATGATGCCAAACACGCCGTTGAGAAACGCGTAGATCGCGATCAACATCAGGAAGCTGCCTTCGATCAGCAGCACCATCGGCTCCAGGTGCCAGAAACCGAACTGGAAACGGTGATTGCTTTCCTTGGCGATCAACTTGGCCGTGATCAACATCAGGACTTTGATGAACGTTGCGATCAGCGAGAAAAAACCATCGAACAGGATGGATTGCGAACCAGAAACAAAACCGGTGACGATCCCGGCAATCGCCACAGCCAACATCAGAATGGTCGATTGTTTGAGCAGTGCCTGCTCACCTCGGTTACTCACTTTGACTCCTCGAAAAACCTTGAAAACCGCGGGGTGCGGTTGGGTTGTTGCGAGGGGAGTTTACCTTATCGCCATTTTTTGCCTGTTCTGGCCTCATCGCTGGCAAGCCAGCTCCCACAAGTATCGAGCCGTTCACAAGATTTGTGTACGCCAATAAACCTGTGGGAGCTGGCTTGCCAGCGATTGGCCTTAACGCGGTGTCAGGCCTTATTGCGCTCAATGGCAAACCCGGCCCAGGTCTGGCTCACCGGCATCAATTCCAGGCTGTTGATGTTGATGTGCGCCGGCGCATTCATCACCCAGAAAATCGTTTCGGCGATGTCCTGCGGCTGGATCGGCTCGGCACCGGCGTAAGTCGCGTTGTAACGCTCCTGATCGCCAGCAAAACGCACCAGCGAGAACTCGCTTTCGCACAGCCCCGGCTCAATGTTGCTCACCCGCACGCCGGTGCCCTGCAAGTCGCAGCGCAGGTTCAGCGAGAACTGTTTAACGAACGCCTTGGTCGCGCCGTAAACATGACTGCCCGGATACGGATAGTTGCCCGCGATGGAGCCAAGGTTGACGATGCCGGCGCCACGGCCATGGGCAATCAGGCGCGGCAGCAGCAGGCGGGTTGCGTACATCAGGCCTTTGACGTTGGTGTCGACCATGGTGTCCCAATCGTCCAGATCGCACTTCGGCGCCGGGTCCACGCCCAGTGCCAGACCTGCGTTGTTGATCAGGCCACGCAGCTTGGCGAACGATGGCGGCAAGTTGGCAATCGCCTCCTCCATCGCCTTGCGATCGCGCACATCGAGCACCAGGCCATGCACTTCGGTCTGCTTCGACAGCTCGGCGCACAGCGCATTGAGGCGTTCTTCACGACGACCGGTCAGCACCAGTTTCCAGCCAGCCTCGGCAAAACGGCGGGCACAGGCTTCACCAAATCCGGACGTCGCGCCGGTGATAAACAGGGTGTTGGACATCGTGTTCTCCTTGCTTCGACCGCCGGGGCAGCCCTTGGAATAGAAAATCAGCAGGCAGCATGCCCGCCCGCGCATTCACGGGCAACACCCACAAGCTGTACAAAAAACAACCAGTCGCACCAACGCTATAGCAACCGTGGCCTGTAGCCATGTGCACGCATGTTATCCACAGTCCCTTCCACAGTTTCCGGGGGCAAGTGCAAACGCGCAAAGCCGCGCCACACAAGGCTTTGCGGGCGAAATAGAAAGTTTTTTGCTTGACCCTGAAGTGGCGGATGTGCGGGACATGGCATTTTGCACGAGCGGACAGTCAACACAGTGATTGCGCGAGGCCAGTAATTACGGCCCTCAGCGCAGTCTTTCCAGAGTTTAATCACAGACTTATCCACAGGCTTGTTGACATGCAATGGCCGCTGAGGCGGCACCCAAAAAAAGGTTGACAACGACGTCTCCCGCTCTCGTAAAAATGCCTGATCAAAAAACAACCACATCCTTGCAGGCCACGGCTTACAAGGCGCGCAGCCAGATACACCCACGTTATTCACAGCCAGCTCCACAGTAACCGGGGACAAGTCAAAACTGTGGAAAAACAGCCATTTGCAGCGTCTATATGTCGCGCTTTGGCAGCTATGGGAATTTGTTTTCCACAATTCCACGCAAGACTTGAAATCACTGATCAATTCCCTGTAGGAGCTGCCGAAGGCTGCGATCTTTTGATCTTTAAAGACAACATCAAAAGATCGCAGCCTTCGGCAGCTCCTACACAGGCGTGCGGTATGTTCGCGGAATGAAAAAGCCCCGGGACTTGCGTCGCCGGGGCTGTGCATAACGCTGGAAGAATCAGTGCCCGCCCAGATAGGCGTTACGCACCTCCTCATTCACTAGCAACTCTTTACCCGTGCCGGTCAGGCGAATCTCGCCGTTGACCATCACATACGCGCGGTCAGACAGTTTCAGCGCATGGTTGGCGTTCTGCTCGACCAGAAAAATGGTCATGCCGGTTTTCGCCAGTTCACGCAGGGTCGCAAAGATCTGCTTCACCACAATCGGCGCCAACCCGAGGCTAGGTTCATCGAGCAGCAACAGCTTCGGTCGACTCATCAGTGCCCGAGCAATGGCGAGCATTTGCTGCTCACCGCCAGACATGGTCATCGCCCGTTGGTTACGTCGCTCTTCCAGCCGTGGAAACAGCGTAAACATGCGCTGCATGTCCTCTTTGGCGTACTTGTCGCCAATCGGGATGGTGCCCATCAGCAGGTTCTCCTCGACGGTCATGTCGGGAAACACCCGCCGCCCTTCCGGCGACTGCGCAATGCCGTTGGAGGCGATGTAGTGCGAGGACTTGTGGGTGATATCGACGCCTTGATAAAGGATCTGCCCGCTTGCGGCCCGTGGCTGGCCGAAGATCGACATCAGCAACGTCGATTTCCCCGCCCCGTTGGAGCCGATCAGGCTGACGGTTTCCCCTTCATTGATCTGCAGCGACACACCTTTGAGGGCCTGGATCGGACCGTAGAAGACGTCGAGGTCTTTGAGTTCGAGGATCGGTTGCGTCATACCAGCTCCTCTTCGTCGGCGCCCAGATAGGCAGCGATCACTTTCGGATCGTTACGGATCGCTTCAGGTCCGCCTTCGGCGATGACGATGCCGTGGTCCAGCACCACGATGTGATCGGAAATACTCATAACCATGCCCATGTCGTGTTCGATCAGCACCACGGTCAGATCGTGCTCGTCGCGCAGCAGCCGGATCATCGCGCTCAGCGCTTCGGTTTCCTGAGGGTTGAGGCCGGCAGCCGGTTCGTCGAGGCAGATGATCTGTGGCCGCGTGCACATGGCCCGGGCGATCTCCAGACGGCGTTGCTGGCCGTAGGAGAGTTCACCGGCGAGCCGGTTGGCGCAGTCGACCAGATCGACCACTTCCAGCCAGTAGAAGGCGCAGTCCAGCGCGTCGCTTTCGGCCTTGCGATAGCCCTTGGTGTTGAGGATGCCGGCGAGCATGTTGCGGTTGACCCACATGTGCTGGGCCACCAGCAGGTTTTCCAGTACCGACATTTCCTTGAACAGACGAATGTTCTGGAATGTCCGCGCCAGGCCTGCACGGTTTACCAGGTGCGTACCGCCGAACATCTTGTAGTACATGCGGCTGAGGAAGGATTTCGGCGAGACAAAATCCGTCGGTTTGAACGACTCGCCCAGCAACTGAATGACGTTGGTCTGCTGGCCGCGCACATTGAGTTCGATCTTGCCGCCGGTGGCTTTGTAGAACCCGGTCAGGCAGTTGAACACCGTGGTCTTGCCGGCGCCGTTGGGGCCGATCAGGGCGAAGATCGAGTTGCGTTTGACCTTCAGGCTGACATCGCTCAAGGCCTTGATGCCACCGAAATGCATCATCAGTTTTTCAACAGAGAGTACGACTTCACTCATGGCGCAGTCCTCTCATAGTGAATGGCACCTTTGCGTGGAGTGACCCCGGTACGGCTGATGCGAATCAGCCCGCGTGGTCGCCAGATCATCATCAACACCATCAGGATGCCGAACAGCAGCACGCGATACTCAGCGAAGCCGCGCAGCAGTTCCGGGGCGACGGTGAGTACGAATGCCGCAATCACCACGCCGATGGTCGAGCCCATGCCGCCGAGCACGACGATGGCGAGGATCAGTGCCGATTCGAAGAAGGTGAACGAGGTCGGGTTGACGAAGCCCTGGTAGGTGGCGAAAAACACCCCGGCCAGACCTGCGGTCGATGCACCGATAGTGAACGCCGAGAGCTTGACCAGCACGTGGTTGAGGCCCATCGAGCGGCAGGCGATTTCATCTTCACGCAAGGCTTCCCAGGCGCGACCGACCGGCATTTTCACCAGCCGATGCTTGATGTACAGCACAGCCAACACCACGAGGAACAACACCGCGTAGATGAAGTAATACTTCACGTCCGGGTTGTAGGCGATGCCGAAGAACTCGTGAAACGGCACCCCGCCATCCTTCGCCCGTTTGCCGAATTCCAGACCGAAGAACGTCGGCAGTGGCGCCGGCATACCGTTCGGGCCGCCGGTCAGCGACAACCAGTTGTTGAGGACCAGGCGAATGATTTCACCGAAGCCCAAGGTCACGATTGCCAGATAGTCGCCGTGCAGACGCAACACCGGGAAGCCAAGGATGCACCCGGCCAGCCCGGCAGTGATCGCCGCCAGCGGCAACACCGTCCAAAAGCCCAGACCGAGATACTGATAACCGAGCGCCAGACCGTAGGCACCGATGGCGTAGAACGCCACGTAACCCAGATCGAGCAGACCGGCCAGACCGACCACAATGTTCAACCCCAACCCCAGCAGCACGTAGATCAATCCGAGGATCACCACGCCCAGCAGATAGGAGTTGGAAACAAACGGCACGATGATCGCCAGCACAATCAGCAGCGGGATGATCCAGCGCAGGCTCGATTTATGGTCGCTTGGCAGCACATGCACACCGGAACCGGTGCTCTCGAATCCGTCGAGGATTTTCAGGCCCTTGGGTGTTTGCAGGAACAGGCTGAGGGCGAAGCGGCCGATCATGACAATGCCGATAATCCACGCCACGCGGGTCGGCTCAAGATTGAAGCTGTAACCCTCGAGTACGACGCCGACAATCGGCCCGAATACGATCAGGGCAATCAGGCCGGCCAGAATCGCCTCAACCAGGCTTTTTTTGATATCAATGCTTTTTTGAGTGGTTGAAGACATCGCTTACACCTTCGACACAAGAGGACGGCCCAACAGGCCCTGCGGCCGGAAGACCAGAACAAGTACGAGCAGCGAGAAGCTGAACACGTCTTTGTAGTCGGAGTTGACCAGACCGGAGAACAGCGACTCGGAAATGCCGAGGATGATCCCGCCGAGCATGGCCCCGGGCAGCGAACCGATCCCGCCAAGCACCGCCGCAGTGAACGCCTTGATGCCGATGATGAAGCCGGCATAGAAGTCGAAAGTGCCGTAGTTCATGGTGATCAGCACGCCGGCCAGCGCCGCCATGGCTGCACCGATGATGAACACATAGGAAATGACCCGATCGGTATTGATGCCGAGGATCGAAGCCATCTTGCGGTCTTGCTGGGTCGCACGGCACATGCGTCCGAGCTTGGTGTACTTGATGACGTAGGTCAGCAGGCCCATGCCGACGAACGCGGCCACCAGAATGAAGACTTTGGTGTAGGTCAGTTGCACGAAGCCAGTACCGACTTCAACACGCCACGCCCCGGTCAGCAGGGTAGGCACACCCTGTTGTTTGGCGCCTTGGGCGATCTGTGCGTAGTTTTGCAAAATCAGGGAGATGCCGATGGCGCTGATCAACGGTGCCAGTCGGGTCGAGTTGCGCAGGGGTTTGTAAGCGACACGCTCGATGACCCAGCCATACACCGCCGTGATCACGATGGTGAAAATCAGGGTGCCGAGCATCAGCAGCGGGAAGGATTCAATACCGAAGTACGCCAGCAGAGCCAGACTGATTGCCGCCAGGTAAGCAGAAATCATGTAAACCTCGCCGTGGGCGAAGTTGATCATGCCGATGATGCCGTAGACCATTGTGTAGCCGATGGCGATCAGGCCATAGACCGACCCGAGGGTCAGGCCGTTGACCAGTTGCTGCAGGAAAATACCATCCATAACGCAATCTCACGCAGTGAGAACCTGCACACCTGTGATGTGCGGTTCTTCTAGGAAAAATACAGATTTACGTCGGAGCAATGTCAGAGCGCGAACAGTTCGATCACCGCAGGACCTTGTGGGAGCTGGCTTGCCAGCGATAGCGGTAGAACATTCAACACAGTTGTCGACTGTCAGGCCGTCATCGCGGGCAAGCCCGCTCCCACAGGGATTTGCGGAGTTCAAACGGTCGCGTCAGCCCTTACTTCTGTTTTTCCAGCTGGTGATATTTGCCGTCCTTGTCCCACTGGTAAACCACGTAGTCGGAGACTTTCAGGTCGCCCTTGGAGTCCCAGGTTTTTTCGCCCATGACGGTTTTCACCGGATTTTTCTTCAGCCAGGCTGCGGCCTCTTCGCCCTTGTTGGACTTGGCACCGTTGAACGCGGCAGCCAGGGTCTGCACCGAAGCGTAGGCGTACAGGGTGTAACCCTCAGGCTCGGTACCGGCCTTGCGGAAAGCGTCTACCACAGTCTTGCTGTCTGGCAGCAGGCGCGGGTCGGCGCCGAAGGTCATCAGCACGCCGTCGACGAATTGCGGGCCACCGGCGGTGGTCACCAGTTCGTCAGTCACGATGCCGTCATCGGACATGAACTTGACGTCTTTCAGGCCTTGTTCACGCAGCTGGCGAACCAGCGGGCCGGCCTCCGGGTGCAGACCGCCGAAGTAGACGACGTCGGCGCCGGCGCCACGGATCTTGGTGACGATGGTGCTGAAGTCTTTTTCGCCACGGGTCAGGCCTTCGTACAACACAGGCGTCACGCCGCGCTTGACCAGTTGTGCCTTGGTGGCATCCGCCAAGCCTTGGCCGTAGGTGTCTTTGTCGTGCAGCACAACGACTTTCTTGCCCTTGAGCACATCAACGATGTAGTCGCCGGCCACGATGCCTTGCTGGTCATCACGCCCGCACATACGGAACATGGCGCTGAGGCCACGCTCGGTGACTTGTGGGTTGGTCGAACCCGGGGTGATCGCGATGATCCCGGCTTCGTCATAGATTTCCGACGCTGGAATGGTCGAAGAGGAGCAGAAGTGACCGACCACGCCGGCGACTTTCTGGTTGGTGAGGTCCTTGGCGACCGTCACGGCCTGCTTCGGCTCGCAGGCGTCATCGCCCTTGACCAGAACGATTTTCTCCCCGTTGACGCCACCCGCCGCGTTGACTGCATCAGCCGCTGCCTGTGCACCCTTCATGTACTGCTCGCCAAATGCCGCGTTGGCGCCCGTCATTGGACCCGCTACACCGATTTTCACATCAGCTTGAGCAAACGCAGAAACACCCAACGCAGTAGCCACTGCGAGGGCCAGAAAGCCTTTCTTGTAAAACGTCTGGGACATGAGGTGGTGCTCCAAGGTTTTTTTTAGTTGGCACTGCGACTTCACTTCACTGAATGCTCAGAGCAAGGGCCGTGCCATCGGTTTTTTATTCTTCAAAAAGTCGCTGCTTTCTTGTTATTTCGACTGTTTCGTTCCCATTTTCATTGGGCGTGCAACCGTCTAAACCGCGGAAGGTGAAACCATTTATTTTTTCAGGCGCAACCCGCACGCGCCATCATTGCAACCGCGGCGCCAAACGACGTGCAACCAGCCTGTAACAGCCCGCGTCACCGAACTGCACACTGCTGGTGCGGGACTGCTACAACCCGCACCATTACAGGCTAGTCGCTGCATCGAAAAGCGCCGCTTCCGGCAACATATTTCAACACTCAAATGACGATGCGCAGGCACTGGCCCGCGTGATACAGCGAGAAACCGGCCTCGTACAGGCAACTGCGCAAGCCCACGCCGGCCAAGGGCTGCATCGGTGCGAAGGGAATCGGCAGGGCTTGCGGATTGCCGTTACACAGATAATCAGCGAAAGCCTTGCCGACCACGGTGCCGGTAGTGACGCCACGGCCGTTGTAACCGGTGACGGCCACCAGTCCCGGCGCCGGCTCGAACAAACGCATGAGGTGATCGGGCGTGAACGCAATGCGCCCGGTCCAGGTGCATTCCCACTCGACAGGTTTCAGATTGGGGAAGTAATGCTGCTGCACGCGGTCGGCCCAAGCCTTGAGAAACCAGGTCGGTTTCTGATTGCCGTTGCCGAGGCTGCCGAGCAACAAGCGCCCTTCTTTGTCGCGACGGATGCTGCTCAGCACCTGCCGCGTATCCCACGAGCCCTGCCCGCCCGGGAGAATTTCCTGCGCGGCGTCTTCGGTCAGCGGCACCGAAGCGACCTGATAGTAGTAACCGGGGAAGAAGTTGCGCTTGAGTTCGGTCCAGTCACCTTCGGTGTAGGCGTTGGAGGCTATGACCACTTGCCCGGCCAGTACCGAACCGTGCTCGGTCTGCACCGACCAGTTCGAGCCCTGCCGCTCGAGGCGAGTGACTGGCGAATGATCGAACATCTGCCCGCCAAGACCTTTCACCGCGTTGGCCAGCCCGGTGACATACGCCATCGGATTGAGCGTACCGGCGCGGCGATCGAGCAAAGCCGCGGCGATTTTTTGCGTGCCAGTGGCTTGCTCGCACGCCTTGCCAGTGAGCAATTCGACTGGCGCGCCACGGCGTTTCCATTGTTGTTCACGACTGCGCAGATCCGCTTCGCCCTTGGCGTTGTGCGCCATGTGCAGGGTGCCTTCGCGGCGTAACTGACAATCGATGTTGTACTTATCCACAAGGCTGAAGACCAGTGCCGGCGCCGCGCCGAGCATGCGATTGAGCTGACTGCCCACCGCTTCGCCGAAACCGGCTTCGATCTCGTCCGGCGGGATCCACATGCCGGCGTTGACCAGCCCGACGTTGCGCCCGGAACCACCGTGACCGGCGCGATGAGCCTCCAGCACGCAGACGCTTTTGCCTTTCTCCAACAGATGCAGCGCCGCCGACAATCCGGTGAACCCGGCGCCGATCACACAGACCTCGACTTTGACTTCGCCCTTCAGCGCGGTGTTATCCGGCCTTTGCGGCGTGAGCTTTTCCCACAGACATTCTTCGCGTAACGGCATTGCCAGACTCCAACAGAAACCTAACGAACACTGCAAAATGATCGTTCCCACGCTCTGCGTGGGAATGCAGTCAGGGACGCTCTGCGTCCCAAAAGCGAACGCGGAGCGTCCGCTGAGGCATTCCCACGCAGAGCGAGGGAACGATCGATCTCAACCTATCAGTCGAAGGTGATGCCCTGCGCCAGCGGCAGCTCCAGCGAGTAGTTCACGGTGTTGGTCTGGCGGCGCATGTACGCGCGCCACGCATCGGAGCCGGACTCACGACCGCCACCGGTTTCCTTCTCGCCACCAAAAGCGCCGCCGATTTCGGCACCGCTCGGGCCGATGTTGACGTTGGCGATACCGCAATCACTGCCCACCGCCGACATGAACTGCTCGGCTTCACGCACGTCCGTGGTGAAAATGCACGACGACAAACCTTGCGGTACAGCGTTATTCAGGCGCAGCGCTTCCTGGAAATCGCTGTAGCCGACCACGTAGAGGATCGGCGCAAAAGTTTCACTGCAGACCACGTCGCTCTGCTCCGGCATTTCAACGATGGCCGGCGAAACGTAGTAAGCGTTAGGGAATTGATCTTCGAGTTGGCGCTTGCCGCCGAACACCCGGCCGCCCTCGCTCAATGCCTGTTCCAGCGCGTCCTGCATGTTTTCGAAGCTGTGCTTGTCGATCAGCGGGCCGACCAGATTGCCTTCCAGCGGGTTGCCGATGCGCACTTTCGAGTAGGCAGCCTTGAGACGGGTGACGATTTCTTCCTTCACCGACTCATGGGCAATCAGTCGACGCAGGGTGGTGCAACGCTGCCCAGCCGTACCCACGGCGCTGAACAGAATCGCACGTACCGCCATGTCGAGATCCGCGCTCGGGCCGAGGATCATCGCGTTGTTACCGCCCAATTCCAGAATGCTGCGAGCGAAACGTGCGGCGACTTTCGGCGCCACTTCGCGGCCCATGCGTGTGCTGCCAGTGGCGCTGATCAACGCAACACGCGGGTCATCGACCAGCGCTTCGCCAGCATCGCGACCACCGATGATCACCTGGCACAGGTTCGCCGGGGCATCGGTGAAGTTCTTCACCACGCGGTCGAACAGTGCCTGACAGGCCAGTGCGGTCAGCGGGGTTTTCTCCGACGGCTTCCACACCACCGGGTTGCCGCAGACCAGCGCCAGCGTGGTGTTCCACGCCCACACTGCGACCGGGAAGTTGAAGGCGCTGATCACCCCGACCACGCCCAGTGGGTGCCAGGTTTCACGCATGTGGTGGCCCGGACGTTCGGAGGCGATGGTCAAACCGTACAACTGGCGGGACAGGCCGACGGCGAAATCGCAGATGTCGATCATCTCCTGCACTTCACCGAGACCTTCCTGGGTGATCTTGCCGGCCTCCCAGGAAACCAGCTCACCGAGATCAGCCTTGTATTCGCGCAGCACTTCACCAAACTGACGCACCAGCTCGCCGCGACGCGGGGCCGGCACCTTGCGCCATTGCTCGAACGCATGATCTGCGCGACTGATGTGCTGCTCGACTTCGGCCGGGCCTTCCCAGTTGACGGCGGCGATGCGGCTGCCGTCGATCGGCGAATGCACCGGCACTTTGCCGTTCTGATAAAGGGCCGGGTTCACACCAAGACGATCAAGCAATGCGGCAACCATGGGTCACTCCTCAAGCAAAAAACTGAATGTGTGCGGACGCTTTTTCGCGACCGGGCAGGCCTTTAGTTGTAGCGTCACAATGGCAAGGCAACAAACGACCTTTACGCGAGATATCATTCCGTTTATTCATGCTGGGCATAGAAAGACAAGAAAAGGATCAGCCATGCTGAACAAACGCCACCTGCCATCGATCACCGCATTGCAGTGTTTCGAGGCCGTGACCCGTCACCTGAGTTTCACCCGCGCCGCCGAGGAGCTGAACCTGACCCAGAGCGCAGTGAGCAAACAGGTCGCGCAGCTTGAAGAGCTGTTGCAGCACTTGTTGTTCCGCCGGGTGCGGCGGCGCTTGCAGATGACCCCGGCTGGGGATTTGTACTTGGTTGAAGTAAGAAAAATCCTCACCCAAGTGGAAATGTCGACGCATTACCTGCGTTCCTACGGCGGCGAAACTGAAGTCCTGCGCGTGTCGACGCCATCGACCTTCGGCGCGCGCTGGCTGGTGCCGCGCCTGAAAGGCTGGCGGCTACGTCATCCTTCCATTCACCTGGATTTGTGCAACGAGCAAGAAGCGGATGACCTGCTGCAAGGGCGCAGTGATCTGGCGTTCTATTTTGGTCAGGGCTCACGGCCCGGCACTGAATGCCTGAAGTTGTTCGGCGAAGAACTGGTGCCGGTGTGCGCGCCGGGCAGCCTGCCGGACACGCCGTTCACTGATCCGACGCAACTTACCGATCTGGTCCTCCTGCAAAATGCCTCGCGCCCGCAAGCCTGGCACGACTGGTTCGACAGTCAGGGTTACCAGACCGAACACAGCTACCACGGGCCGCGTTTCGAAACCTTTTATATGTGCATCCGCGCCGCGCAGGTCGGTTGCGGTGTGGCGTTGTTGCCACGGTTTCTGGTGGAAGAGGAATTGGCCGACGGCAAACTGGTCATTCCCTGGCAGCATGCAATGCCCAGTTCCGACGCCTATTACCTGGCGTATCCAGAGCATGCGGCGGAAGTGCCAAAGGTACGGGATTTTGTGAAATGGATGCTGGAGCAGATCGATAGCCCGAATGACTGACCCGATTGAAAAATGTGAGAGCGAGCCTGCTCGCGAAGAGGCCGGCACATGCAATACCTATTTCGACTGAATTGACGCCTTCGCGAGCAGGCTCGCTCCCACCAGGGTTCTGCGGTGATCTAAAAAATTGCTGGCAATCTTCGTCCCTGATATGCGCCACTAGCGCCATTGTTTGAGACCGCGCACAGGCGCGGCGCACCTGGAGACCCCGTTATGAGCGAGAGCGTGTTTGCCGATCGCATCGTGCAGAACCTGCTCGACACCGACTTCTACAAACTGACGATGATGCAGGCGGTGCTGCACAACTACCCCAACGTCGAAGTCGAATGGGAGTTTCGTTGCCGTAATAGCGAAGATCTGCGCCCGTATCTGGCCGAGATCCGTTTTCAGATCGAGCGTCTGGCCGAACTGAGCCTGAGCGCCGATCAACTGAGTTTCCTTGAGCGGATCAGCTTCCTCAAACCGGATTTCCTGCGTTTTCTCGGATTGTTCCGCTTCAACCTGCGCTATCTGCACACCGGTATCGAGAACGGCGAACTGTTCATCCGTCTGCGCGGGCCGTGGCTGCATGTGATTCTCTACGAAGTGCCGTTGCTGGCGATCGTCAGCGAAGTGCGCAATCGCTATCGCTACCGCGAAACCGTGCTTGAACAAGCGCGCGAACAGCTCTATCGCAAGTTCGACTGGCTGACCGCCAACGCCTCGGCCGACGAGTTATCGCAGCTGCAGGTCGCCGACTTCGGCACCCGCCGGCGCTTTTCGTTCGGCGTGCAGGCAGAAGTGGTGAACGTGCTCAAGCACGACTTCCCCGGCCGTTTTGTCGGCACCAGTAACGTGCATCTGTCGCGAGAACTGGACATGAAACCGCTGGGCACCATGGCCCACGAATGGATCATGGCGCACCAGCAACTCGGCCCACGGCTGATCGATAGCCAGATCGCCGCGCTCGATTGCTGGGTCCGCGAATACCGTGGCCTGCTGGGGATCGCGCTCACCGATTGCATCACCACCGATGCATTTCTCGGCGACTTCGACCTGTTCTTCGCCAAGCTGTTTGACGGCCTGCGCCATGACTCCGGCGATCCTGTGGTGTGGGGCGAAAAATGCATTGCGCACTATCACAAGCTCGGCATCGACCCGATGAGCAAGACCCTGGTGTTCTCCGACAGCCTGACCCTGCCCAAGTCGCTGGAGATCTTCCGCGCCCTGCACGGCCGGATCAATGTCAGCTTCGGCATCGGCACCAACCTCACCTGTGACATTCCGGGTGTCGAACCGATGAGCATCGTGCTTAAAATGACCGCCTGCAACGGCCAACCGGTGGCGAAGATCTCCGACGAGCCGGGCAAGTCCCACTGCAAAGACCCGAATTTCGTCGCCTATTTGCGACACGTTTTCCAGGTTCCTGCCGATTCCAGTCTATCTAGCAAGGAGTGAATTCATGCAAGCCGTACAGCGTGAGATTGCTGAACAGCTCAAGGTGCAACCGCCGTTCGCCGACTACCAGGCCCTGCAGGCCGAAGTCGCCCGGCGCATTACCTTTATTCAGGATTGTCTGGTCAATTCCGGGCTCAAGACGCTGGTGCTGGGCATCAGCGGCGGCGTCGACTCGCTGACCGCCGGCCTGTTGGCCCAGCGGGCGATGCGTGAGCTGCGCGACCAGACCGGCGACAACAGCTACAAATTCATCGCCGTGCGCCTGCCGTACGAAACCCAGTTCGACGAGCACGACGCCCAAGCCTCGGTGGATTTCATCGCCCCGGACGAACGTCACACGGTCAACATCGGCCCAGCGGTGAAATCGCTGGCCAGTGAAGTGGCGGCGTTTGAAGGCAAGCACGCGGTGTCGGTGGACTTCGTATTGGGCAACACCAAGGCGCGCATGCGCATGGTCGCGCAGTACACCATCGCCGGCGCGGCGCACGGGTTGGTAATCGGCACCGATCACGCGGCGGAAGCGGTGATGGGTTTCTTCACCAAGTTTGGTGACGGCGCCTGCGATCTGGCACCGCTCAGCGGTCTGGTGAAGAATCAGGTTCGCGCGATTGCCCGCAGCTTTGGCGCGCCGGAGTCGCTGGTCGAGAAAGTGCCAACGGCGGATCTGGAAGATCTGTCGCCAGGCAAACCGGATGAAGCATCGCACGGCGTGACCTATGCCGAGATCGATGCGTTCCTGCACGGTGAGCCGGTGCGTCAGGAAGCGTTCGACATCATCGTCGCGACCTACAACAAGACTCATCACAAACGCGTGATGCCGTTTGCGCCTTAAGCGCTGACGGAATGAAAAAGCCCGCTGAGGAGTGATCCTCAGCGGGCTTTTCTTTGGCCATTGCTTTCATTGATGCGGATGGCCCCTTCGCGAGCAGGCTCGCTTCCACATTGATGGCGCAAACCTGTGGGAGCGAGCCTGCTCGCGAAGAACGATGACGCGGTTGACCGGCTTACTTGACAGTAATGGTGCCTTTCATCATCGAGATGTGGCCTGGGAACGAGCAGAAGAAGCCGTATTTATCAGTGCCGGCCAGCTTCGACACATCGAAGGTTACCGAGTCAGTTTCCTTGGCACCGATGATTTTGGTGTGCGCGATCACGCGAGCATCGCCATCTTTCAGGTAGTTTTTGTCGATGCCAGCAGCCAGGCCATCAGTGGCGATTGGCTGCATGTCCGCTTCTTTGCTGATTACCAGATTATGGCCCATGACGTTCTTCGGCAGGCTGCCGGAGTGAGTCAGTTCAACGGTGAAAGTCTTGCAGCTCTTGTCGATCACGATTTCCTTGGTGTTGAAGGACATCTGATCGGTGGAGTCAACGGTGGTTTTGCACTCGGCAGCCATCAATTGGCTGCTGGCCAGCGCCAGCAGGGATACCGCAACAACTTTGGAAAACATGGTGAATCTCCAAGGCAGGGTTAACAAAAACACGAATGGTGGAAAGACTGCCTGAAATCTTCGCAAGTTCCTATGACTTGAGTCAAAAATTGTATACAACTTTCAGGCTATGACACTCATCGAGACAATCTAACGGCCAGAATTCCGGGCCCGGCCTATGATCGGCGCATCTACTGAGACGGAGTGCCTGTCATGTTCTTTAACGGTCTGTTGTGCAGTTTGCTCGCCGCCTACGCCTGTGGTGCCAGCGGCACCTTTGAATCGCCGGAACGCGAAGTTTAGCCCTTGGATCAAGGCGTGCCAGCCATTACCCTGTGACGGATTGACCCAGGAGGAAGGCATGTCTCTGAAATCCGTTTGTGTATTTTGCGGTGCCAATGCGGGCACTGATCCGGCTTACACCGAAGCCGCCATCGCCCTTGGCCGGGCCTTGGCTGAACGCAAGTTGACCCTGGTCTACGGCGGTGGTGCTGTGGGTCTGATGGGCATTGTTGCCGATGCGGCGCTGGCCGCTGGCGGCGAAGTGATCGGCATCATCCCGCAGAGCCTGATGGACAAGGAAATCGGCCACAAAAGCCTGACACGCCTGGAAGTGGTCAACGGCATGCATGCGCGCAAGGCGCGCATGGCTGAACTCAGCGATGCGTTTATCGCCCTGCCCGGCGGTCTCGGCACGCTGGAAGAGCTGTTCGAAGTCTGGACCTGGGGTCAGCTCGGCTACCACGGCAAGCCGCTGGGCCTGCTGGAAGTGAACGGCTTTTACAGCAAACTCACCGCTTTTCTTGACCATATCGTCGGCGAAGGCTTCGTTCGCGCGCCACACCGTGACATGCTGCAAGTGAGCGAATCGCCGCAAACACTGCTCGATGCCCTGGATAACTGGAAGCCGACCATCACGCCCAAGTGGGTCGACCAAAAACCCGGCTAACCACGAGGCACCGATACAGGGCAGAATATGCGCCGCTCAACCTCACCTTCGACCCAAGAGGATCGCCCATGGCCAAACCCAATTACTCCTTCGCCAAACGTCAACGAGACCTGGCAAAGGAACAGAAGAAAGAGGAAAAGCTTCAGCGCAAGAAACAAACCGCTGAAGAAGCAGCACTGAACCCTGACGGTGAAGTGGCGACGCAAGATGATGTTGATGCAACCGATGCGACTGAAACACCGAAAGATCAGGCGCCCGACGCCTGAACCCCACCGGGTTTGATGATCGAATCAGGCCCTGCGGATTTGTGACGGGGCTGGCAGTTTCACTGCTGGCCCTCACAGCCCTCCCCCTTCCCAAGCACACCCAAATTCCCAATGTGGGAGCGAGCAGGCTCACTCCTACAGTTTGATCGGCGTTAATCCAGAGGCATTACGGTGACGCGCACTTCCGGGTCGTGATTGCCGCCACCGAGGATCACCCCACGCAACGGCGACACATCAGAGAAATCCCGCCCCCACGCCAATGTGATGTGCTCCAGCGCCGGTTGCACATTGTTGGTTGGATCAAAATCCACCCAGCCCAGCACCGGACAAAATACCGACACCCACGCATGCGATGCGTCGGCGCCGATCAAGCGTGGCTGCCCCGGCGGCGGCTGCGTCAGCAAATAACCACTGATGTAGCGCGCCGCCAGCCCTCGCGAGCGCACGCACGCCAGCATCAAGTGCGCGAAGTCCTGACACACCCCGCGTCGCCGCTCCAGCACTTCCACCAGCGGGGTCGCCACTTGGGTTGCTTCGGCATCGAAGGTGAACTCGCTGAAGATCTTCTGCATCAAGTCCTGCACGCCCAACAGCAACGGTCGGCCCGGCGGGAAACAACTCTGAGAGAACTCGACGAAGCTGCGCTTCAAATGCACGTACGGTGACTGGAAGCGGTAGCGACAGGCTTCGAGCAACTCAGCGGACAACGGCTGGCTGCTGTAGGTCAGCGCATCGCGGGTCAGCTCCCAGGCGGGCGACTGATTGAAATCCAGCGCAGGCCGCGCCAGCACTTCCACCGTGAGTTGTGCATTGACCTGCAATTCGTCATGCGGGCGTTCGAAGGCCAGTCGGGTCAAAGGATTGCCAAACACATCCAGCTCATCGCGCCGCGCTGTCGGATCCGGGCTGATCAGCAATTGCTGATCGGTACAACGCTGCCAATCGCATTTCCGCGGCCACAAGTGCGCCAGTTGCTGCGCCAGGGAAACCGGGCTGTCGTAGTGATAACAGGTGTCGTGGAAAATCTGGTATCGAGCATTCATCAGACGGACACCGTGCGTTGGCTAACGTCATCGACATGAGCGAAATGACGCAGAGCCAAGCGATCCGAGACCTGCCCACTGGCCTCGGCAATCTCTTGCAGCAGATCCGCCAGACCGCTCAAAGCCGCTCGTACGCTGGACTCACCGAACAATGGATTCTCCAGACAACCCAGATCGAACCGTGCCAGACGCTCGACCAGTCGCGGCAACCCCGCTTCCCGTGGCGCGCCAAAATCATCGTTCAAACGTTTCAACGTGCGCGTGACCAGTTTCAACTGGAACAACACCGCGTGCGGGTTCTGCTCGTCCAGCAGCAATAGGTCGAGCACCGGAATCAATTGCGCCACGGCCAGATAACGTGAGCGATAGGTGATGCTGCTGTTGCCCAACTCCAGCAACCACTCCAGGCCCGCCTGATCGAAAGCACCGGCGCCACGCAGAAACGCCGCGAGGCTACTGCTGAGAAACTGCAGTCGCTCGATACGCCGGCCAATCATCAGAAAGCGCCAGCCTTCGTCGCGGGTCATGTCGTCGAGGGCAAACCCGGACAACGCCGCCAGCGACATCACCAGCCGGTTGAGGAAATCCAGCAGTTCGCCGAAGTCAGGCTCGTCGGTGTCCAGTTCCATCGCTTCGCGCTGCAACTCCACCAGCGCCTGCCAGTTCTCCCGCGAAAGCTTGCCGCGCACCTGTGACGCCGCCCACTGCAAGCGTTGCAGGTTGGAACGCAGGCTGAATGACCAGTCTTCACCGAGCAATGCAGCGAGCAAGCGCTCGGGCAGCTCTCCTTCATCCGGCAACAACGTCAACCGCTCACCGAGATCGACCGCCGCCTGCAACGCTTGCGGGTCATCACCATCGACATACCGCGCAAGCATGATGCGCAGCAGCCGCGCACTGTCGTCACAGCGTTCGCAGTAACGGCCGAACCAGAACAGGTTTTCCACCACTCGCGAGGGTAGATATGGATCGCGCCGCACCAGATCGTGCACCCCTACATTACGCTGGCTCTTCCATTGCTCGCCGCTGGGTGGACGATCGCCAATTACCCAAGTGTCCTTGCTCGCCCCGCCGCGCTGCATCGATACCACTTCGGCATCAGCCTCGGCGGCCACCCGGGTCAGACCACCGGGGAGCACACGATAACCATCACCACCCGCCACGGCGTACATGCGCATGCCGATCGCACGCGGTTGCAGTTGACCGTTTTCGGCCTGCCAGATCGGCGCCTGGGACAGTTGAGCCAATTCTTGCGCCACATAAGCATAAGGGCGCGCCTGCATGCGCTCGGCAAGCGTGTGACGCTGTTTTTCACTCAGATCACGGCCAAATACAGGCGTGAAGCTTTGCGAGGGAAACGCCGGTTTGATCAACAGCTCAGGTAGTTTTTCCAAGGCCTGCGCCAGTACCGGTGGCTCGCCGCACCACCACGTCGCGATTGACGGCAAGATCAGCTCTTCGCCGAACAGGTATTGGTTGATCTTCGGCAGAAAACCCAGCAAACCCGGCGATTCCAGAACGCCGCTGCCCAACGCGTTGGCAACCAGGACTCGCCCCTGACGCACGGCTTCGAGCAGACCGGGCACGCCGAGCGCCGAATCCGTACGCAGCTCCAGCGGATCGCAGAAATCATCATCGAGCCGGCGCATGATCGCGTGCACCCGACGCAGTCCGCTGAGGGTTTTCAGGTAGACCGTGGCATCGCGCACCGTCAGGTCACCGCCCTCGACCAGGGGGTAACCGAGCTGACGAGCCAGATACAAGTGTTCGAAATAGCTTTCGTTGAAGCGCCCAGGCGTGAGCAGCACCACCAGCGGCGCCTCATCGTCACTCGGTGCCTGCCGTGCAAGGGTTTCCTGCAATGTGCGGAAAAACCCGGCCAGATGCTGCACCTTCAGATCCCGGTACAACTCAGGAAAGGCGCGGGACACGATGGTGCGGTTTTCCAAAGCATAACCGGCGCCCGACGGTGCTTGTGTGCGATCCGCCGTGACCCACCAGCGCCCATCCGGCGTGCGCGCCAGATCCACGGCATACAGATGCAGGTACGCGTCTTCCGGCGGTGCAATGCCCTGACAAGGCCATAGGAAATTGTTGTGTCCAAACACCAGTTCAGCCGGCAACAGGCCTTCGCTGATCAATCGTTGCGGCCCGTACAAATCAGCCAACACCGCATTGAGCAGGCGTGCACGTTGAGCGATGCCCGCCGACAAATGCTGCCATTCATCTGCGGCAATCACGTGGGGCAACAGATCCA
This sequence comes from Pseudomonas sp. IT-P395, assembly GCF_949767675.1. Lineage (NCBI taxonomy): Bacteria > Pseudomonadati > Pseudomonadota > Gammaproteobacteria > Pseudomonadales > Pseudomonadaceae > Pseudomonas > Pseudomonas sp. IT-P395. Next base: position 165,856 of record NZ_CATKPW010000044.1, read on the forward strand.
GCTCCCACGGCCGATCCGCGCCTTTGGGATCGGCATAGACGTTATAGGTGACACCGTTTTCCTGAATCTGCCGCGCCAGCAAAGACTGTCGCTGCATCAGTTGCGCCGGGGTGCTGCGCTGCAACTGATCGAACAGCCGCCGCCAGTGCGGGCGCACCGCGCCACTGCCGTCGAGCAGTTCGTGATAAGTGCCCGCCGTCAGCGGGTAGCGGTCTAGCAGGTCAGGCATGGAAAGCTCGGCAGACAGCAAAGAACGGTCAGACTAACGCAGGCACATGACATGCGGATATACGAAAAATCCGCATGTCGCGTGCGATCTAGAAACGTCGCAAATCGATTGTCATCGGTAGCTCGTCACTGATTTCCACGTTGGGTATAGGAAGTTTCCCCGGCGTGTGTCCGACGCGGAAGAATCGCGCCATGCGCCGGCTCTCCGCTTCGTTGGCGTTGACCGGCAACGTCTCGTAATTACGCCCGCCCGGATGGGCAACGTGGTACTGGCAACCGCCCAGCGAACGGCCCATCCAGGTGTCGAGCAAATCGAACACCAGCGGTGCGTGCACGGGAATCGTCGGTTGCAGACAGTTGGCCGGTTGCCACGCACGGTAACGCACACCCGCGACGAACTCGCCCACGCGCCCGGTCGGGTGCAACGGCACCGCGATGCTATTACAGGTCAGCAAATAACGCTGCGGCGGCAGCCCTTTGAGCTTGACCTGCAGACGCTCCAGAGATGAGTCGACGTAACGCACCGTGCCGCCTGCCGCGCCCTCCTCGCCCAGCACATGCCAAGGCTCCAGCGCCTGACGCAGCTCCAGTTCGATGCCGTTGACGGCATAATCGCCGACCTTGGGAAAACGAAACTCCAGATGCGCGGCAAACCATTCCGCGCGCAGCGGATAACCGGCGTTGTTCAGCTCCACGATGACGTCGGCGAAGTCCTGCTCGATAAAGTGCGGCAGCAAGAAACGGTCGTGCAGCTCGGTGCCCCAACGCGCCAGTTTCGGCGGCGCATAAGGCTCGCGCCAGAAACGTGCGACCAGCGCCCGCAGCAACAGCTGCTGGGCCAGGCTCATGCGCGCATGGGGCGGCATTTCAAAGGCGCGCAGTTCCAACAAGCCAAGACGTCCGGTGGCGCCATCCGGCGAATACAGTTTGTCGATACAGAACTCGGCACGGTGCGTGTTGCCGGTGACGTCGATCAGCAGGTTGCGCAGCAGACGATCCACCAGCCACGGCGCGCACTCCTCACCCGGCTCGGGCATCTGCGCGAAAGCGATTTCCAGTTCGTACAGTGCATCATTGCGCGCCTCGTCGACACGCGGCGCCTGCGACGTCGGGCCGATGAACAATCCGGAAAACAGATACGACAGCGACGGATGGTTTTGCCAGTAGCTGATCAGGCTGCGCAGCAGATCCGGGCGACGCAGAAACGGTGAATCCGCCGGCGTCGCACCACCGAGCACAAAATGGTTACCGCCGCCGGTGCCAGTGTGGCGACCATCGATCATGAATTTCTCGGTGGTCAGTCGGGTTTGCCGTGCCTCTTCATAGAGAAACTCAGTGCGTTCGACCAATTCGTCCCAGGTCGCCGACGGCTGCACATTGACCTCGATCACACCGGGATCCGGGGTGATGCGGAAGTTGCTCAGGCGCGGATCGCTTGGCGGCTCGTAGCCTTCCAGCAACACCGGGCAATGCAGTTCTTCAGCCGTCGCTTCGATGGCGGCCACCAGTTCCAGGTAATCCTCGACCCGTTCCAGCGGCGGCATGAACAGGTACAAACGTCCCTCGCGCGCTTCGGCGCAGAACGCGGTGCGGGTCAGCCAGTCGGCGGACTCGTCGATTTTCGGCGCGCGTTCGTCAGGCGCCGCCACTTCTCCCGGACTGTTGAGCTGCGCGGTGTCTGGCAACGCGGCGAAGTCCTGATTCGGATCCTGTGGATGAATAAACGGATACTCGGCCGCCTTCACCCACGGCTGCGAACCCAGCGGCAAGCGATAACCCAGCGGCGAATCGCCCGGCACCAAACGGCAATGTTCGTCGCGCAGATACCAGCGCCCGCTCTGCCATTGATCGCCCTTGGCTGTACGCGCCAGCGGCAACACCTGGCCGATCACTTTGTTCAGGCCCTGACTGAAGACCTTGCGCAGTCGCGCGCGCTCCAGCGGCTCCTCTAGACGCGAGTCTTCGGCGCTGACATTGCTCGGTAATGTGCCTTCGCGCCAGAGGTAATAGAAATTGTCCTCGTAGGCCGGGAAGACAAAGCGTGTAGGCAATTTCAGGCGTTCGGCAACGCTTGCGAGAAAGCGCCCAGCCAATTCGCCATTGGCGCCGTAATCCTGCTGTTCGTCGGCGATCAGCGCGCCGTTGCGCCAGATCGGCACGCCGTCGCGGCGCCAATAGCAATTGAGCGACCAGCGCGGCAGTTGCTCGCCCGGGTACCACTTGCCCTGACCGAAATGCACCAGACCATTCGGCGCGTAGTGTTTGCGCATGCGCTGGAACAGTTCGGCGGAGAGCTGACGCTTGGCCGGCCCCAGCGCAGCGGTGTTCCACTCGGCGCCATCCGGGTCATCGATGGAAACGAAGGTCGGCTCGCCGCCCATGGTCAGGCGCACGTCATCCGCCAGCAGGTCAGCATCGATCTGCCGGCCCAGCGCCTGAATTGCCAGCCACTGCTCATCGGTGTAGGGCTTGGTGACGCGCGGCGCCTCCCAGATCCGTTCCACCGACATCTCATGGCTGAACACACATTCGCACGGCTCGACCAAGCCACTGATCGGTGCCGCCGAGGACGGATCGGGACTGCAGGCCAACGGGATATGCCCTTCACCAGCAAACAGCCCGGAGGTCGCATCCAGGCCGATCCAGCCGGCACCCGGCAAATACACCTCGCACCAGGCGTGCAGATCGGTGAAGTCGACGTCCGTACCGGACGGGCCGTCGAGGCTCTTCACATCGGCGGTCAGTTGAATCAGGTAGCCGGAGACAAAACGTGCCGCCAACCCGAGGTTGCGCAACAACTGCACCAGCAACCACGCCGAATCCCGGCAGGAGCCAGAGGCATGTTCGAGAGTGTGTTCCGGGGTTTGCACGCCCGGTTCCATGCGAATCAGATAGCCGATGTCTTCGCTCAGGCGCTGGTTGAGCGCCACCAGAAAATCCACCGCCGGCAACGGCGTGCGGTCGATTCCGTCCAGATAGGCCTTGAATTTCGGCGTCAGCGGCAAGGTTTCGAGGTACGGCGCCAGCTCCTTGCGCTCATCGGCGGCGTAGGCGAAGGGGATTTTCTCGGCGTAGGGTTCGAGGAAGAAGTCGAACGGATTGAACACGGCCATTTCGGCGAGCAGATCGACTTCAATACGCAACTCATTGGTCTTCTCGGGGAACACCAATCGGGCGAGGTAGTTGCCCTGCGGATCCTGCTGCCAGTTGATGAAATGCTGCTCGGGCGAAACTTTCAGCGCATACGACAGAATCCGCGTGCGGCTGTGGGCGGCCGGGCGCAGGCGAACGATCTGCGGGCCGAGTTCGACAGCGCGGTCGTAGCGGTAATGCGTGACGTGATGCAATGCGACATGAATCGACACGGCGTGCCTCCTGCGAGCCTAAGCGTATTCGAAAGCGCGCAAGACTTATGCCATGCAGTGGCTTGGGCGCTTTCCCGGAATGCTTAGGGCAGTACAGCACCAAAATCGGGCGATGCGGGGAAATGGTTTGGGCTGATTGCACGTAAATGTTGCGAAGAGCCCCTTACCCTAGCCCTCCCGAAACGTCGGACCGCCCATAGGGAGAGGGAACTGACCGACGTGGTTGTTGGAGATACGCCGACGTGAAAGTCCTGAGTCGAACTTCGATTTTGAAAAGCACAGCGATCGGCTCCCTTCCCCCTCGCCCCCCATGGGGGAGAGGGCTGGGGTGAGGGGGATGGATCTCCCGGACAACGCAATATCCAGCCCCAGAAATGCACAACGCCAACCCGAAGGTTGGCGTTCTGTTCAGCTTAAGCGATGTTTAGCGCGGTACGACCGGCTTGCGGGTCGGTTTCGGCCCTTTGCCTTTCGCAGCGTCTTTACGTTCCTTGGCTGCCTGCTGATTGCGGGCAAACGCCGCCGCCTTGGCCTGTTCCCGCTTGTCCCAAGGATTACCACCATCACTGGCACGTGGCGGCAAACCAGTGTGCTGAGTGAGGATCTTGGTGGTCTTCTCTTTGCCTTCCTTCGCCACTTTATGGCTGCCGGCCGGCGTCGAGTTCTTGCGACGGGCGCTCTGGTAGCTGTCAGTCGCCGGCTGATGAGTCGGGATCAACTGATCCTTGCCCGAACCGATCAAGTCACCACGGCCCATGCGGATCAGCGCTTCACGCAGCATCGGCCAGCCTTTCGGGTCGTGATAACGCAAGAACGCCTTGTGCAGACGACGCTGCTCTTCGCTCTTGACGATGGTCACGCCGTCGCTCTTGTAAGTGACCTTGCGCAGCGGGTTCTTGCCCGAGTGGTACATCGCGGTGGCGGTGGCCATCGGCGACGGGTAGAACGCTTGCACCTGGTCAGCGCGGAAGCCATTGCCCTTGAGCCACAGGGCCAGGTTCATCATGTCTTCGTCGGTGGTGCCCGGGTGGGCGGCGATGAAGTACGGAATCAGGTACTGCTCTTTGCCCGCTTCCTTGGTGTACTTCTCGAACATGCGCTTGAACTTGTCATAGCTGCCAATGCCCGGTTTCATCATCTGGTTGAGCGGACCTTCCTCGGTGTGTTCCGGGGCGATCTTCAGGTAACCACCAACGTGGTGGGTCACCAGCTCTTTGACGTACTCCGGCGACTCGACCGCGAGGTCGTAGCGCAGGCCGGAAGCGATCAGAATCTTCTTCACACCCGGCAATGCACGGGCGCTGCGGTACAGCTGAATCAGCGAAGAGTGGTCGGTGTTGAGGTTCGGGCAAATGCCCGGGAACACGCAGGACGGCTTGCGGCACGCGGATTCGATTTCCGGCGTTTTGCAGGCGATGCGGTACATGTTCGCGGTCGGGCCGCCGAGGTCGGAAATGACGCCGGTGAAGCCTGGAACCTTGTCGCGGATCTCTTCGATTTCGCGAATGATCGACTCTTCGGAACGGTTCTGGATGATCCGGCCTTCGTGCTCGGTGATCGAGCAGAAGGTGCAGCCACCGAAGCAGCCACGCATGATATTCACCGAGAAACGGATCATGTCGTAGGCCGGGATCTTCTCCTTGCCATACGCCGGGTGCGGAACGCGCGCGTAGGGCATGCCGAACACGTAGTCCATTTCTTCAGTGGTCATCGGAATCGGCGGCGGGTTGAACCAGACGTCGACTTCGCCATGCTTCTGCACCAGCGCGCGGGCGTTGCCCGGGTTGGTTTCGAGGTGCAGCACGCGGTTGGCGTGGGCATACAGAACGGCGTCGCCACGGACCTTTTCAACCGATGGCAGACGAATCACGGTCTTGTCACGGGTCATGCGCGGGCTGGCCAGAATCTGTACGACCTTGGCTTCCTGCGGATCTTCAACCGGACCTTTTTCCTGCTCGATGGCGCAGGCCTGGGTGTCCTGGGTATTCACGTACGGGTTGATGATCTTGTCGACCTTGCCCGGACGGTCAATACGCGTCGAGTCGACTTCGTACCAGTCTTTCGGCGTATCGCGACGAATGAACGCGGTGCCGCGCACATCGGTGATGTCTTCGATCTTGTGGCCATAAGACAGACGCTGAGCGACTTCGACAATTGCGCGTTCGGCGTTGCCGTAAAGCAGGATGTCGGCGCTGGCGTCGATCAGGATCGAGTTACGCACGCGATCCTGCCAGTAATCGTAGTGGGCGATGCGACGCAGCGAGGCTTCGATACCGCCGAGGACGATCGGCACATGCTTGTAGGCTTCTTTGCAGCGCTGGCTATAAACCAGGCTCGCGCGGTCCGGACGCTTGCCGGCCATGCCGCCAGGCGTGTAAGCGTCGTCGGAACGGATTTTCTTGTCCGCGGTGTAGCGGTTGATCATCGAGTCCATGTTGCCCGCCGCAACGCCGAAGAACAGGTTCGGCTCGCCGAGCTTCATGAAGTCGTCTTTGGACTGCCAGTTCGGCTGCGCAATGATCCCGACGCGAAAGCCCTGAGACTCCAGCAGCCGGCCAATGATCGCCATGCCGAACGACGGGTGATCGACGTAGGCATCACCGGTAACAATGATGATGTCGCACGAATCCCAGCCAAGCTGATCCATCTCCTCCCTGCTCATCGGCAGGAATGGCGCTGGCCCGAAACATTCGGCCCAATATTTTGGATAGTCAAATAACGGCTTGGCTGCTTGCATGTCGACGACCGGTGTTGAAGTGAAAATTCGCGGGCGCGGAATATAGCACAAAAAATAACCAATTCCGACGGCAATGGTCGGTTTCTCTTACAACCGGCGTCGAGCCTGCCCGATAACCCGTAACCGGCAAAAAATCATCGTTCAAACTTAACATTCATCAGTCCGGTGCCTGCGCCAACTGATATGGCAACCCTTCAAGGATGAAGCAATGTCACCCAAACAGCCCGCCAAGGGCAGCATTAAAGTCAACACACCAACCAGCCCGGATGCGCCGCAGCAAGGCAATACCGGGCGAGCGCCACGGACGGGGCCTGAACCGTCCCTGTCTGTCCACCCTGCAACGCGGCCGGGTGGCACTCACGGCGCTCACGGCACTGACAGCCCTGAGGTAACAAGACCACCGCCCGTCGTCATCACGCACACGACAACCGCCTCGGTGAAAACAGGCGCAACGGGACCAAAATCGCTGGAGAGTTACCGTATCCTCGCACCTGACCGTTTGCCCCGGGCCAATACCGAGGGCTTGAGGATGTACAAGGGCCGCGAATACGTCGATGTCGCGCACGACAGCATCGTGATGGTCGGGGTCGATCCGCAGACCGGCCTCTACCGCGCCCAACTCGCGGCCGAGCGCGTGGCCTCTGGTCCGCTACTGCTGCGCGACAGCGACAGCGGTCTGTGGCATTCGCTCGAGGACGGTGACGCCGTTACCTTGATCGACACTCACCTGCAGACGTTGCACACCAATCTCGAACTCACACGTGCCAAGGCCGACAGCGACGGGTTGTTGCGCCACGAGGGTCGGCTGTACCTGCCCCTGCACAATCAGGTTTATCAGGTCATGCACGATGTGAGTGCATCCACGGCGACACACAAAGCGTGGCGCATCGTCAATCCGAAAGACCCCGTGGCAATCGACAGCGCAAATATCTTCCGGGCCAGCCGCAGCGGCGAAACGCGGTCGGTCAGGCGTGATGAGGGCAATCGCTGGGTCTATCATTTGCCAGATCTGAAGGGAGGTATTCAGGACGCGGAGATTGTCCGCCTGAGTAAAGACACGTTGATGCAGATGTATGAGCCTTTTCACAAGGCCCACACGGAGTTGACGAACTCGTCGGACCGGCATAACACCCTCTGGGCGCAAACCCAGAAACTGGCGGAAGGCAGCGCAGAGCGAATCGCAAAACTGCTGAGTCTCGAAGTGCATTTGCTCAAGCATGTGCAGAAACAGGCGGATTTCGTGGAGTCGCTGGTGCTCAACAGGAAATGGCTGGTCCTTGCGAAAGCCAGCGGGCTGTTCAAGCAGGAACTGCACACCTTCCGCATAGAGCGCGCCGAGTTCCTGAACCGCCTCATGGCAGCCATGGATCTGCGGGTGAAGCCAACGATCTCCAGTCTCGATGCCGACAGTTGCAAGCGAATCATCCCTCACCTGAACAAGAAGCTGAGGTTTATCGAAGAACGTGAAGTGGTGCTGGCAGAAATCAGAAAAGCCGACCCCGGAGCGGCGCCGATACTCGAAGAAATCAGGCAGCAAGTTCCGTCGGCCGAGCGCATCAACTTCAACAAGCTGACCCTCTATATACACCTGTTTGCGGGCACACCTGACCATTCGCCCAATACCACCATGCCCTCGCTTTCAGCCGTCGACCTGGTCACCGCAGACCTGAAAAACATTCCGCAACATGAGCATCCGATGGCGCTGCTTTTGAGCCTTGATCAGATCAGGGCGGACAAGTCCCGATTTGAAATGCAACTGGCCGCCAACGCTGACACCGATGCTTTGAGGGCCGGGTATCTGAGGGAAATCCTCGATCTGATTGATCCATTCGAGAAGCGAATCGAAAACCGGCTGAGCGACATTCTGGAGTCGATCGGGCGCGATCGCGAGCTGCCCAACATCGACCACGATATCGATTTCGATTTCCTTCCAGCACTGCCTGACCCTTCCGAAAGCCCCCGCCCGTCAGCCCCCAGAAAGATTTTCCGGGTCCGCCAGCACGGCACGTACCGGGTTCTGGTCGGCGAAACGGAAACGGCGCTGGACGGCAACGTCATCGTCAAGGTGCCGGACCCGTTGCGTCCCGGTTCGCCATCCGCCCGCTACGAAAAAAGACAGGGCGAATGGTTGCCAGTGCGGCCACCCATCGTCAGTACACCCAGACCACAACTGGTCGCCGAGGCAAAACGGTTACTGGTCGACGTTGAACAACACGTCGCCAAGGCCAAGGTGGACGAAGCGAAAAAAACCAATCCGACCGAGATTCTTGAAGGCTTGGGCAAAGAGGCGGAAAGCCTCAACGAGCAGGCAAGGCGCCTGGAAAGCCATGAAGACGCGACCAATGACGCCGAGATCCTCGCCCTGGCTGCGCGATTGCGCAGCGCTGCCGAGTCACTGGATGCGCATGGCCAAAGTGTTCTGGTGCGCATGTACAAGAACAGGGACGTGCTCGACATCATGCGTTTGAACTACCTGATGGATGCCAAAGAAGTCAGCGTGAGCAAAACCGTTGAGCGCAAGCAATCGGGCAAAGGCAGGGACAAGTCGTTTCTCGATGTTTATTCGATCACTGATCGCACCGACGGCACACCGTTATGGGAGGCACATTTCCACTATGACCAGCACAACACCGCGCCGCTGAGTTTCACTACACGAGGCGGTCACCTCAAAACCCTCGAACAGAGCCGACGCGGCATCGACGCTCAGCGCCGCGATGAACAGGCTGGCTTGCCGCACGTGGCCATCTGGCGCCAGACCTTCGATGGCAAGACCGCGCGCAAAATATTTGCACTGGCCAGCCCGGCTGGCGTGCCTTCCAAGCCTGAGTAAAGAACTCAAGGCCATACGATCAATCAGGCAATGACGCCGCCCCTGCCATCAGCTCCCGCTCAGGCGAGCTGATGCGCAAACCTGCAAGGATAGAAAGACATGCCCGTTAAATCGCCTCCCAGAGGCAACAATTCCGGCAATCCCCCGGTTCGCCAAAACGCTGGGGCAGACGTGGACACCCCGCGCCTCGACTTGCCAGCGCGCGCAGATTTAGATATCTCGATACCCGGTGGGCAAACGCCACGACCGGGCCGCTTACCAACGCCAGCCGATATCGATGCGATCGAGCCGGCTCCGCGCATCACGATTCATCGACCCGCGTTGCCGTTTGAAAATCCGCGTGCGCCTAGCCAGTCCCTGGAACATTACTGGGTGCCTGCGGCCACAGGTTTGTCGGATCGCAACGCTGACGGCTTGAGAACGCACAAGGGCCGCCAGTATGCCGATGTACCTGGAGGCATCGTGATGGTCAGCAAAGATGCGCAAACAGGACTGTATCGCGCCAGGCTGCCCAGCGAGTCCAGCCCCTCCGGGCCCGTGCTGCTGCGAGACTCCAGCGCGGGACTCTGGCATGAACTGGAACACTTCGAGCCCATCGGGGTGCCATTATCGAGCACCCGCCTGGAAGCTTTCCGTACGCCACTGGATTTCAGTGACGTTCAAAGGGGCAGCGATGGCCTCCACCGGCTCAACGGCAAGCTCTATGCGGTGATCGACAAGCACAGTTATCAGGTTCTACACGACACCGATGCCTCTACCCCGTCGACACCGGTGATGCGTATCGTCCGCGCGCAAGATCCGGTTGCCGGCGACAGCACCAACACTTACATCGCCACACGTCCCGGGCGCTCGGAGCCGATCATTTTCGATGCTCGCGACGGCTGGCTGGGGACGCCGGTCGGCGGTGTCGGCGGCATGTTCCGCAGGGAGCCAGGCAGCCCCGCGCAGCCCGGCTTGCTGCAACGGTTTGCCACCGCGATCAATCATTTGCGCACGCCAGAGTCCCGCGCTCGAAAACTCTTCCCGGCCCTCAACAACGAGGAGATCACCCGGCTTCTGCATTCGCACGGGGATGACGTCCGCGGCTATCTGTCCCAACGCGAGGCCAGTTACCGGGCGCTCAAGGCGGATCTCGCTTCCTGGATCAGGAAGACATCCTCGCAGGCCCCCACCGAAGCTGCACATCCCGCGGTGGAGCGTGCTGTCGAAGAAATAAAACGTTGCTGGAAGCGGCAGACGGGGACGACGCTGAAACTTGATTTGGCAGAGGCAATCCTTGCGCCACTGACGGCTGATTTCAGCCATGTACGAACTCTGGAGCTGAAAGCGGTCGCCTGGTCGGACACCGCCGATACCTTCCTTGGCAGTTTTCCCAACCTCGAGAAACTGTCGGTGACTCACTCCACTCTGGATAAGCTGCCGACCGATATCGCGCCGATGACCGTTCTCAAGGCTCTGGAGCTGAACTCGAACCGAATCCAGCTCGATGAGCAGACAGCAGTAAAACTGGGCGCACTCGAACAGCTTGAACACCTCGACCTGTCGAGCAACCCGCTTGGCAGAATCCCGGACTTTCGCGGCATGTCGCAACTTCGGTCATTGAACCTGAGCAACACTGGACTGGATCACTGGCCCAGCGGTTTACGCGATCAGGTGGCACTGGACGTGGTCGACTTGCGCAATAACCAACTGCGCGAAATTCCACAGGCGAACCTTGCCCCGTCAAGCAATGAACTACTGGCGATCGCCCGTATCAACTCGGTCACCCTGATTGAAGGCAATCCCTTCCCGGCCGGCTACTGGCGAACGCTTGAGGTCTATTGGCGTCGCGTAGTGGCCGACTATCCGGCGATGCGCACCGGCCCCCGCGCCGACGCGTTCAGACTGGATGGCGACATTCCCGAAGTGGCGATGGTGCGGCATATGTATCCAGACAAGGATCCGCAAGCCGCCAGGGAATATCTGCTCGCCCTGGGTGATGGCGCCGAAGAGCAGATCGCGCGACGCCTTGCCGGTTTCGCGTTACTGGAAACGCAACTGCAGGCCTACATCGCCGACAGTCAACCCGGCCCGGCCTATGCCAGGGGCCCGGAAAGAGTCAACGCCACCCGCCTGGCAAGGATCATCAGAGGCTGCTGGCTAGGCGAATCGGACGGCGTACTGAAACTGCCACCGCTGTACGGTCCATTACCCCTGCTGACCGTGGATTTCAGCCACATCAAATCCCTCAGTCTCGACTCGGTCATCTGGTCGGACACCGCCAATACGCTTCTGTCCAATTGCCCCAATCTGGAAAGCCTGAGCATCGTTAACTCCGGCATCGATAAACTGCCGCAAAAAATCGCCGAGATGGACAAACTCAACTATCTGGACCTGAGTTCAAACCAGATAAAACTGGATGAGCAAAGCGCTTTGGCACTCGGTGCACTGCACCAGTTGAAACAGATCGATCTGTCCAACAATCAACTGCGGGCAGTGCCCGACTTCAGCACCATGTCCGGGTTGCAAGCCTTGAACCTGAAAAACACGGGCCTCAGTCAGTGGCCTGCCGGGCTGCTCGACAAAACCGCTTTGAACCACCTGGACCTGCGCGACAATCGCTTGAGCGAGGTTCCCCAGGCCAACCTCAACCCGACACCCGAGACGCTGGCTGTCGTCGCGCGGATCAACAACGTCACGCGGCTTGAAGGCAACGACTTCCCCTCTGCGTACTGGCGAAAATTCGACGGCTACTGGCGACGCCTTAAAGAGTCTCACCCCGAGCTGATGGAGCCGGCCCATCCCGCCGTATTCGATAGCGAAGACTCCAGGGCGCAGCGTTATCGAAACCTGTTCCCGAGCAAAACCATCAAGGAGTGCAGAGAGTTCATCTGGAATCATGACAAAGGCACCGTTGCACCACGCTTGCTCGGGCTGGAACAAGAATTCGATCTTTTGAAAACCCAGCTCGACGACTGGGTCTTTTCCGGGGGTGGCAACCGCCTGCGTTACGTGCGTGCCAATCAACTGCAAATCAACGCCACCACCCGCAATGACCGCACCGCAGCGCGGGATCGGATCATCAGTTGCTGGCGCCGCGAAACAGCGCAAAAACATGCATTCGACGGCACGCCGATCGGTCTGGAACTGGACTTGAGCGGCCTGACCTTGCCGACCCTGCCGGATCTGAGCATCGACTTCAGCCATGTTGGTTCACTCAGATTGAGCGGCATGAACCTGACGGAGTCACCGGAAGGCTTCCTCACCCGTTTTCGTCATGTGCGCTGGCTGGACATGTCGAACAATCGCCTCAGGGACTTGCCCCCGGCGGTAGGAGAAATGCACGGGATGACGCGCCTGTTTCTGCAGCACAACCAACTTGAGCTCAATGCAGAAACGGCGCGGATACTGGCCGGACGCACAACACTCAGAGCACTCTGGATCGACAACAATCCCCAGCTCGGTGTGATCCCGGACTTCAGCCTGATCACCGATATGCGCGAGGTCAGCCTGGCGAACACCGGCATCACGCATTGGCCAACCGGACTGTTTGATCAACCCCTGCTGACCCGGATCGATCTGAGCAATAACCAGATCACCACGATTCCCGACTTTGTCACTGCTCCGCCCCCGGAGCGCCTGGCGCATTCGGTCCAAGTGAACAGTGGCACGTTACTGACGAATAATCCGATTACTGATGAGACGCGGATACAAATGGGCGTCTATCGCATGCAACTGGACGAAGCGCAAACCGGGCTTCACAACAGATTCAACCTGTTCACAACGTCATTTCCTTTGGCTCAACGCCCCATTGCAAGGACCGCCGCAGAGCCCACCCCGATCTGGACCACCGGACTACCCACTGATCAAGCGTTCGCCAGAAACACTCAATGGCGCACGTTGCGCGAGCAGCCAGGCTCAGACGGCTTCTTCAACATCCTCGCAAGCCGTGCGCACCATGCCGATTTCCGGCGTCAGGTCTGGGATGTGATCGATGTCATCAGCCAAGACGATCCACAGTCGCGAACCTTGCGTCGAGAACTGTTCGATCGCGCGTGCGAAGCAGGTTGCACTGACCTTGCCGCAGCCACCTTCACCGACCTGCAAGTCCTGGCCATGACTTACAAGGCGCGCGTTCAGGCCAGGCTCGATTTGAATGGCGCCCCCTTGGTGGCGTTGTCCAAAGGATTGTTCCGGCTCAAACAGGTCGACGACATCGCCGCGGCAGAGATCGCTTCAAGCAGGGCAATCATTGACGATCCGGCAACCTCCCGGGAGCTGCGAAACAGCCACCACCTGCGCATACGCGATCCCCATGAAATGACCATGGCCTACCGCTTTGGTCTCAAGGATCGGCTGCAATTGCCGTTTCAGCCACAGGCACTCACGTTTATCGGCATGGCTGGCGTTACCCCGGCAATGATGGATGCGGCGTATCGCAAAGTCTCGACGCTGAATGGTTCGCCTGAAGAGTTTCAGGCGTTGGTGTCGATGGATTTCTGGCAGGACTTCATCATTCACAAATACCAGGCGCAATTCGATGCGAGTCGCCAGCCGTTTCAGAATCGCCAGGAAATTCTCGACAGCCAGTCATCACAAGGCCTGCTGAGCGAGGCTCAATACAACATGCAAACCGATGATGTGACGGCGCAGTTGGCGATTGTCGAAGCGACATTGATCCAGACGCTGACGCGGCAGGAATTGCAGCCTCGAACAATGATCGAGGCGCCTCCTGCCGACGTCACGCCTGCGCAGGAAACCCCCGGAACGAGTGGTGCAATGCTGTAATCGATACGTCGCAGCAGGCCGATGGACTTCGGCCTGCTGTCACTCGTCGTCGTCGAAGTTGTAACTGCCTGGGGCAAGGTTTTCGAAACGGGTGTACTTGCCGATAAACGCCAGGCGGATAAAACCGATCGGGCCGTTACGCTGCTTGCCGATGATGATTTCGGCGATGCCCTTGTGTTCGGTTTCCGGGTGATACACCTCGTCGCGGTACACGAACATGATCACGTCGGCGTCCTGCTCGATCGCTCCGGATTCGCGCAAGTCGGAGTTTACCGGGCGCTTGTTGGGACGCTGTTCGAGGGAACGGTTGAGCTGCGACAGCGCCACCACCGGGCAGTTGAATTCCTTGGCCAGCGCTTTCAGGGATCGCGAGATCTCGGAAATTTCGTTGGTACGGTTGTCACCGCTGGAACCGGGGATCTGCATCAGTTGCAGGTAGTCGATCATGATCAGGCCGACGTCGCCGTGTTCACGCACCAGACGCCGGGTCCGCGCACGCATTTCCGACGGGCTGATACCGGCAGTGTCATCGATGAACAGTTTGCGATCGTTGAGCAGGTTGACCGCCGAGGTCAGGCGCGGCCAGTCATCGTCTTCGAGTTGACCGGAACGCACTTTGGTCTGGTCGATGCGCCCCAGCGAGGAGAGCATACGCATGATCAGCGATTCGCCTGGCATCTCGAGGGAGTAAACCAGAACCGCCTTCTCGCTGCGCAACACGGCGTTTTCCACCAGGTTCATCGCAAAGGTGGTTTTACCCATCGACGGACGGCCGGCGACGATGATCAAGTCGGACGGCTGCAGGCCGCTGGTCTTCTCGTCGAGATCGGTGTATCCGGTGGACAAGCCAGTGATGGCGTTGTCAGTGTTGAACAAGGTGTCGATCCTGTCGATGGCCTTGGTCAGCAAATCGTTCACACCCACCGGGCCGCCGGTTTTAGGCCGGGCCTCGGCAATCTGGAAGATCTGCCGTTCGGCTTCGTCAAGAATCTCGGCGGCAGTACGACCTTCAGGGTTGAAGGCGCTATCAGCGATCTCGGTACTGATGCCGATCAACTGGCGCAAGGTCGCTCGTTCGCGAACGATCTGCGCATAGGCCTTGATGTTGGCGACGGATGGCGTGTTTTTCGCCAGCTCGCCGAGGTAACCGAGGCCGCCGACTTGCGAGGTCTGACCTTCCTTGTCCAATTGCTCGGACAGGGTCACGACGTCGATCGGCATGTTCTGATCGGCCAATTTGGCGATCGCACGGAAGATCAGACGGTGGTCATGTCGATAGAAATCGCCGTCGGAGACTTGATCGAGCACGCGTTCCCAGGCGTTGTTGTCCAGCATCAGACCACCGAGTACAGCCTGTTCGGCTTCGATGGAATGCGGCGGCACCTTCAGGGCAGCGGTTTGCAGATCGTATTGCTCGGGAGCGGAGATATCGTTCATGGCCACTTGTGTTGTTTGGAAAAACAGGGAATTCAGAAAGACAAAGGGCACGACCTGTATAACAGGATCGTGCCCGATGTTAACCGTCTGACGGACAAGCCGCCAGCCGATCAGTGTTGCTTAAGCTGCTACCACGACAACGCGTACGGTGGCTTCAACTTCGGCGTGCAGGTGCACAGCCACGTCGAATTCACCCACGTTGCGGATGGTGCCGTTCGGCAGACGAACTTCGCTTTTCGCAACTTCAACGCCGGAGGCGGTCAGTGCGTCAGCGATGTCGTGAGTACCGATCGAACCGAACAGCTTGCCTTCGTCGCCAGCGGTGGCAGTGATGGTCACTTCCAGCTCGGCCAGTTGGGCAGCACGGCTTTCAGCCGATGCTTTACGGTCTGCGGCAGCTTTTTCCAGCTCAGCACGACGCTCTTCGAACGCAGCCAGGTTGGCAGCGGTCGCAGCGGTAGCTTTGCCGAAAGGCAGCAGGTAGTTACGGCCGTAACCGGCCTTAACGTTTACTTTGTCGCCCAGGTTGCCCAGGTTGGCGATTTTTTCCAGAAGGATCAGTTGCATGTGAAAATCCTCTAACTTTTAACCTTCACCGTTCGCGCTGTCGGTGTCTTTCGACACGTGACGACCGCGAAAATCAATCAGGCTGTCGACAATGGCCAGGACCACGAGCAACGGATAGATCAGCTGCATGAACAACAGCAGCGTGACGTACAACCCCACCAGCCAGAAACCGGCCAGTCGCTTCTGCCCGACCAGCCCATGAATCAGGGCAAGTCCGGCGAACACCAGCGGTACACTGCACAACGGCGTCAACATGGCCATCTGTGCACCGAGATTCGGGCCCAGAAGCATCAACGCCAGCAGCAACATCGCCGGCCCCAGCGGGATCCGGATGGCGCGAAACTCGCGACCAAAACCACCCGGGTTGTACAACAACGCCTGCCAATGCCGCCCGACAATCAGGCTCAGCACGCTGACGATTTGCAACAGCGCCGCAATCAGTCCGGTCAGGACTGGTGCAATCAGGGACGCGAAACGCGCTTGCTCATCGACCGACAATTGCTTGTAGGTCTCACCGAGAAGCGCCGGCATGACCTTTATCAAGGCCTGCGCGAGCATCTCGATCTGGGCCGCAAACGCGGCCCCGAGCACCACCGAAAACACCACTCCAATCACTACGCTGACCAGCAGCGTGCGAACCCAGGACTCACTTGCGCGCAAAACCAACGCAAGTCCCGAAGACCCCAGCAGCACCAGAAGTGCGCGTGGATCATCGGCATACAGCCACCAGATCAATGCCGGCAGCAGCCCCAGAGACAGAACACCCAGGGCGTCCGTCAGTCCGCGCCGCAGCAGCACAAGGCTCCCGGCGGCAGCGCCCAACCAATACAACAACGGCAATGTTGCACATCCGGCCACCACGAGAGTGGCCTGCATACGGCCTCGCATGATGAACTCAGCTAAGGCACGCATGCATTCAATCCTTTGCTACTTGTCGACTGCCCGGTCTCAGCGGCCGTGGCTGTCGGTGTAGGCCAGCAGGGCCAGGAAGCGGGCGCGCTTGATAGCGGTGGCCAGCTGACGCTGATAACGAGCTTTGGTACCGGTGATGCGGCTTGGAACGATTTTGCCGGTCTCGGATACGTAGGCTTTCAGAGTGTTGAGATCTTTGTAATCGATCTCTTTCACGTCTTCAGCGGTGAAACGGCAGAATTTACGACGACGGAAGAAACGTGCCATTTGATAGGCTCCTTAATAAGGTCCGTGGATTACTCGTCAGCGTTATCGCTGTCGTTCTCTTCGCCTTCAGCGCTTTCAGCGCCTTCGTGCTCAGGACGATCGCGACGCTCACGGCGCTCACTGCGGTTTTCTTCAGCCTTGAGCATCTCGGACTGGCCGGTAACGGCTTCGTCGCGACGGATGACCAGGTTACGGATCACTGCATCGTTGTAGCGGAAGTTGTCTTCCAGCTCGGCCAGGGCCTTGCCAGTGCACTCAACGTTCAGCATCACGTAGTGAGCCTTGTGAACATTGTTGATTGCGTAGGCCAGTTGACGACGGCCCCAATCTTCCAGACGGTGGATTTTGCCGCCGTCTTCTTCGATCAGCTTGGTGTAACGCTCAACCATGCCGCCGACTTGCTCGCTTTGATCCGGGTGGACCAAAAAGATGATTTCGTAATGACGCATGAATGCTCCTTACGGGTTGTAGCCTGCCGCTCAAAAACGGTCAGACAAGGAGTGAATGACACTTATGGACTTGCTGGCGCGGGGCACATGCGTGCCTGCCGTCACAGCAAGGGGCGCAATTGTAGAGAAGGGACAGAAGAGGTGCAAGGCAATTGGTGATTATTTGAACAACCAACGATCTTCGCCTTCCCACAAAACAATGTAGGAGTGAGCCTGCTCGCGATGAGGGGGTAACATTCAACTTTGATGCTGAATGTTGCACCGCTATCGCGAGCAGGCTCACTGCTACAGGGGATTTGCAGCAGATCAGGATTTCTTGGTGGCAGCCTTGGCTTTGGCACCGCGCTGACGCTGCGCTTCGAACAGGCACACGCCAGTTGCCACGGACACGTTCAGACTGCTGACACTACCGGCCATCGGTAGCTTCACCAGATAGTCGCAGTGTTCGCGAGTCAAGCGACGCATGCCTTTGCCTTCGGCGCCCATGATCAGGATGGTCGGGCCGGTCAGGTCCTGGTCATAAATGCTGACCTCAGCCTCACCCGCCGTACCGACAATCCACAGACCGCGCTGCTGGAGCTTTTCCAGAGTGCGCGCGAGGTTGGTCACCGCAACCAGCGGAATCACTTCCGCCGCGCCGCAAGCGACTTTACGCACGACCGGCGTCAAAGTTGCCGATTTGTCTTTCGGCACGATCACCGCCAGCGCGCCGGCCGCATCGGCCGAGCGCAGGCAGGCGCCGAGGTTGTGCGGATCGGTCACGCCGTCGAGCACCAGCAACAGTGGCGCGCCTTCGGTGCGGTCGAGCAGCTCGTCGAGCATCGCTTCACCCCAGACCTGGCTCGGGCTGACTTCCGCGACTACGCCTTGGTGAACACCTTCAACCCAGGCGTCCATTTCGCGGCGCTCGGCCTGCACGACCTGGACACGATTTTCGTTGGCCAGCTCAACCAGGGTCTGCACGCGCGGATCGTTGCGGCTTTCCGCCAACCAGATCTGCTTGACGCGTTTCGGGTGGTGACGCAGCAACGCTTCTACCGCGTGAACGCCGTAGATTTTTTCCAACTGACTCATGACTTCGCCTTCGGTTTACGTGCCGCGCCACTTTTGGCTGGAGCAGAACCCGCTTTTGGCGGGCCTTTACGGTGTTTGCTCGGTTTTGCTGGCTTGCCGCCGGAGGCCTTTTCAGGCGCCGACCGTCCGGTCTTTCCCCCGGACGCCGCTTTACCACCGTTTTTGGCGTCGGAAAGCAGAGCTTTCTTCATTTCACGGCTTTTGCGCAGCTCGGCGTTCTTCGCTACGGCGTCACTTGGGCGATAGGCTTCGGCAGCTTTCTCTTTGGCTGGACGACGACCAGCGCTTTTCGCAGGAGCCGCTTCGGCTTTTTCCTTGGCGGCTGGCGCGGCAGTTTCAGCACCACGCTTTTTGCGACCGATCGGCGCGCTGATGGTTTTTTCCGCCATCTCGAAGTCGATCTTGCGCTCGTCGAGGTCGACACGCATGACGCGCACCTCAACGGTATCGCCCAGACGGAAGCTACGACCGGTGCGCTCGCCCGCCAGGCGGTGATGCACAGGATCGAAGTGGTAGTAATCGCCCGGCAGCGCGGTGACGTGCACCAGGCCTTCGACGTAGATATCGGTCAGCTCGACGAACAGACCAAAACCGGTCACTGCGGTGATCACGCCCGGGAACGATTCGCCCACGCGATCCTTCATGAACTCGCACTTGAGCCAGTTCACGACATCGCGCGTCGCTTCGTCGGCACGGCGTTCGCTCATCGAGCATTGCTCGCCGAGCTGCTCCAGCGCTGCTTCGTCGTACGGATAGATGCGCGCCTTCGGAATGGTCATCGCACCGGCACGGCGAACGTGCGGGGTGTCCTGTTTCGAATGGATCACGCTGCGGATCGCGCGGTGCGTGAGCAAATCCGGGTAACGACGGATCGGCGAAGTGAAGTGGGTATAGGCTTCGTAATTCAGGCCGAAGTGGCCCTGGTTGTCAGCGCTGTACACCGCCTGGCTCAGCGAACGCAACATCACGGTCTGGATCAGGTGGAAATCCGGACGATCCTTGATGCTCGCCAGCAATGCCTGATAGTCCTTCGGCGATGGACCGTCCTTGCCTTTGTGCAGGGACAAACCGAGTTCGCCAAGGAACGCGCGCAGTTTTTCCAGACGCTCCGGTGGCGGACCGTCGTGGACGCGGTACAGCGCAGGAATTTCGTGCTTCTTGAGGAATTCGGCGGTAGCCACGTTGGCCGCCAGCATGCATTCTTCGATCAGCTTGTGCGCGTCGTTACGGGTGGTCGGACGGATTTCGGCAATCTTGCGCTCGGTACCGAAGATGATTCGGGTTTCCTGCGTTTCGAAATCGATCGCGCCACGGACGTGACGGGCAGCCAGCAGAACCTTGTACAGCGCATAAAGCTGCTTGAGGTGCGGCAGAACATCGTTGTACTCACCGCGAAGCTGACGCGCCTCGGTGATTTTCGGCGTTTCCAGCATCGCACTGACTTTGTTGTACGTCAGACGAGCATGGGAATGGATCACCGCTTCATAGAAGCAGTAGTCGGTCATTTCGCCGGACTTGGAGATGGTCATCTCGCAAACCATGGCCAGACGATCGACGTGCGGGTTCAGCGAGCACAGACCGTTGGACAGTTGCTCAGGCAGCATCGGCACTACACGCTCGGGGAAGTACACCGAGTTGCCGCGCACTTGTGCTTCGTTGTCCAGCGCCGAGCCGATCTTCACGTAGCTGGAAACGTCGGCAATCGCCACGTACAACTTCCAGCCGCCGGAGAACAGGCGCAGCTTGCCCGGTTTGGCTTCACAATAAACAGCATCGTCGAAGTCGCGGGCATCTTCACCGTCGATGGTGACGAACGGCAGATGGCGCAGGTCGACGCGCTTCTCTTTGTCTTTTTCTTCGACTTCCGGCTTGAGCTTGGCCGCTTCTTTCAGAACGGCTTCAGGCCAGACATGCGGAATGTCGTAGGTGCGCAGGGCGACATCGATTTCCATGCCCGGCGCCATGTAGTTGCCGACCACTTCGACCACGTCACCTTGCGGCTGGAAGCGCGGCGTTGGCCAGTGGGTGATTTTCACCTCAACGAACTGACCGATCTGCGCGTTGGCGTTACGGCCCGGCGTGACCAGCACTTCTTGCTGGATCTTCGGATTGTCTGCGACGACAAAACCGATGCCGCCTTCTTCGAAGTAGCGACCAACGATGGTTTCGTGAGCACGCGACACCACTTCGACGATCACGCCTTCGCGGCGACCGCGACGGTCAAGACCGGAAACACGCGCCAGTGCACGGTCGCCATCGAACACCAGACGCATCTGCGCCGGGCTCATGAACAGATCGTCGCTGCCATCGTCCGGCACCAGGAAGCCGAAACCGTCACGGTGACCGCTGATGCGACCAAGGATCAGGTCAAGCTTGTCGACCGGCGCGTACGTGCCACGACGGGTATAGATCAGTTGAGCGTCGCGCTCCATGGCGCGCAGGCGACGGCGCAGGGCTTCGATCTGGTCTTCTGTGGTCAGACCAAACTCTTCGACCAGTTGCTCGCGGGCAGCAGGCGAACCCCGATCGGCGAGGTGCGCCAGGATCAGTTCGCGGCTAGGAATAGGGTTTTCATATTTTTCCGCTTCACGAGCGGCCTCGGGATCGAGGGACTGCCAATCGGCCATTAGAGAGTTTTCACCTTGTCTATATGCGGGTTAGTTTGGCATAGGCGCCATGAAACGGGAAATTTCCGACTCTATAAGGCCCTTATCAAGGGCTGTAGCGTCACTTGAAAGCCGTTTTGCACACCGCCGGTAAAAAAAATCATATTTTTTGCTGAGAGGGGTTTACAGTTAAAAAGACGCTCCGTATAGTGCGCGCCATCGACGACGCACAAGCGTTGCCGATACTGCCCAGATGGTGAAATTGGTAGACACGCCAGCTTCAGGTGCTGGTGACCTTACGGTCGTGGAAGTTCGAGTCTTCTTCTGGGCACCAATTTCGAGCTTGAGACTAGATCAGTTTCAAGGCTCACACAAAACCCGCGAAAGCGGGTTTTTTGCATTCTAAGCCCAGGTTTTCTTAAAACTGATTTATTAAAATTAAATCAGGGGTTTACAGATCAAAAGTCGCTCCGTATAGTGCGCCACATCAACAGCGGCAACGCTAGCGATGATTGCCCAGATGGTGAAATTGGTAGACACGCCAGCTTCAGGTGCTGGTGACCTTACGGTCGTGGAAGTTCGAGTCTTCTTCTGGGCACCAATTCAAATTCAAGGTCACGACCTTGGATTTCACAGAAACCCGCGAAAGCGGGTTTTTGCGTTTCTGGCTTCCAGAAATCCAGAATCCCCCCTGCAGGAGCTGCCGAAGGCTGCGATCCTTTGATCCTGTTTTTAAAGCAAGATCAAAAGATCGCAGCCTTCGGCAGCTCCTACAGTTCAACGTAGAGGCCGTACCAGAGCTGGCAGCCTCTCGCAAGGCGCACTTGAGAAACAATATCGTTTATCATTGTTGCAAGTTTTTGCAATGCGACAGTGAGGAACCCTGCGAATGACGTTTCGAAATACCCTGCGCCGAGGCCTGACCTTCACCCTCCTCGGCCTGGCGCTCGCCACTCCCCTCACCCAGGCTGCCGATGCGGTTTCCCTGACTCTCTATAACGGCCAGCATAAAGAAGTCGGCGACGCGATCGCCAAAGCCTTCGAAGCCAAGACCGGCATTCACGTCAACGTGCGCAAAGGCAGCAGCAATCAACTCGCCAGCCAGATCATCGAAGAAGGCGACCGCTCCCCCGCCGACGTGATCTACACCGAAGAATCGCCACCGCTGAACAATCTCGGCGAACTGGGCCTGCTGGCCAAGACCGATGACGCCACGCTGGCCGTGCTTCCGGAAAAATACGTGGCTGGCAACGGCACCTGGATCGGCGTGACGGCGCGCGTTCGTGTGGTCGCCTACAACCCGAAACTGGTCGACGAAAAAGACCTGCCGAAATCGGTAATGGAATTCTCCGACCCACAGTGGCAAGGCAAAGTCGGTTTCGTACCGACCAGCGGCGCCTTTCAGGAACAAGCCGTCGCCATCATCAAAATGCACGGTCGCGATGCCGCCGAGGAATGGCTGACCGGCCTGCGCGCGTTCGGCAAGACCTACAGCAACAACATGGTCGCCCTCAAAGCTGTGGAAAACGGCGAAGTCGCTACCGTACTGGTGAACAACTACTACTGGTTCGCACTGCAACGCGAGAAAGGCAAACTGGATTCGAAACTGCATTACTTCACCGGTGGCGACGCCGGCGGCTTGATCACCGTGTCCAGTGCTGCCGTACTGAAATCCAGCAAACATCCAAAAGAAGCCCAGCAATTCCTTGCCTATATGGCCAGCGAAGAAGGCCAGCGCGTGATCACCCAAACCACCGCCGAATACCCGCTGCACAAAGGCATGGAATCGGATCGCGGGCTCAAGCCGTTCAGCGAACTGGAAGCGCCGAACGTAACCCCGGCCGATCTGGGCAATGCCGAAGAAGCCTTGGAACTGGAACGTGAAGTTGGCTTGAACTGATGGCCGCATCGTTATCCGCCCCCGCCGCGCGCGGGGGTTACGTGCCAAAACGCAAGCGGCCTTCAATCTGGCTGGTATTGCCAGTTTTGTTGCTGGTGATACTGAGTCTGTTGCCGCTCGCCTATGTCGGGCTCAAAGCCTGGCAGGCCGGTTGGGCCGAAGCGCTGCACTTGTTGTGGCGCCCATATGTGTTCGGCCTGCTGCGCAACACCTTGGCGTTAATGGTTGGCGTAACCCTTACGTGCGGCGTGATCGGTCTGTCGCTGGCCTGGCTGCTGGAGCGCAGCAATCTGCCGGGACGACGCCTGTGGGGTGTGATTCTGTGCCTGCCGTTCGCAGTGCCGGCGTTTGTCAGCAGCTTCACCTGGGTGTCGTTGAGCGCGCAGTTCGAAGGCCTTGGCGGGGCGATTCTGGTCATGAGCCTGTCGAAGTATCCACTGATCTTCCTGCCCGTGGCGGCAACCCTGCGCAATCTTGATCCATCCCTTGAAGAATCGGCGCGCACCCTTGGGCAGAATCGCTGGGGCGTGTTTTTCCGTGTCACCCTACCGCTGCTCTGGCCTTCACTGCTAGCGGGTTCGTTGCTGATCGCCCTGCACATGCTGGTGGAATTCGGCGCGTTGTCGATCATCGGCCTGCAAACCTTCACCACAGCGATCTATCAGCAATTCGAACTGGAATTCAGCAACGCCAACGCGGCGATGCTGTCGGCCGTATTGCTGGCGCTGTGCTTGGTGTTGCTGTGGCTGGAACTGCGCGTACGCGGCAAAGGCCGGCATGTGCGCACCGGGCAAGGCGCGGCGCGTCAGGCTGAGCAGGTTCGGCTAGGACCATGGGCAGCGGTCGGTCAGTTGTATTGCCTGATGCTGGCGATTGTTGGCAGCGGAATTCCGCTGGGGATGTTGGCGTATTGGCTGGCGGTCGGTTCGTCGGCGGCTTTTCCGGTGGCCGCGATTACTGAAGCCCTGCTCTCGTCTTTGGCGCTTTCTCTTGGCGGGGCGGCATTGTGCCTGGTGCTGGCAGTGCCAGTCGGATTGCTGGTAGTGCGCTACAAAGGCCAACTGGCGATCTGGGCCGAACGCTTGCCGTATCTGCTGCATGCACTGCCAGGATTGGTGATTGCGTTGACGCTGGTGTATTTCGCTCTGCATTACGTGCCGGCGCTGTACCAGACGTCGGGGCTGCTGCTGATCGCTTATGCGCTGCTGTTTCTGCCACTGGCGCAGGCGCCGATCCGCACGGCCCTGAACAAGGCTGCGCCACAGCTGGAAGAAGCTGCGCGGACGCTGGGCGCTTCGTCGTTCACCGCGTTTTGCCGGGTGACGTTGCCGATTATCTTCCCGGCATTGGGCGCGGCGTTTGCGCTGGTGTTTCTGGATGCGATGAAGGAATTGACGGCGACGCTGCTGTTGAGTCCGACCGGGCTCAATACGCTGGCGACCGAAGTGTGGGCGCATACCGCGAATGTCGAATTTGCGGCGGCGGCGCCTTATGCGGCGTTGTTGATTTTGGTATCGGGGTTGCCGGTTTATTTACTGACGACTCGAATGTATCTGAGTCGCTGATACCGCTATCGCGAGCAGGCTCACTCCCACATGTTGACCGAGTTCCATCAGAGGAACGCGATCTAATGTGGGAGCGAGCCCGCTCGCGAAGAGGCCCGCCCAGACGACCTCAAGCCCTGAACTGCCCCAGACTCGCCTTCAACTGCGCAGCCAAGCCATCCAGCACCTTGCCACTCGCCGTGGTCTCCACCACCGCCTGCGCCGCTTTCTCGGCCTGCGCATGAATCGTCTCGACGCGCCCACGCACCGCCTGCGCACCTTGCGCCTGATGCGCCGCTGCCTGGGTTGCCAGACCAATCGCCGCGTGCACCTGCTCGACAGACGTTTGTACCGACTGCTGCAACCGCGCGCTGTCACGCAACACCAGCAAACCTTCGCTGGCCTGACGCCCGGCCTGGCCGATTGCCTCGACCGCCTCACGTGCGCCCTGTTGCAACGCGACGATATGCGCCTGAATGTCGCCGGTAGAACTTTGTGTCTTGCTGGCCAGCGCCCGAACTTCGTCCGCTACCACCGCAAAACCACGCCCGGTCTCGCCAGCGCGCGCAGCTTCAATGGCAGCGTTTAGCGCCAGCAGGTTGGTCTGCTCGGCGATCCCGTGAATTACCGTCAGCACCACTTCAATCTGCTCGCTCTGCTGCGCCAGTCGCTCGATCACTTTTGCACCGGTATCGACTTGTCCGGCCAGCGCCTCGATCAAGCTGCCGACCTTGGCGGAGGTGCGGGTGTTTTCATCAGTGGCCTGGCGAATTTCCACAACCTGCTTCAACGCCGCTTGCATCGCATGGCTTTCCGATTGCGCTTCATCCGCCATTTGCGAAAGTGCGCGCAAACTCTCCGCCACTTCATCACGCTGCATGCCCGCCGCCGCATCTGCACCGGCATTGCGCAGGGTCATCGCACCAATCTCGACGCCGGTACGCTGCGCCACATCACCCGCCTCACGCACGATCGGTTGCAACTTATCCACAAAGCGATTGACCGCCGAGGCCATGTCGCCAATTTCATCGTTGCTGTTGATCTGCACACGCTTGGTCAGGTCGCCCTCACCCGCCGCCAGATCATCCATCGCGGCGTTGAGCATCTTCAGGCGATTGACGACGCGATGGCCGAGCACGACTGCCAGCAACAGCAACACGCCGCAACCGACCAACGCCAGGCCCATGCCGATCCGCCAGCGCAGGGTCGCAGCCGCCTCTTGAACAGTATTGGCGGTATTGGCTTTCATCTCGACGGCCGTTGACTGCGCCGATTGCAGGCGCGCCTGCATGGCTTTGGCACTGTCGGCAGCGGCGCCTTTGAGGCTATCGCCGACCAGTTGATCACTGCTCGCGATCAGCGCGGAGAAGCGCTTGTCCAGTGCCGCCAGATCGGTTTCCACCGACGCAGTGGAAACGCCCATCAGCACCTTGCCGATTTCCACGCCATTGGGATTGATCGAGGCCTCGAGGTAATAAACCGACGGATCGTTTTTCGCCGCATCCAGCACTTTATCCAGCGCACGTTCACCCTGGCCTTTTTCCAGTAAAGCCTTATTGATCGGGTTTTCGCGGTTGAGATAACGGGTCAGGTGCTGGCCGGTAGCGTCGTCGTAGACCACGAACAGCACGTTGGGATTGCGCTGGGCGCGACGGGCGAACTCGGACAGGGTCGGAACGTCGCTGTCCCACATGGCACGCGGCGCAACGGAGGCGAGCAATTGCGCCATGTCATTGGCCGAATCCTTTAGATCCTTTTCCAACGTCGCACGCAACTGCGCCTGCTCGTCTTTCAGTCGCAAAGACAGACCGGCAGTCAGCCGCTGGCGGGTGCTGGCAGACAAGGCATCGAGGCTCGACGTGACTTCACGCCCGGCCTGCTCCAGCTCACCGGAGAGTTTCTGGCTGTCGGCGCCCAAGCGCACCGCCAAATCAGCTTCCAGCGCGGTGACGGTGCTCCGCGTCAGGGCAACCGCCACCAACACCTGCACCAAAAGGGCGATACCAAGGGTAACGAACACGGGCCGCAACAAACGGCTTTGTAACAGTGAGAGAACGGCCGACACTGTGAATCCCTCTACTTCTGACGCCATTAATTTGATGGCACTCTTGTAGACAGATTCACAGCAAAGGTCATGCCGTCCAACAGGCATAAACGACAAAGGCCCCGATGAAGGGGCCTTTGTGTTTTTACATCAACAACTTATCAAGCAAACGGATGACGCAGAACGATGGTTTCGTTGCGGTCCGGGCCCGTCGAAATAATGTCGATCGGCGCGCCGATCAGCTCTTCAACGCGTTTGATGTAGGCACGAGCGTTAGCTGGCAGCTCTTCCAGGGTCTTGGCGCCCACGGTCGATTCGGTCCAGCCCGGCACTTCTTCGTACACAGGCTGCAGGCCTACGTAGCTGTCAGCGTCGGTCGGCGCAACAGCATTGCCTTCGGCATCTTTGTAGCCAACGCAGATGTTGATGGTTTCCAGACCGTCGAGCACGTCCAGCTTGGTCAGGCAGATGCCCGAGATGCTGTTCACATCGATCGCGCGACGCAGGATAACCGCATCGAACCAGCCGCAACGACGGGCACGGCCGGTGGTCGCACCGAACTCGTGACCTTGTTTGGCCAGATGCGCGCCGACGTCGTCGAACAGCTCAGTCGGGAATGGACCCGAACCAACGCGAGTGGTGTAAGCCTTGGTGATGCCCAGGATGTAATCCAGGAACATCGGGCCAACGCCGGAACCGGTCGCCACGCCACCAGCGGTGGTGTTGGAGCTGGTCACGTACGGGTAGGTACCGTGGTCGATGTCGAGCAACGAACCCTGAGCACCTTCGAACATGATGTCTTTGCCGGCGCGACGCAGGTCGTGCAGCTCGGCGGTGACGTCGAGCATCAGCGGCTTCAGCAGCTCAGCGTATTCCTTGCACTCAGCCAGGGTCTTTTCGAACTCGATGGCCGGCTCTTTGTAGTAACCGACCAGCATGAAGTTGTGGTAATCCACCAGTTCACGCAGCTTGTCTTCGAAGCGCGGCATGTTCAGCAGGTCGCCAACACGCAGGCCACGACGAGCGACCTTGTCTTCGTACGCCGGGCCGATGCCGCGACCGGTGGTACCGATCTTCAACTCGCCACGGGCCTTTTCACGGGCCTGGTCCAGCGCCACGTGGAAAGACAGGATCAGCGGGCAGGACGGGCTGATACGCAGGCGCTCGCGCACCGGTACGCCTTTCTCTTCCAGCTTGGTGATCTCGCGCAGCAGGGCGTCAGGTGCAACCACCACGCCGTTGCCGATCAGGCACTGCACGCCTTCGCGCAGCACACCCGACGGAATCAGGTGCAGGACGGTTTTCTCGCCGTCGATCACCAGTGTGTGGCCAGCGTTGTGGCCACCTTGGTAGCGCACTACGGCTGCAGCATGTTCGGTCAGCAGATCAACGATCTTGCCTTTGCCCTCATCACCCCATTGGGTGCCCAGGACTACGACATTCTTACCCATAACACTTGTCCTCATTCGCGCAAACTTGGTGCCGGCGATGGCCGGCAGGAAAACTCAAGAAGCCAGTGGCGATACTTGCCAAAGCCCGTTCTGCTGAATCAATTGCCGGTCGCAGTCCGCATCACGGGCGGCGGCCAAAGGTTGTCCAGGCAACGCCTGAACGACACGCTGACCCTCACTGCGCAACTGGCAAACCTGCTGCCAGAGTGCCGCATCCGTACTGTCAGGCATCCAGATACCGCCAGACGGTAGCTCGATCTCAGCACGCCCCAGGGTCACCAGGGTTTTCAAATCGGTGGAGAAGCCTGTCGCTGGACGGGCGCGGCCAAAATCTGCGCCGATGTCATCGTAACGACCGCCCTGAGCGATGGACTGGCCAACGCCCGGTACGAACACCGCAAACACCACACCGGTGTGGTAGTGGTAGCCACGCAGCTCGCCCAGATCGAAGTACAACGGCAGCTCCGGGAAGCGCGCCGACAGACGCTCAGCGATCGCCAGCAAATCTTCCAGTGCTGCCAGAACCGGCGCCGGCGCATTGGCCAGACGCTCACGGGCAGCGCTTAACACTTCACGGCCGCCGCACAGATCAACCAGCGCACGCAGCATGCCGGACAGGTCGGCCGGCAGGCCTTCGGTCAAGGTAATGACCTCGTCGATGGCTTTGCGTTGCAGCGCGTCGAACAACTGCTGCTCGACTTCACCGGACAGACCGGCGGCACGCGCCAGACCACGGTAGATGCCGACATGACCAAGATCCATGTGCACATCCGGCACGTCGGCCAGTTGCAGCATGGCCAGCATCAGGCTGATCACTTCAACGTCGCTGCTCGGGCTGGCGTCGCCGTACAACTCGGCGCCCAACTGGATCGGGCTGCGCGAGGACGACAATGCCCGCGGCTGCGCATGCAGCACGCTACCGGCGTAGCACAGACGGCTCGGGCCTTCGCGACGCAGGGTGTGCGCATCGATGCGCGCCACTTGCGGCGTGATGTCGGCACGGAAACCCATCTGCCGGCCCGACTGCGGGTCGATGACCTTGAAGGTACGCAGATCCAGGTCCTGGCCCGCGCCGGTCAGCAGGGATTCCAGGTACTCGATATGGGGAGTCACGACAAACTCGTAACCCCAGCTCTGGAACAGATCCAACACCTGACGACGCGCGACTTCAATGCGCGCCGCTTCCGGTGGCAGTACTTCTTCGATGCCATCTGGCAGCAGCCAGCGGTCTACCGTTGCCATTACGCCATTCCCCTTTGATCCGGGCGGCCAGCCTGCGGGCGAGCCTTGAGTGAAGCAGAAAATGACCGGTCCGTTCAAAACGCACGCGCATGAACGACGCGGCGAAAGGCCTGTTACCGGCTTCGCCCATCACTTTCCTCGAAATACTCTCGGGCCATTCAACCCGATGCCTGCAACAAAAAACAGCAATCAAACGTGCAGACGCAAAAAAGCCGGGAATTTCCCGGCTGCCGCATCATACACACGT
This sequence comes from Pseudomonas sp. IT-P395, assembly GCF_949767675.1. Lineage (NCBI taxonomy): Bacteria > Pseudomonadati > Pseudomonadota > Gammaproteobacteria > Pseudomonadales > Pseudomonadaceae > Pseudomonas > Pseudomonas sp. IT-P395. The sequence goes on from NZ_CATKPW010000044.1 coordinate 195,523, forward strand.
TTTCCCAAAGGATCACCCCGCCCGAGGTATTAGCCGCCGGGCGGAATGATTCAGGTCAACGGCGCATCAAGGCTTGGCCTTTTCCAGGTAGTGGAAAAAGTCGCTGCTTGGGTCGAGGACCAATACGTCGGATTTGTTCGCGAAGCTTTCACGGTAGGCGCGCAGGCTACGGTAGAAACTGTAGAACTCCTGATCCTGGCCGTAGGCCTTGGAGTAGATCGCAGCGGCCTGGGCATCACCGTCACCGCGAACCTCTTCGGATTCACGATAGGCTTCAGCCAGCAGCACGCGGCGTTGACGATCGGCGTCAGCACGGATGCCTTCAGCCAGTTCGTTACCCTTGGCGCGGTGCTCGCGAGCTTCACGCTCACGCTCGGTGCTCATACGTTCGAACACGCTGCGGTTCACTTCTTTAGGCAGATCGATGGTCTTGACCCGGACATCGACCACTTCGATACCCAGCTCTTTTTCCGCCATTTTGTTCAGCGATGCGGTGATGTCAGCCATCAGTGCATCACGCTCACCCGACACCACTTCGTGCAGGGTGCGCTTACCGAACTGGTCACGCAGACCGGATTCCAGACGACGGGACAGACGCTCGTCGGCGATTTGCTTCAGACCGGAAGTCGCGGTGTAGAAGCGCTCGGCATCTTTCACGCGCCACTTGGCATAAGCGTCGACCATCACGGCTTTCTTTTCCAGGGTCAGGAAACGCTGTGTCGGTGCATCCAGCGTCATCAGACGTGCGTCGAATTTACGCACCTGGTTAACGTAAGGCACTTTCACATGCAGGCCTGGCTGAACATCCGCCTGAACCACACGACCGAATTGCAGCAGCACCGCACGCTCGGTCTGAGCGACGATGTAGAAGCAGTTCCAGCCCACCAGCACGACAACGACGCCAACAATAAGGGCGATCAGCGATTTATTGCTCATCAGCGGGTCTCCCTTGTGCGCGATTGCGGCAGGTCAGTGACATGCGGCGTGACGTCCGTGTTGTTACTGGCGGCAGCCGAACCGGTGACCGGTGCATTGCTGCCCGAACTGTTCTGAATCATTTTGTCCAACGGCAGGTAAAGCAGGTTGCTCTGGCCGTTCTTGTTGCCGGTCACGAGTACCTTGCTGGTGTTGCTGAAGACTTCCTGCATGGTGTCCAGGTACAGACGCTGGCGGGTCACCTCAGGTGCCTTGCGATACTCGGCGACCAGTTTGGTAAAGCGGTCGGCTTCACCCTTGGCGCGCGAGACCGTCTCGTCACGGTAACCGTTGGCATCCTCAAGGATACGCTGGGCCTGACCACGGGCTTCCGGCACGACGCCGTTGGCGTAGGTTTCAGCCTGGTTGCGCGAACGCTGCTCGTCTTCACGGGCGCGGATCACGTCATCGAAGGCTTCCTGCACTTCACGCGGTGCCGCTGCGCTCTGTACGTTGACCTGAGTGACGGTGATACCGGTGCGATAGGTATCGAGGAAGCGTTGCAGACGCTCCTTGATTTCGCTGGCCATCAATTCACGACCTTCGGTCAGCACCTGGTCCATGGCGGTGGAACCCACCACGTGGCGCAGGGCACTGTCGGTCGCATGCTGCAGGCTGATTTCCGGCTGATCGACGTTCAGCACGAAGTCCTGCAGGTTGCTGATCTTGTACTGCACGGTCAGCGGCACTTCGACGATGTTCTCGTCTTCGGTCAGCATCTGGCCCTGCTTGGTGTAGGCACGCTCACGCGTGACGTTTTCCATGTACTTTTTATCGATCGGCGGGAAATAGATGTTCAGGCCCGGGCCGACAGTCTCGTAGTACTTGCCGAAGCGCAGCACCACGGCTTGCTCCTGCTCGTCGACCACGTAGACCGCGCTGTACAGCCAGACAGCCGCCAGCACAACGAGGCCGATGCCGAGCAGACCGCCGAAGCCCCCACTGCTCTTGCCCGAACCACCGCCGTCATCACCACGTTTCTTACCACCACCGAACAACCCGTTCAGGCTTTCCTGCAGCTTTCGGAAGGCCTCGTCGAGATCCGGTGGCCCCTTGCGGTCGCCATTATTGCGGCGTTTGCCACCCCAAGGATCCTGATTATTCGAGTTGCCACCCGGCTCATTCCAAGCCATAGCGCTCTCCATCTGATAAAGCAAAGACGCACCCACGGCGCGCCGACCAATGCTACAGAATGCCTGCCGTTGCGGCACAACCGCTTTGTCAGGCTTTTATTGCAAAGTGTGTTGCTCGATGAATTCCATCGGCTGCAATCCTTCGCGGCTTACCAGTCGATTCAACTCGACACGGGGCAAACGAACGGCCAGCAAACTGATGCCTTCTTCGTCGTGCTCTTCTTTCTGCACCGCACCGAGTTCGAAAAACTGCGCACGCAGTCGCGCGAATCGTTGCGGCAAACGCAGGGTACCGACAAACAAATCACTGCCAAGTAATTCGGCAATGGCTTGTTCAAGCAACTCCAGACCACTGCCATCTCGCGCCGACAGCCAGACCCGCTGGGGCTTGCCGTTTTCGTCGCGCTGGATTTGTGGCTCAACGCCTTCAAGCAAATCGAGTTTGTTATAGACCTCGAGGATCGGCAAGTCCTGGGCACCAATCTCGCCCAGTACCACCATCACCTGCTCGATCTGCAACATGCGATCCGGTTCGGCCGCATCGATCACGTGCAACAACAGATCGGAATTGCTCGACTCTTCGAGGGTAGACCGAAATGCCTCGACCAGCTTGTGCGGCAAGTGACGAATGAAGCCCACCGTGTCTGCCAGAACAATCGGCCCCAGATCGTCCAGTTCCAGACGACGCAGGGTCGGGTCCAGCGTGGCGAACAATTGGTCGGCCGCGTAGACATCGGATTTCGTCACGTTGTTGAAGAGCGTGGACTTACCGGCGTTGGTATATCCCACCAGAGACACGGTCGGAATATCGGCACGGGAACGACCACGTCGCGATTGCTCGCGCTGGCTGCGCACCTTCTCCAGCCGCCCCTTGATCTGACGCAGGCGAACCCGCAGCAAACGGCGGTCGGTTTCCAGCTGGGTTTCACCTGGGCCGCGCATACCGATGCCGCCACCCTGACGCTCAAGGTGAGTCCAGCCACGAACCAGGCGGGTGCTCATGTGGTCAAGCTGGGCCAGTTCGACCTGGAGCTTGCCTTCATGGGTACGGGCGCGTTGGGCGAAAATATCGAGAATCAGGCCGGTACGGTCGATCACGCGACACTCGAAAACACGTTCGAGGTTACGTTCCTGACTCGGCGTGAGGATGTGATTGAAAATCACCAGATCAGCTTCTTCAGCCTTGACCAGGTCGCGCAGTTCCTCGACCTTGCCGCTGCCGATCAGGTATTTGGCGGTTGGCCGATGACGCGGCACGTTAAAAAACGCAACGGTCTCGGCGCCGGCCGAATTAGCCAATTCCTGAAACTCCTGCGGATCTTCGCGCGCCTCAGGGTCCTGTCCATCCAAGTGAACGAGGATGACTCGTTCACCACCACCGTGGCGCTCAAAGAACAAAGGAGACTCCTATCAGGCGTTACCTGGCTCAGCGTCACCTGCTTCGGATTCGGTTGCGCTAGGCAGACGAATTGGACGAACCGGCACTACTGTCGAGATAGCGTGTTTGTAAACCATTTGGCTCACGGTGTTTTTCAGCAGGATCACGAACTGGTCGAACGACTCGATCGTGCCTTGCAGTTTGATACCGTTGACCAGATAGATGGAAACCCCAACTTTCTCTTTACGTAAAGTATTCAAGTAAGGGTCTTGTAGCGAATGCCCTTTTGACATGTGCCGCACTCCTTTAAGGATTCAATAATAAAAAATAGGTAATTCAGATGGCTTTGGCCGTCACACCCCCAAGGATAGACGGCAATTGCAAGGACTCAGCTCAATATGGAGATGGTCCCAAGGTATTTCAAGGCGCGTGGCAGATTGTCGCAATCAAGACTGTCCAGCCAGTGTATATCTTCCCAGCTGCGCAGCCAGGTGAACTGGCGTTTGGCCAATTGGCGCGTGGCGATGATGCCGCGCTCCTGCATTTCGGCCAACGTCAGCTTGCCATCCAGGTAGTCCCAGACTTGGCGGTAGCCTACCGCACGTATAGACGGCAACCCCGAATGCAGGTCACTTCTTTTACGCAGGGCTACGACCTCGTCGATGAACCCCTGTTCCAACATAATTGTGAATCTTTGTTTAATGCGCTCGTGCAGTACCTGACGATTCGCCGGGGCAATGGCCAAGTTCGCGACAGTATAGGGCAATTGTTGCAGTCCCGAAGCGGCTGCTTCAGCACTTTGCGCAGATTGTTGCTGACGCAGCTCGGTCATGCTCTGACCACTGACCCGATAAACTTCCAGTGCGCGACTCAGGCGCTGTGGATCGTTCGGGTGAATCCGCGCCGCCGATACCGGATCGATGATCGTTAATTGGTCGTGCAGGGCTTGCCAGCCAAGGCGTGCAGCCTCTTCTTCGATCTGCGCACGGACCTCGGGATCGGCGGCCGGCATGTCTGCCAGGCCTTCGACCAAAGCCTTGTAATAGAGCATCGTGCCGCCCACCAACAGCGGAATTTTTCCGCGCGCGGTGATCTCGGCCATGGCTTGCAGCGCATCGCGACGGAAATCCGCAGCCGAATAAGCCTCAGCCGGGTCGAGAATATCGATCAGACGGTGCGGATATTCGGCCAGCAATTCTTTCGAAGGCTTGGCCGTGCCGATGTCCATGCCGCGATAGACCAACGCCGAATCGACACTGATCAACTCACACGGCAGCACCTTGGTCAGCTCGATAGCCAGATCGGTCTTGCCCGCAGCGGTCGGGCCCATCAGGAAAATCGCTGGAGGAAGCTGGCTCATCAACGACCGCGCAGGAACAGTTTGTCCAGATCGTCCAGGCCCAGTTGGGTCCAGGTCGGTCGGCCATGGTTGCATTGACCGCTGCGTTCGGTGTTTTCCATATCACGCAGCAGACCGTTCATTTCCGGCAGGGCCAGGCGCCGATTGGCGCGGATCGCGCCGTGACAGGCCATGGTGCCGAGCAATTCGTTGAGGTGCGCCTGAATCCGGTCGCTGGTGCCGTACTCCATCAGGTCCGACAACACGTCACCGACCAGACGGTTGGCTTCGGCCTGCTTCAACAAGGCCGGAATCTGACGAATCGCCAGGGTTTCCGGGCCCAGACGCTGTAATTCGAAGCCCAGACGCTGAAACCATGCCGCGTGCTCTTCAGCGCAATCGGCCTCGCGCTGACTAACCGCCAGCGATTCCGGCACCAGCAATGGCTGACCACTGAGTCCTTCGCTGGCCATGGCGATCTTCAGGCGTTCGTACATGATCCGCTCGTGCGCAGCGTGCATATCCACCAGCACCAGACCCTGAGCGTTCTCGGACAGAATGTAGATGCCCTTGAGTTGCGCCAGTGCGTAGCCCAGCGGCGGAATGTCTTCCTGACCGGCCGGCAATGCGTTGGCATTGGCTTCCGGCAGCGGTGCGAAAAACTCACGATACGCAGCCTGAGCCTCGGCAGCCGGCGGCACGGCCGATTGCGGACGTGGCGTGTATTGATACTGATAAGCCCCGCCAGCACTGGCACCGGACGAGGTATTGAACGCCGGTTGCGCCTGCGGTTGCTCCAGCAGCGCATTGGCCGCCAGACGCATCTCGCCCTGTGGGCCGAATTCCCCGGCATCAAGTCCTGTCGGACGGACGATCGCGGTGGTGACAGAACCGGCAAGCTGATCTTCCGGACGCACATCGCCCAACGCGCGATGCAAGGTGCCATAAAGAAAGTCATGCACCATACGCCCGTCACGGAAGCGCACTTCGTGTTTGGTTGGGTGCACGTTGACGTCGACCGCCGCCGGATCGACTTCGAAAAACAGTGCAAAGGTCGGGTGACGGCCGTTGAACAGCACGTCGCGATAGGCCTGACGCACAGCGTGGGCGACCAGTTTGTCGCGCACCGCGCGGCCGTTCACAAAGAAATACTGCAAATCTGCCTGACTGCGGTTGAACGTCGGCAATCCAACCCAGCCCCACAAATGCAAGCCATTGCGCTCGATCTCGATCGGCAGCGCCTGCTCAAGGAAACCCGAGCCGCAGATCGCTGCCACACGCCGGGCGCGGGCCGCATCATCGTGGGCTTCGTGCAGGCTGAGGATGGTCTTGCCGTTGTGGCGCAGATGAAACGCGACGTCGAAACGCGCCAGCGCCAGACGTTTGATCACTTCTTGCAGGTGATCGAATTCGGTTTTTTCGGTCTTGAGGAATTTGCGTCGCGCCGGGGTATTGAAGAACAGGTCGCGAACTTCCACCGAAGTGCCGACCGGATGCGCCGCTGGTTGCACCCGGGGTGCCATGTCGCGGCCTTCGGTTTCCACCTGCCAGGCCTGATCGGCGTCGCGGGTGCGCGAGGTCAGGGTCAAGCGTGCCACGGAACTGATCGACGCCAGTGCTTCACCACGGAAACCGAGGCTCATCACCTGTTCAAGGTCTTCGAGGTTGCGGATCTTGCTGGTGGCGTGACGAGCCAGGGCCAGTGGCAGGTCATCGGCAGAGATACCGCTACCATCGTCGCGCACACGCAGCAGCTTGACCCCGCCCTGCTCGACGTCGACATCAATGCGTTTGGCGCCGGAGTCGAGGCTGTTTTCCAGCAGTTCCTTGATCACCGAAGCCGGACGCTCAACCACCTCACCGGCGGCGATCTGGTTCGCCAGCCGTGGGCTGAGCAGTTCGATGCGGGCAGCAGCGTTCAACACTTCGTTCATTCTTTGGACGCCAGTTCGGTGCCTGGAATGGTCAAGTGCTGACCGACTTTCAGCTCATCACTTTTCAGGTTGTTGGCGGCGCGGAGCGTGGCCGGCGATACCTGATAGCGCACGCCGATCATCGCCAGGGTTTCACCTGGGCCAACGCGGTGATCGCGCGGGCCTTGGGCGATCTTGCCGGAATCACGCAGCCAGGCGATGTAAGTGCCCGGTGGCGGATTCTGCTGGAAGAACTGACGCACGCCGCTGCTGATCGAACGCGCCAGCGCTTGCTGGTGGCTCGATGCCGAAAGCTTGTTCGCTTCGTTGGCATTGGAGATGAAGCCGGTTTCGACCAGGATCGACGGGATGTCCGGCGACTTCAACACCATGAATCCGGCCTGTTCCACCCGCTGTTTGTGCAGTGGCGTGACGCGGCCGATGTTGGTCAGGACTTTCTGGCCGACGTTGAGGCTGGAGGTCAGCGAGGCGGTCATCGACAGGTCGAGCAATACGCCGGCGAGCATGCGGTCCTTATCATCGAGGCTGACGTTGCCGGCACCACCGATCAAGTCAGAACGGTTTTCGCTGTCGGCCAGCCAACGCGCGGTCTCCGACGTTGCACCACGATCAGACAGGGCAAACACCGAGGCACCGAAAGCGGCGGCAGATGGCGCGGCGTCGGCGTGAATCGAGACGAAAAGGTCGGCGCCCTTCTTGCGGGCGATCTCGGTACGGCCGCGCAACGGGATGAAGTAGTCGCCGGTACGGGTCAGTTCGGCGCGGAAGCCTTTCATGCCGTTGACCTGACGCTGCAGTTCGCGGGCGATCTGCAATACCACGTCTTTCTCACGCTGACCGCGCGAACCGGACGCACCCGGGTCTTCGCCACCGTGGCCGGCGTCGATCACCACAATAATGTCGCGCTTGCCGGCCGGGGCTGGCGGCAACTTGATTGCAGGCTCGGTCGGGGTTACCGGCACCGCTGGCACGGTCGCCACCTGCGGCGTTGGCGCCGGCGGCGGTGCGGCGTCGGCCGGGTTGTCGAACAGGTCGACCACCAGACGGTTGCCGTACTGCGCGTTCGGCGCCAGCGAGAAGCTTTTCGGGGTGACGGCTTTCTTCAGGTCGATGACCACGCGCAGGTCGGTCGGCGTGCGCTGGGCCGAGCGCATCGCGGTGATCGGCGTGTTTGCGGTCTGCACATTCAACGGAGCACCGAGGGTGGCACCGTTGATGTCGATCACCAGCCGGTCCGGTGAGGTCAAGGTGAAGACGCTGTGCTGCACCGGGCCACTCAGGTCGAAGACCAGTCGCGTGTTGTCCGGCGCCCGCCACAGGCGCACGCTGTTGACCTTTGAATCGGCCACAGCGTTGACGGTTACTGCCATCAACAACAGTCCAGCGGCAGCCACCAACGCGCGAAAGCGCATACCTAACCCCATCATTTAATTGGATTCCAATGCCAAAGCGGCACACCAGGCCTCGCCACGCGAACCCTGGGATAAAATTTTCAGCGAACGCCCGCTGTCTTGCGGGCTAATGGTAATGGTCAGGTCAGGCTTTGGCAAAAAGCCTGCACCTTTATCGGGCCATTCGATCAGGCACATCGCATCGTCTTCGAAGTAGTCGCGGATGCCGAGAAACTCCAGTTCTTCCGGATCGACCAGGCGATACAGGTCAAAGTGGAAGGCGCGGATGTCACCGATTTCGTAAGGTTCGACCAAAGTGAAGGTCGGACTTTTTACCGCGCCGACATGGCCCAGCCCGCGAATGATGCCTCGCGACAGGGTGGTTTTGCCCATGCCCAGATTGCCTTCGAGAAAAATCAGGCCATGGCCTTGAGTCACGCGGGCGATCCGTGCGCCAAAGTCGCTCATGGCCTGTTCATCGGCCAAGTACAGGGTTACTTCAGACACGGTGCTTGCTCCTCCAACAACTGACGAATGGCTGGAATCAGATCACTGGCCGCCAGCCCACGGCCGAATTTTCCTTGTTGCCTACCGGCATTGGCGTGCAGCCAGACGGCCAGACACGCGGCGTCGAAACTTTGCATTCCCTGCGCCAGCAACGCGCCGGTCAAACCGGCCAGCACATCGCCCAACCCGGCGGTCGCCATCGCCGGGTGGCCCTGATGACACAGCGCCAGACGCCCATCGGGATGTGCGATCAGAGTACCGGCACCTTTGAGAGTTACAGTCGCTGCATATTTTTTGCTCAATGCCCGCGCGGCGGCCGGTCGGTCAGCCTGCACTTCGGCGGTACTGATGCCGAGCAACCGCGCCGCTTCGCCGGGATGCGGGGTGATCACGCAATCCTTGGGCAGCTTCGCTAAACCGCTCGCCAGCAGGTTCAACGCATCGGCGTCCCACACTTGCGGCAACGGCGCATTGGCAGCTGCTGACAGCAACGCCCGGCCCCAACTGGCCTGGCCGAGTCCGGGGCCGATCACCAGTGTCGAGACTTTTTCCAGCAAACCCATCAATTGATTGGACGACGATGTGCCGAGCGTCATCACCTCCGGCACACGAGTCAGCGCAGCCGGGACATGCTCCGGTCGCGTCGCCAGCGAAACCATTCCGGCGCCGCTGCGCAAGGCGCTTTCGGTGCTGAGCAGGATCGCCCCGCCAAACCCGTGATCGCCACCGATCAGCAACACATGGCCGAAACGGCCCTTGTGCGAAGTCGGCCTACGTGCCGCCAGTTTCGGAAGATTAGCCGGGGTGAGCCGTTGGGCGATGACCGGAATGTCACGATAGATGTCGGCGCTGGCTTGCAGATCATTAAACAGCAACGAGCCGATGTGATCCGCCGCATCACCTGTGAACAAACCGAGTTTCAGGCCGATAAAGGTCACCGTCAGATCGGCCTGCACGGCGGCGCCGAGCACATGCCCGGTGTCTGCACATAAACCAGAAGGAATATCGACGGCCGTTACCGGCAAGCCGCTGGCGTTAATGGCTTTGATCGCCGAGAGGTAAGGCTCGCGCACGTCACCGCTCAAACCGGTGCCGAGCAAGGCATCAAGAATGACGCCGCGCAGTTCGCTGCGAGCCTGCCAGCCTTGCACCGCAACACCTTCAGCCCGCGCCTCGGAGTGGGCGAGAGCGGCATCGCCCTGCAATCGCTGCGGATCGCCGACTGCCAACACCCGCACCTGCCACCCGGCTCGCTGTGCCATGGCCGCGACCAGATAACCGTCGCCAGCATTGTTGCCATGCCCGGCCAGCACCGTCAGTTCGGTCGCCGACGGCCATTGCCGAACCAGCGCGCGCCACGTTGCATGCGCCGCGCGCTGCATCAATTCGAAGCCCGGCGTACCGGCGGCAATCAGCCGCGCATCGAGTTCGCGCACCTGTGCGGCGCCATACAGCGCGTCGGGTAATTCATCTTTCGTGTGCGGCATGCGTCTTCGGGCTCCGATGTCTGGCAGAATTATACGCACCTCAGCTCCGGTTTCTCTCGCCTCATGTCCGCCATCACCACAGACCTGCCCGCCCTCGCCCAATCGATCAAGGATTGGGGCCGCGAGCTAGGCTTTCAGCAAGTCGGCATCAGCGGCCTGGATCTCGCCGAGCATGAACAACATCTGGAGCGCTGGCTCGCGGCCGGCTACCACGGCGAAATGGACTACATGGGCGCCCACGGCAGCAAACGCTCACACCCGGAAGAACTGGTGCCGGGCACATTGCGCGTGGTTTCGTTGCGCATGGACTACCTGCCGGGCGACACCGAAATGGCCAAACGCCTGGCCCAACCGGAAAAAGCCTACGTGTCGCGTTATGCCTTGGGCCGCGATTACCACAAATTGATCCGTAAACGTGTGCAGCAATTAGCCGACAAGATTCAATCCGAGATCGGCCCGTTCGGTTTTCGGGCCTTTGTCGACAGCGCGCCGGTGCTGGAAAAAGCCATCGCCGAGCAGGCCGGGCTGGGCTGGATCGGCAAAAACACCTTGGTGCTGAACCGTAAGGCTGGCAGCTATTTTTTCTTGAGCGAGTTGTTCGTTGATCTGCCGTTGCCAGTGGATGATCCGCACAGCACCGAACATTGCGGCCGCTGCACCGCGTGCCTCGACATCTGCCCGACCAATGCCTTCGTCGGCCCCTATGTGCTGGACGCGCGACGCTGCATTTCGTACCTGACCATCGAACTGAAAAATGCGATCCCCGAAGACCTGCGCCCACTGATCGGCAACCGCGTGTTCGGCTGCGACGACTGCCAGATCGTCTGCCCGTGGAACCGTTTCGCCAAACCCTCTGGGGAGAGCGACTTCAAACCACGGCACAATCTGGACAATGCGGAACTGGCTGAGTTGTTTATGTGGGACGAGGACAAATTCCTCAGCAGCACCGAAGGCTCACCGCTGCGCCGCGCCGGGTATGAACGCTGGTTGCGCAATCTGGCGGTAGGGCTCGGTAACGCGCCGTCGAGCATTCCAGTGCTGGAAGCGTTGAAGGCACGGCGGGATTATCCGTCAGAGCTGGTGCGCGAGCATGTGGAGTGGGCGCTTAGGCAGCATGCTGAACGCAGCAGCTAACGTCATCGCTGAATTCCGACTGGTTTTCTCCACTTCGCGCTGCGCCCCTTACCGGTAGGCTCAATCAACCCTTCGGCCTTCAGGGCGCGCAGAACTGAACGTACTGTGTCTCGGCTCACTCCGGGGCAAGACTCCTCAATTTCTGTAATAGAAAAAGGCAGATTCCTGCCCAAAGCTATCTCCCTGACCCGATCACTTTTTCCGCCACGGCGCGTATCGATAGTCCCGACGCGCTCTTCGAACTCTTTGTACGCTCGAAGTAATGCACCCCAAAAATAATCCAACCAGGGTTGCACGTCGTGCGTGCCGTCGTGCCATCGTTTAGAGCTGATCTCCAGCGTCTCGTAATAGCCTTCCTTTGATTCCTCAAATATCCGCTCAAGACTGATGAAGCGACCGACTCGATAATCGAACTGGTAAAGCAGTAGTAACGTCAACAAACGAGCTACACGGCCATTACCATCCGAGAAAGGATGGATGCATAGAAAATCCAGGACGGTGAGCGGTATCAGGACAAGAGGGTCAGCTAGATTTTGCTGAGCTGCCAGATGGTATTGCATCAGCATTTCAGCCATTGCAATAGGCGTTAGATGCGCGGCCACTGGTTGAAAGCGAATCCGCGAAGTTCCGTCGGGGTTACGTTCGATGATGTCGTTGTTTGTCGCTTTCCAGTCACCACCCGACTGCGGCAGATAGCGGTATAGCAAACTGTGTAGCTGCCTCAGGACACCCTCAGAAAAGGGCATGTCCTCGGCCGCCTCGTGGATGAGTGATAACGCATCGCGATAACCCGCAATTTCCTGTTCAGATCGACTCTGCGGATCGCTGGTTTTGCTCATCAGCGATTTCAAGCGCGCGGGCGTGACAGTCACACCCTCCAAGCGGTTGGACGACTCCGTTGATTCAATTACAGCAAGCTGTTTCAGATCGTCTAAAACCTGAGGGGATTGAGCTATGAATAGCTGTTGCTTGCCTCGGAATTCTCCCAGTGTTCTCAGCGTCGCGATCTGCGATCCGTTATAGCGCAAGGAACCGAGAAACTCAGGAGTCAGGGAGTGCATTTCAGGATGCCTTTTAAATGGGGGAAGAAATGGCTAAATGGGGTATTTAAAGTTTCAAATACCCCATTTAATTCATTTTTTACCCTATTTACACCCCGCAAACTATTCAACTATCCCTACAGAATATTTCGACCGCAGCGCCCACCCGATTTCAGGGCGCGTCGTTGTAAACGAACTTAGGCATTTCCCAATGGAAGCGGATCGCTAGCAGCCGCAGCAGGAAACCGCCGAACAGCGTGATCGGAATCGCCTGTTCGCTTGGCACATTCAGATACAGGCAAAGCATGTAGCACCACGCCGCCGCGAACGAGACGCTGGCGTAGAGTTCTCGGCGGAAGATCAGCGGGATGTCGTTGCAGAAAATATCGCGGAGGATGCCGCCGAAGACGCCGGTGATCACGCCGCTGACGGAGGCAACCAGCATGCCGTGGCCCATTTCCAGTGCGGTCATGCAGCCGATCAGGGTGAAGGCCACCAGACCGACGGCGTCGAGCACCAGAAACAGTGAGCGCAGGTGGCGCATCCAGCGGGCGGTGAATACTGTGAACATTGCTGCGACCGAGGTCAGCACCAGGTATTCCGGGTGTTTGACCCACGTCAGCGGGTAGTGCCCGAGCAGTACGTCGCGCACCGAACCGCCGCCCAACGCCGTGACGCAGGCGATCAGCACTACACCAAACCAATCCATGCCGCGGCGGCCGGCGGACAGCGCGCCGGTCATGGCTTCAGCGGTGATGGCAATCAGATAGAGCATCAGCAACATGGTGGCGATCCAGTCAGGAAGGCGCGCAGTCTAGCCATTTCGGTGCGGCACCAAAAGAGGGCACCACAGCAAACACAAAACCCCGTAGGAGCTGCCGCAGGCTGCGATCTTTTGATCTTGATTTTCAGGTTCAAAGAAAGATCAAAAGATCGCAGCCTTCGGCAGCTCCTACAGGGATCGCATCAGAACTTGATGAAGTGCTGGCGGTAGTGCTGCAGCTCGGCGATCGATTCGCGAATATCGTCCAGCGCCAAATGGGTGCTGCCCTTTTTGAAGCTGTCGCGTACGTCCGGTGCCCAGCGTGCCGCCAGTTCCTTGAGCGTCGAGACGTCGAGGTTGCGGTAGTGGAAGTAGCTTTCCAGCGCTTTCATGTGGGTATAAAGGAAGCGCCGATCCTGGCAGATGCTGTTGCCGCAGATCGGCGACTTGCCCTTCGGCACCCATTTCTCGAGGAAGGCGATGGTTTCCGCTTCGGCTTCGGCCATGCTGATGCGGCTGTCGCGCACGCGCTGAGTCAGGCCGGAGTTGCCGTGGGTGCGGGTGTTCCACTCGTCCATGCGCGCGAGCACTTCGTCGCTGTGGTGGATGGCGATCACCGGCCCTTCGGCCAAGGTGTTGAGATCACTGTCGGTGACGATGGTGGCCATTTCGATGATGACGTCGTTGTCCGGGTCAAGGCCGGTCATTTCGAGGTCGATCCAGATCAGATTCTGCGGGTTTTGCATGTTTCGGCTCCTGAGCAATGCTGCGCAGTTTAGCCTAGGCCGGCTGCCGGGCGTGCTAAACTCGCGGCCGTTTTACCTAATCGCTGCATTCTTCAGACGGAACACCCATGGCCAAACGCCAACTCAATCGTCGTCAAAACTGGCGCATCGAAAAGATTCAGGGCGAACGCGCCGCACGCGCCGCCAAACGCGAGTCCTCGGCTGTCGAAGCCCTGGAGGGCGGCGACCTGGGCCCGGAACAGACCGGCCTGGTGATCGCTCACTTCGGCGTGCAAGTCGAAGTCGAGGCCATTGACGGCGAACAGGCTGGCCAGGTTTTCCGCTGCCACTTGCGCGCCAACCTGCCTGCGCTGGTGACCGGCGACACGGTTGTCTGGCGTGCCGGCAATCAGGGCATCGGTGTGATCGTCGCGCAACTGCCGCGTACCACCGAACTCTGCCGTCCGGACAGCCGAGGCCAGTTGAAGCCGGTCGCGGCCAACGTCGACATGATCGTCATCGTCTTCGCCCCGCTGCCCGAGCCGCATGCCAACCTGATCGACCGCTATCTGGTCGCCGCCGAACACGCCGGCATCCGCCCGTTGCTGTTGCTGAACAAATTCGACCTGATCGACGAGCACAACGCACCGGCGCTCAATGCGCTGCTGGCGGTGTACCGCACGCTGGGTTATCCGGTGCTGGAAGTGTCGGCGCACCACGGTGACGGCATGGAACAGCTGCAAAAGCAGCTCGACGGACGCATCAGCGTGTTCGTCGGTCAGTCCGGTGTCGGCAAGTCGTCGCTGGTCAACAGCTTGCTGCCTGAAGTCGAAACCCGCGTCGGGCCGCTGTCCGAGTTGTCCGGTCAGGGCACGCACACGACGACCACCGCGCGCCTGTTCCACTTCCCCGGCGGCGGTGAGCTGATCGACTCCCCGGGTATCCGTGAATTCGGCCTCGGCCACGTCAGCCGCGCCGATGTTGAAGCCGGTTTCATCGAGTTCGACGACCTGCTCGGCACTTGCCGTTTCCGCGACTGCAAGCATGATCGCGAACCGGGCTGTGCGTTGCTCAAGGCGCTGGAAGATGGCCGCGTGCAGCAGCAGCGCATGAACAGCTACCGCTCGATCATCGCCAGCCTGCCCGAAAACGGCTATTAAACAGTCGCACCGGCAGCCCTTTCCCCAAGGGCTGCCGGATGTCGGTTTTCCCCTGACACCCTCCTCCCTTTTTTAAACACCGGTCTTTTCTGTAGGACTTTTGCACGCCTGTTTGCAGGACATTTCTCTTTCTTCGCCCAAGCCTTGTGGGCACGTTTCATGAGCCTACATTGAGTTCCTCGTCGCACGTTCGCGCCCCTGAGGAACCCCCATGCAAACCTACCATTTGTTCATCAGCCACTCGTGGAACTACTCCCACGCCCACGACAATCTGGTGCGCCTGCTCAGTGCCCACCCCGACTTCACCTACAAGAATTTTTCGGTGCCGCCGCACAACCCGATCATGGGCGCGCAGACCGAAAAACAGCTCGAAGAAGCCATCGAAAACAAGATTCGTCCGTGCTCGGCGGTGCTGATCATGGCCGGCATGTATTCGACCTACAGCAAGTGGATCAACAAGGAAATCGAGATCGCCAAGCGCATGGGCAAGGTGATCATCGCGGTGAAACCGTTCGGCGCCGAGCGCATTTCCACGGTGGTGCGTAACGCCGCACACGCCGAATGCGCGTGGAACACCAACAGCATCGTCGGCGCGATCCGCCTGCACACGGCGGCCTGATCATGCGCAAGGGACTGTTTATCGGCATCAACGACTACACGCATATTTCGCGCCTGAGCGGGTGCAGCAATGACGCCATGGCCATGGCCTCGGTGCTGAAAACCGACGCCGACGGCGACCCCAACTTCAAGAATGTCGTGCTGACGTCGGCTGAGGATTACCTGGGCCGGGAGATGCTCGAAGACCAGATCCGCGAGCTGTTTTCCGGCGACTGCAATGTCGCCCTGCTGTATTTCGCCGGGCATGGCGGTTTCGATACCGACAATGACGAAGGCATGTTGCTGCCCCAGGATTATCGCAACGCCAAGGACGGCATCCGCATCAGCGACATCCTCAACTGGGCGAGCAAAGCCACGCGCATCAAGAACAAAGTGATCATCCTCGATTGCTGCCAAAGCGGCGCCGCCGGTGAAGTGCGCGCCTTGCGCAGCGAAAGCAGTGTGGTCGGCGAAGGCATGACCATTCTGACCGCGTGCAAAAAGGAAGAACCGGCCATGGAAGGCGCGCAACACGGCGTGTTTACCGGTTTACTGCTGCAGGCTTTGCACGGTGGCGCGGCGAACATTCTCGGCAAGATCACGCCCGGCAGCCTCTATTCCTTTGTCGATAACGCGCTCGACGCTTGGGAACAACGCCCGGTGTTCAAGACCAATGTGTCGCAGTTCATTTCCCTGCGCGAAGTCTCGCCGCTGATCCCCAAAGAGATCCTGCGCAAATTGCCCGAATGGTTTGCCGAAGCCGAATCGACCTACCCGCTCGACCCCAGCTACGAACCGACCGAGGCCAGCTTCAATCCGGAACACGGCGAGGTCTTCGCGCAACTGCAGAAGTGCAATCGCCACAGCCTGATCGAACCGGTCGACGCCGAGCACATGTACTACGCCGCCCTCCACTCCACCGGCTGCCGCCTCACCGCGCTCGGCGCCTACTACCGCGAACTCGCAATCAAAGGACACTTCTGATGCCTGTGTTTATCAGCTACCGCCACATGGATCGTATGCAGGCCATGGCGATCAACAGTCGCCTGAAACAGGCGAACATCAAGACCTACCTGGATGTGCTCGATCCGGAATCACAGACCACCGACGACATCACCGGCGTCATCACCCGCAACATCACCGAGTGCACGCACTTGCTGGCGGTGGTGTCGGAGCGGACGGCTTCGTCGTGGTGGGTGCCGTTCGAGATTGGTGAGGCGACCATCAGCAACCGGCGGATCTGCTCGTTCAAGACCGGGCCGGCGGAGCTGCCGCTGTATCTGGATAAATGGCCGAAATTGAGTACGGATAAAGATCTGGATTTCTTTATTGATGCTTATCGTGAGGAAGTGACGAATAAGCGTTCGGTGATGCTGGATTCGATGAGTGAGTCGATGAAGGGGACTTACAAGAGGAATGCTGAGCAGTTTCATGATCAGTTGAAGGGCAGGATTCGGCGGGGGTTTTGATTGTTCGGCTTGGCTTGATAGCCCCTCACCCTAGCCCTCTCCCGGAGGGAGAGGGGACTGACAGCGGTGATTGTGCGAGGTACGCCGACCTGAAATTCCTGAGTCGTACTCAGGTTTTGAACTGCACAAAGATCTGCTCCATTTCCGCAGTCAAACGCAAATTCTGAACAGCATGAAGATCGGCTCCCCTCCTTCAGTCAAACGCAAATTTTGACAACCACGAAGATCGGCTCCCTTTCCCCTCTACCCCTTGGGGGAGAGGGTTGGGGTGAGGGGGTGCTCTTGGCGCCACACCAAATCTCAAACCGCCAGCCACAAAAAAAGCCGACATCTCTGTCGGCTTTTTCGTCTCTTACTGCTTCGGCGCAGGAGCCGGCGCTGGCACCGCACTCCCCGGTTCCGCCGGTTTCGGCGCGGCGTCATCAAACAAGTTCAGCCGCTCACGCAACTCATGCGGCGGCACCGGTTGCTGATCCGCCGGCAAAGCATTCGGATCAACCGGCGTTGTCGGGGTGGCGCCGTTGTGGCTTTCATCGACTGGTTTCGCCGCGTCCGCACCTTGCGCACCCTCGATCGCTTCCTGGGCCTTTTTGGTCAAGACGACGATGTCGATGCGGCGGTTGACCGGGTTGAACGGATTTTCCCGGTCGAACAACGCCGACGAGGCATAACCGACGACCCGCGCCACTTGCGCATCCGGATAGCTCCCCGCCACCAGTGCACGACGTGCAGCGTTGGCGCGGTTGGCCGACAGCTCCCAGTTACCGAAATCGCCAGTGCCAGTGTACGGCTTGGCATCGGTGTGGCCGCTGATGCTGATCTTGTTCGGCACGGCTTTGATGGTGTCAGCCATGGCCAGCAGGATGTCTTCGAAGTACGGCTTCAGGCGTGCAGAACCGGAGTCGAACATCGGCCGGTTCTCGGCGTCCATGATCTGGATGCGCAAGCCGT
This sequence comes from Pseudomonas sp. IT-P395, assembly GCF_949767675.1. Lineage (NCBI taxonomy): Bacteria > Pseudomonadati > Pseudomonadota > Gammaproteobacteria > Pseudomonadales > Pseudomonadaceae > Pseudomonas > Pseudomonas sp. IT-P395. The sequence continues at coordinate 213,506 of NZ_CATKPW010000044.1, forward strand.
TCGGCGTGATCTCGAAGAGAATCTGATCCTTGAACTTCTGCAGTTGCGGGTTCTCGTCGACCTTGTTCTGCAGTTCTTGCAGGAGCAGCTCCAGACGTTCCTTCTCGACCTGCTCGGCCATGCCTTCAACCTGCTCGGTGTCGACCGTGACCTTGTCGGGTTGCGGCTGCGACTTCACTTCCGGGTTGAGGGTGTTTTCCGGCGCCAGGGTCGGCGTGCCGCCCAGGTCAATGATGTACGGCGTACCGCTTTCAGAGAAGCCGACCGGGTCTTTGAAGTAACCGGCGATGGCGATCTTCTGCTCCGGCGTTGCGGTAGACAGCAGCCACAACACCAGGAAGAACGCCATCATCGCCGTGGCGAAGTCGGCGAAGGCGATTTTCCACGCCCCGCCGTGATGCCCGCCGGCTATGCGCTTGACGCGCTTGATGATAATCGGCTGATTATTTTCCATTTCTTAGCGACCGCGAACGGCTTGTTCCAGCTCGGCAAAGCTTGGACGGTGAGCCGGGTACAGCACCTTGCGACCGAACTCGACCGCCAGCGATGGCGGCATGCCGGAAGCCGAAGCCACCAACGAGGCCTTGATGGCTTCGTAGACGTTCAGCTCTTCCTTGGCATCGTGCGCCAGCGAATGCGCCAGCGGGCCGAAGAAACCGTAGGCCGCGAGAATACCGAAGAAGGTACCAACCAATGCCGCACCGACGTGCAGACCGATGGACTTCTGGTCACCTTCACCCAGCGAGGCCATGGTCACCACGATACCGAGTACCGCCGCGACGATACCGAAACCGGGCATGGCGTCGGCGATGCCGTTCACCGCGTGGGATGGATGCTCAAGGTCTTCCTTGAGGCTGTACAGTTCCATGTCGAACAAGCCTTCCAGCTCGTGCGGGGCCATGTTGCCGGACGACATGATGCGCAGGTAATCGCAAATGAACGCGGTCATGCGCTCGTCTTTGAGCACCGCCGGGTACTTGGCGAAGATCGGGCTCGCAGCGGCGTCTTCGATGTCGCCTTCGATGGCCATCATGCCTTCGCGGCGGCTCTTGTTGAGGATCTCGTAGATCAGCCCGAGCACTTCCAGATAGAACGTGTGGCTGAAGCGCGAACTGAACATGCTCAGGGATTTCTTGAGCACGTGCATCGTCATGTAGCCGGGGTTGGCCTGCAGGAATGCACCCAGTGCCGCACCACCGATGATCAACACCTCAAAGGGCTGGATCAGGGCGGCAATCTTGCCGTGGGAGAGCACGTATCCGCCGAGCACGCTCGCGAATACGACGATGATGCCGATAATTTTAGCCATAGGTAGAAAGTACTTACTTAAGTCGGGTTCAAGGTCATATTCGGAAGTTAAAAAATCTCTTCTTCTACTTATCGGCAAAACTGCGCCAGACTATAGCCAGTTCAGGCGAAAAGCCAATTTAGCCCATGCCGGGCGCGTCTACAGTCAGTGAAGATCCCGTCCAGACATGGCTAATGAAACGAACGTCCCACACGCAAAACCGACCACGCTCGACGGCTGGGTAAAGTTGCTCGATGGCGTGCGACTGCCCGTGCCGCAAGAGGCTCACGACAAAGTCTGCCGGGCGATCCGTGACAATCGCAGCTCGCTGCGCGACATCGCCGACCTGATGCAGGACAGCCCGGCACTGGCCTTGAGCATCATCCGTGAGGCGAATCGTCACACCCACGGCACCATGGCCACACCAGCGGAAAATCTCGAGGTGGCGATCAATCGTCTGGGCCTGGCACGGACCGAAGAACTACTGGCGCGCCTGCCCGCTGAACCGCAGATGCAAATCCCCAAGGCCCTGCGCCAATTGCAGATGATCAGCCAGCACGCGACGCAACAGGCCAACGGTTTTTTCGCCAGTCGCCTGGCGCGGCTGTGGCAGGACATTCATTGGGGCAGCCTGCTGTTTCTGTCGCCGCTGTGGCCGTTGGCGCTGACCTATCCGCAATTGCTTGAAGAATGGGAACTGCGGGTTATCCACAAGGGCGAATCGGCGCGCGTGGTCGAGAAGCAATTGTTCGGCGTGCGCCTGCTGAAGATCGCCGAGGCACTGGTGCAAACCTGGCACCTGCCGATCTGGGTGCAGCAGGGCTATAAACTGCTGCTCAGCGAACAGCGCGAACTGGTCAAAGTCCTGCGCATCGCCCGCGACAGCGAACATCCGCTGCGCCAGCAAAACCGCCTCGACGATGATCCGACCCTGCGCCGCTGGCTCAATCAGCCGGCCAACACCGTGCTGCTGGCCAACGGTCTGGCACTGTCGGCGCAACAGGCCTGGGACAGTCCGCACAGCGAACGCTGGCAGTACCTGACCAGCCTGTATCTGCAGATTTCCATGGACGAGGTACAACAACAGTTGCACCAGCAAGCCGCCAACAGCGCGCGTCATCATGCGATGCCGGACTTGTGGCACCCGGCGGTTTCGTTGCTGTGGCCGTGGGGCACCCGTCGTTTGCCGGCCGGCATGTTGCCGGCCGCCGCGCCCACCGCTGAAGACCTGGGCCAGTGGCGCAAGCAATGCGCCGAACTGCTCGCCGAACCGAGCCGCTTCACCAATGCCATGAGCCTGACGGTCGCCGCTCGCGACGCATTGGTCGCCAGCGGCATGCGCCGCGTAATGATCCTGATGGCCGACCGCACGCAGTCCAATCTGCGCGTGCATCAAACCGCCGGGCTGCCGAAAGAAGCGGCGGCGCTGAATTTTGTCGTCGGTCAGAGCAAGGTCCTGCAACGGCTGCTTGCGCAACAGGCGCAGGTACGCATCACTCCAGAGAACGATGCGCAATTCTCCGCCCTGCTGCCAGCGAGCCTGCGCACGCTGTTTCGCGGCGAGCATCTGTTCCTGCGTTCACTGGTCAACAACGGGCGGGTGATCATGATCGTCGTCGCCGATCAGGGCGGCGGGCCGTTCGCCGACATCACCGTGCAGGCCTTTGGCAAAACCGCGCAGTGCATCGAAAAAGCCCTGCACAGCTTTAGCAGCCGTGGCCGATGAGGCTGCGCTACAATTCCCCCCTTTGTGCTCTGGAGACCTCACATGTCTGACTTCTCTGGCTTGCCGCTCGTCATCGAGCCGAGCGACCTGCTCCCGCGCCTCGATTCCCCTGAACTGATTCTGGTGGATCTGACCAGCGCTGCCCGCTACACCGAAGGTCATCTGCCCGGCGCACGCTTTGTCGACCCGAAACGCACCCAGCTCGGCCAGCCGCCGGCGCCGGGTCTGCTGCCGGCCAAAGCCGATCTGGAAGCTCTGTTCGGTGAACTGGGCCACCGCAAAGATGCGGTCTACGTGGTCTATGACGACGAGGGCGGCGGCTGGGCCGGGCGCTTCATCTGGTTGCTCGACGTGATCGGTCACGACAAGTACCACTATATAGACGGTGGTCTGCCGGCATGGCTGGCAGATGGCATGCCGATGTCGATCCAGGTGCCTGCAGCCGTCGGTGGCCCGCTGCCGTTGACCTTGCACGACGGGCCGACTGCCACGCGCGAATATTTGCAAAGCCGTCTCGGTGCTGCTGATCTGGCGATCTGGGATGCGCGCGGGCCGCTGGAGTATTCCGGTGAGAAAGTGCTGGCCGCCAAGGCTGGGCACATCCCCGGCGCGGTCAATTTCGAATGGACTGCCGGCATGGACAAGGCCCGTCAGCTGCGCATTCGCACCGACATGCCGCAGATCCTCGAAGACCTCGGGATCACCAAGGACAAAGAAATCATTACCCACTGCCAGACCCATCACCGGTCGGGCTTCACTTATCTGGTGGCCAAATCCCTCGGTTATCCGCGGGTCAAGGGCTACGCCGGTTCCTGGGGCGAATGGGGCAACCACCCTGACACGCCCGTCGAGATTTAAGGTTTTTAAGGACAACTAATGAAAGAGCGTCTGTTTATCCTCAGCCAGTACCTGCTGCCTCATCACCTGCTGTCGCGCCTGGCCGGCTGCGTTGCCGAGTGCCGCGTGCGCTGGTTCAAGAATGCCTTTACCCAGTGGTTCGCCAAGCGTTACCAGGTGGACATGTCGCAAGCACTGGTCGAAGACCTGACCGCTTACGAGCACTTCAATGCCTTCTTCACCCGCGCTCTGAAAGACGGCGCGCGTCCGCTGGACGAAACCCCGGGCGCGATCCTCAGCCCGGCCGACGGTGCGGTCAGCCAGCTCGGCCCGATCGAGCACGGTCGCGTGTTCCAGGCCAAGGGCCACAGCTTCAGCGTGCTGGAACTGCTCGGCGGTGATGCGGCCAATGCGGCGCCGTTCATGGGCGGCGACTTCGCCACCATCTACCTGTCGCCAAAGGACTACCACCGCGTGCACATGCCGCTGGCCGGCACCCTGCGCGAAATGGTCTACATCCCGGGCCGGATTTTCTCGGTCAACCAGACCACCGCCGAAAACGTCCCGGAACTGTTCGCCCGTAACGAGCGTGTGGCGTGCATCTTCGACACCGAGCGCGGGCCGATGGCCGTGGTGCTGGTGGGCGCGATGATTGTCGCTTCGATTGAAACCGTGTGGGCCGGTCTGGTCACGCCACCGAAGCGCGAACTGAAAACCTTCCGCTACGACGAAGCTGCGCGTGCGCCTATTCATCTGGAAAAAGGCGCGGAACTGGGGCGCTTCAAACTGGGTTCGACCGCCATCGTGCTGTTTGGGCCGGATCAGGTGAAATGGGCTGAAGAGCTGGCGGCAGGTTCGCCGGTGCAGATGGGCCAAGGCCTGGCGCTGCCAAAAGCCTGATGCAGATTTTGCGGGAGCAGCGTTGTGCTGGTCCCGCAGATTCCACTATTTGCTGCTATGGTTTTTGGCATGAGCCAGACCATCTCTCCCCCACCGTTGCGCGCCTCGATCCCGACGCAATCGCGCCTGTCGTTTTGCGAAGCCACCCCGCGCGACCTCAAGCGCTGGATCGCCGGCCTGCCCAAGGCCAACATCGGCGAAACCGCTCGCCTGCTGTATCAAGGCCTGGGCGAACTCAACCAATTGCTCACACCCAGCGACAACCGCCTCAACCTGCTGGAGCTGTTGCGCCCCGAGGTTTATTTCGTCTGCCAGCATCTGGAACGACACTTCCTGCATCAAGCGATCATGCTCGACGAACGTTCGCGCAAAATCAGCAATCTGTGCCAAGCGCTGCAAAGCCATCTGGCCATCGGCTATAAACAGATCGTGCTGCGGATTGCGCCGAAGTACAGCAAGGATCGCGCGGCATTGGTCAGCACGGCCCTGCAACGGGCGGCCCATGCACTCAAAGGCCAGTTGCTGCGCGCCACGCAGCTGTATAGCTCGCCGCCGGAGCATGTGTGGTTCGAACTGCATCAGCTGTATCGCACCGCCTGCGAACTGCAGCTCCAACAGCGCCGGGTCCATGACGACCTCGCCAGCCTCACCACCGAACTCAGTTTCGAACAGACTTACATCGCCGCTCTGCTGCTGGGCAGCGCACGCTGCAATCAATTGCGGCAAAACCAGATCGCCCGATTGGCCGAAGTAATCGAGCCGTGGAGTGCCCTGCTCAAATTGCATCCCGGCCGTACGAGCGAAGGCCTGTTTGCGATCAGCCCGACAATCGATGCCGGCCCGCGCTACCGCAACATGTTTCGCAACGAAGAACAGGCCGGATTGCTCGGCTTCGATCCGCAGCCGCTGGTGAACGCCATCGAAGCGCATTTGCAGCATCAGCACACCTCACCCCCCCTGCCAGTGCCGACCGGACTGAGCCTCGATACCCTGCAGCACCTGCATGCCACTTGGGGACAGGCCGCCGAGCGCAGCTTTCAGCGCACCGTCGGCCAGGGCCATCTGACCGTGTGTGTGGGCATGAGCGCTCTGCACTTCTATCTCGGTGGCGAGCGCAGCTTCAGCGAACTGCTCAAACATCCCGGAACGCGCTCGGCGAACTTCAGCAGCGCCGTGATCAAGGGTGAAAAAGACAGTTGGAGCCAGGCCTTCGACGCGGCACCGCAGAGCAAGGCTGATGAGTTTTTGCCGTACGAGGAAATCCAGTACGACCATTTGCCCGAGGATGAAAACGGCACGGACAGTACGCCGCACTACCCGACCCATGTCCTGCCGGTGATCAATCACAGCCCCGGCGGTTACTGTCTGGCGTGGCCAAATGAAGTGCCCGCCGAGTTACAGGCCGGAGAAATGCTCGGCATCCAGGACAGTGTCAGTCTGGGCTGGAGCATCGCGGTCATTCGCTGGATCCGCCAGGTACGCGGCGGCGGCACGCAAATGGGTATTGAACTGGTGGCGCCACATGCCCAGCCTTGCGGCCTGCAACTGGTGCGCTCGCGGGACGATCACAGTCAGTATTTGCGCGGATTATTGTTACCGGAGATCAGCGCGATCGATCTACCGGCAACCTTGCTGGCGCCGCGATTGCCGTTTCAGGAAGGCAGCAAAGTGCTGATCAACACCCACGGCGAAGAGCACCGTGCCGGGCTGGATCGGCGGTTGGCGAGTACGCACAGCTTCAATCAGTTCGCTTATCGCTCGCTGGAGACTGCGCGCAATGGCGGGAGCGAGGAGGATTTTGATTCGTTGTGGAAGTCACTTTGAAGCAAAAGATCGCAGCCTGCGGCAGCTCCTACAGAAAAACGCATATTCCTCTGTAGGAACTGCCGCAGGCTGCGATCTTTTGATCTTAATTACAACTGCCCGTCGCGATCGCGGAAACCCAGCAGATACAGCACGCCATCCAGACCCAACGTCGAGATTGCCTGCTTCGCCGATTGTTTCACCAGCGGCTTGGCGCGGAACGCCACGCCCAGCCCGGCAATCGCCAGCATCGGCAAATCATTCGCGCCGTCGCCGACCGCGATGGTCTGCTCCAGACGCAAACCTTCCTTGTGCGCCAGCTCTTTGAGCAAATCAGCCTTGCGCTGCGCATCGACAATCGGCTCGATCGCCACGCCGGTGCACTTGCCGTCGACCACTTCCAGCTCGTTAGCGAACACGTAGTCGATGCCGAGTTTGGCTTGCAATTGCTTGGCGAAATAAGTGAAGCCACCGGACAGGATGGCGGTCTTGTAGCCCAGACGCTTGAGTTCGGCGAACAGTGTTTCGGCGCCCTCGGTCAGGCGCAGGGAAGCGCCGATCGAGTCGAGCACGCTGACATCCAGACCTTTAAGCAAAGCCAGACGTTCTTTGAAACTGGCGCGAAAATCCAGCTCGCCGGCCATCGCCCGCTCAGTGATTTCGGACACCTGCTCGCCCACGCCGGCGGCCTTGGCCAGCTCGTCGATGACCTCGGCTTCGATCAGCGTCGAGTCCATGTCGAACACCGCCAGACGACGATTGCGACGGAACAGCGAATCTTCCTGGAAGGCGATGTCGACGTTCAGCTCTTGGGCAACGCTGAGGAATTCGGCACGCAGCGCCTGCGGATCAGCCGCTTCGCCACGCACGGAAAACTCGATGCAGCCCTTGCCCTTATCAGCCGGGGTGTCCAGCGGCATGCGACCCGACAGACGGTCGATGTGATCGATGTTCAAGCCATATTTGGCGGTGATCGAGCTGACGGCCTGCAACTGGCCGGCGGTGACTTTGCGGGTCAGCAAGGTAACGATGTGGCGTTTCTTGCCCTGATTGCCCACCCATTGCTGGTAATCCTCTTCGGACACCGGGGTGAAGCGCACCTGCTGGTCGAGCTCATAGCCCTTGAACAGGATGTCCTTGAGCACGGATTTACCCTGCTCGGAATCGGGGATTTCGACCAGGATGCCGAACGACAGGGTGTCGTGGATCACCGCCTGACCGATGTCGAGAATGTTCACACCACCTTGTGCCAGAACGCCGGTAATGGCCGCAGTCAGACCCGGACGGTCGACTCCCGTGATGTTAATCAGGACGATTTCGCGCAACGCGCACCCCCGCAACTGGAAAAAAACCGCATTCTACCCACTTTCAGTGACCATCGGGCACCGCGAGCGCTTTGCCGGTCTAGGGCCTGTCGCTATACTGCGCGTCAACTTCACGGACAAAAGAGCCGAGCTCAGTGAACCGGCCAACGCCAGTTAAAACCGATAACTTCTTCCTGCTGATCTTCCGTGCACTGCGCCACCGCCGTGTACCGATTGCATTGCGCATTGCCAGCCATAACGTGATCCTGGTCGCTCTGGCCCTGGTGATCTATGCCGGCGTGATGGGTTTGCAATTCAAGCAGGCCATGCACCAGCAGGCCGATGCGCTGGGCGAAAGCCTGACTACGCAGACCGCGACCTCTGCCACGGAGCTGTTGGTGTCCAACGACATCCTCAGCCTCAACGTGCTGCTCAACAACCTGACCAAGAACAAACTGGTGGCCCACGCGGCGATCTACAGCGTGGATAACCGCATCCTCGCCGAGTCCGGTCAGCGCCCCAAGCACAGCCTGCTGGGCGAAGCCGAGGGCATGTACGAGAGCAAGATCACTTTCCAGGACGTCACTGCCGGGCAACTGCGCATCAGTCTGGACATGGATCAGTTTCAGCAGCCGATGACCATCAGCCTGCAAAGTATGGGCATTCTCAGCGGGATCCTGTTGGCGCTGTCGCTGGCCCTGAGCCTGCGCATGGGCCGCTACCTGTCGACGCCGTTGCTGCAACTGCGCGTCTGGTTGCGCCGCATCGACGAACACACGCCGGGCATCGACCGTCAGGATGAAATCGGCGATCTGGCGCGTCAGCTGCACGCCAACTACGCGCCGGAGCCTGCACCTGAACCGGAGCCGGAATTCGAGGACGAAGAAGACGAGCCGGAATTCGAGGTGCGCAACTTGCGTGATCCGAGTTTCGACGAAACCCGTCCGATGGCCGCGCAGAAGCCTGCACCGCGACATCTGGTCAGCACCGTCGAAGACGATGATGACGATGACGCATTCGCCGACCTGCGCGACGAGTCGCTCAATGGCGCGCCGCAACCTGTCGTCCGCCAACCGTCGCCAAGCGTGCCGCAGCACACCGCCGTGCTGGCCGTGCAACTGGGCTCGCAGGAGCAACTGCGCCGCTTGCCACGGGCACGTCTGGAAGAGTTGCAGGAGCGCTATCGCGACTGCCTCGACCAAGCCGCTTCGCTGTATCAGGGCGAAATCGAAACCCTGAACGACGGCAGCACGCTGATGCTGTTTCACACCGAAGACAGTGGCGATGATTACCTGACCAACGCGATCTGCTGCGGCGAGCTGCTGCGCGCGCTGGGCCATCAGCTGCAGATTGAGGTCGCGGACAGCGGCATCACCCTGCAATTGCAACTGGGTCTGACCTTGGGCGATGAATTGTTCGGCCTGAGCCAGATCGATCTGCTGCTGACCGATTCGGCGCAGGACGCACTGGCCTTGTCGCAGCACAGCCGCAACCTGCTGCTGGTTGAGCGCAAGATCAGTGATGACGCGCTGATTCGCCAGCGTGCGCGGATCCGCCCGATTGCCAGCCCTGAGGGTGCCTGCTGTGTAGAGCGGTTGATGGAGCCTTATCCGTCGATGCTGGAACGGCAACTGGCGCGGATGCATGAGCGTCGGGCTTAAGTTGTAGGAGCTGCCGAAGGCTGCGATCTTTTCGCTGCTAAACATAAGGCTCGCAGACGAGTGATAGTCTGCGGGCTTTTTTGTAGGTAATAGAAAAGCCCCTCACCCTAGCCCTCTCCCGGAGGGAGAGGGAACCGATCCGGGAATACTGAAGACCTACAGCGACTTGAACGCCCAGCGGTGAATCCATAATCGCCAAGATCTTTCAGGTCGATATATAACGCCAGACACCACGGTCGCCCCTGCTCTACCGAATCCATAATCGCCAAGCTCTTTCAGGTCGATGCATAGCGCCAGACACCTCGGTCGGCTCCCTCTCCCTCTGGGAGAGGGCTGGGGTGAGGGGCTTTTGATCTTGCCTACCAAACCCCAGACACAACAAAGCCCGCACAAGGCGGGCTCTGTTCTGACTCGGTCCAGGCTTAGAAGCGGAACACTTCCATATCTGTCCGAATCGGCGAGGCCATCGGAATCTTCGGCTGCTTCTCGGCTTCCGCTGCTGGCGCCGCCGGCTTCGGTGCCGATTTACGCGGCGCCTCGGCCACCGGCGGCTGATTGGCCAACGGCTTCAGCGCCACCGACAATTGCTCGGCCAGACGCTGCAGCAAAATACCCTGTGCCTGCACCTGCGAAGCCGTACTGCCGGCATGCAGCTCTTGCAGGTGAACGATGCGGTTATCGCGCACCTGACCACGACGGTCGATCAAACGCCATTGCGCATCAAGTATCGCCGGTTGTTTCTGGCCAGAGTCCAGACGCGTAATGGTCAACAACACCTGCACATCCGGAGTGAACCCCGTTGTGGCCGGTGCCAGCACCACACGTTGGCTGTCCAGATGGCCAGCGACCTGACGCATCAGCAACTGATCGATATCCGACGAAAGGCTGCCAGCCCAACGACCGTCGGTCGCCGCTTGCAGACTGCCGTCTGGTTGACGTTGCAGTAATGTTTCACGTTGCAGGTAATCGGCTACGACTACCGGGCCTAACAAAACCGCCATGCCTGCGCTTTGCGCAGGCTGAACCGGACTTCCGCTGTCCAGTTGATACAGCGACACCGGCTGGTGAACGCTGCAACCCGCCAGGCCCAAAACGCCGGCGAGCAGGAAAATAAGGGGGCGCAGAGCTGTCATCATCCCGTCCAGGTGGCCGCCACAAGGCTGACCACAGTGAAAATACTCAATAAATATGAAGAACGCTCAGCCACGCCGGCGCTTGGAAAGGCCATATCATCCGTGAATATGCGTTCCGACTCCAGCGCCAAAGCGTCGATCTACGCGTTAAATCGTGGATCGACGCCTCTAGGACGCCTAATTGAGGTTTTCGACGAGCAGCGCATCCACTCTCTGGAAGCCCCTTGGAAGCTTGTTGCCACGACGTCCACGTTCACCTTTGTAGTGTTCGAGGTCGTCGGCCTTCAGCGACAGGGTGCGTTTTCCGGCCTGCAGCACCAACGTGGCGCCTTCCGGAATGACCGCGATGTCCGTGACATATTCTTCGCGACTGGCCACGCGCTCACCGGAAATACCGATGATCTTGTTGCCTTTGCCCTTACCTAATTGTGGCAGATCGCTGATTTTGAAGATCAGCAGGCGACCTTCGGTCGTGACCGAGGCCAGCCAGTTTTGCTCACGATCAGCTACCGGACGCGGCGCGATGACTTTGGCGTTGTTCGGCAGGCTCAACAGGGCTTTACCGGCCTTGTTCTTGGCTTGCAGGTCTTCGCCTTTGACCACGAAGCCGTAACCGGCGTCGGAGGCGATCACGTACAACGCATCGTCTTCCGGCATCAGCACACACTCGAACGAGGCGCCCGGCGGCGGCGTCAGACGACCGGTCAACGGTTCACCCTGACCACGCGCCGACGGCAACGTGTGCGCGGCGACCGAATAGCTGCGGCCGGTAGAGTCAATCACCACGGCAGACTGGTTGGAGCGCCCCGCCGCCGAGGTCTTGAAGCCGTCGCCGGCCTTGTACGACAGGCCGGTAGCATCAATGTCATGACCTTTGGCCGAACGGATCCAGCCTTTTTCCGAGAGGACGACGGTGACTTTCTCGTTCGGCAGCAGATCGTGCTCGGTCAACGCTTTGGCTTCGGTACGTTCGACGATTGGCGAACGGCGGTCATCGCCATAGGTTTCGGCGTCCTTGATCAGCTCGGTACGCACCAGTTTCTTCAGCTTGGCTTCGCTGCCCAGCAGCGCTTGCAGCTTGGCTTGTTCCTTGAGCAGTTCGTCCTGCTCGTCGCGCAACTTCATCTCTTCCAGTCGCGCCAACTGCCGTAGACGGGTGTCGAGGATGTAGTCGGCCTGAATTTCGCTGAGGGCGAAACGCTCGATCAGCTTGGCCTTCGGATGCTCCTCGGTGCGGATGATGTGGATCACTTCATCGAGGTTGAGGTAGGCAATCAACAAACCGTCCAACAGGTGCAGACGACGCTCGACCTTGTCGAGGCGGAATTGCAGGCGGCGACGCACGGTCAGCACGCGGAATTCCAGCCACTCGACCAGCAAGGCTCGGAGGTTTTTCAACTGCGGCTTGCCGTCCAGACCGATGATGTTGACGTTGACCCGGTAGGTCGACTCCAGCTCGGTGCTGGCGAACAGGTGCTGCATCAGCGCTTCGTGATCGACGCGGCTGTTGACCGGAATGATCACGATGCGGCACGGGTTTTCGTGGTCGGATTCGTCGCGCAGGTCAGCGATCTGCGGGGCTTTTGACGGCTTGGCCTGCATCAGCGCGGCGATCTGCTCCAGCACCTTGGCACCGGACACCTGGTGCGGCAGCGCGGTGACGATGATGTCGCCGTCCTCGACGTGGTAGACGGCGCGCATGCGCACCGAGCCCTTGCCGGTTTCGTACATCTTCAGCAGGTCGGCGCGCGGGGTGATGATTTCTGCTTCGGTCGGATAGTCCGGGCCTTGAATGTGTTCGCAGAGTTGCTCGACCGTGGCTTTCGGCTCATCGAGCAGGCGCACGCACGCGGTGGCGACTTCGCGCAGGTTGTGCGGCGGCACGTCGGTGGCCATGCCCACGGCGATACCGGTGGTGCCGTTGAGCAGAATGTTCGGCAGGCGCGCCGGCAGCACCAGCGGCTCCTGCAGGGTGCCGTCGAAGTTCGGGCCCCAGTCGGCAGTGCCCTGGCCGAGTTCGCTGAGCAGCACTTCGGAATAACGCGACAGACGCGCTTCGGTGTAACGCATGGCGGCGAAGGACTTCGGATCGTCCGGCGCACCCCAGTTACCTTGACCGTCGACCAGCGTGTAGCGATAGCTGAATGGCTGGGCCATCAGCACCATCGCTTCGTAGCACGCCGAGTCACCGTGCGGGTGGAATTTACCGAGCACGTCGCCGACGGTACGCGCCGACTTCTTGTGCTTGGAATCGGCGTCCAGGCCCAACTCGCTCATCGCATAAATGATGCGCCGCTGCACCGGTTTCAGGCCGTCGCCGATATGCGGCAAGGCACGGTCCATGATCACGTACATGGAGTAGTTGAGGTAGGCACTTTCGGTGAAGTCGGCCAGCGAGCGGCGTTCTACACCGTCCAGGCTGAGATCAAGGGGGTTGCTCATGCAGGCCTCATCGGTTCGTTGTCTGGCGCAGCAGCATGGTGCCACCGCGCTGAGTAAATTCAAGTTTGTTCAGGGCGCTCATGCCGAGCAACACCTGATCGCCATGCAGCCCCGGCGCCACCAGTGCGCGGACGTCGCGCAGCACGATGTCGCCCAGTTGCAGGCGGTCGATTTTGGTCCGGTAGCCCTGGCTCAGGCCGTTGGCCGTGCTCAGGGTCACACCGAAACCTTCTTCCAGTTTCAAACGCTTGGCCAGATCCGCCGGGATCGCCACATCGGTCGCGCCGGTGTCGAGCATGAACTCCACCGGCTCACCGTTGATCTGACCGCTGGCGACAAAATGCCCTTGGGCGTTGCCGGCCAGCTTCACCTCGATAAAACCTTCGCCCTGCTCCGAACTGACGACGACGTTCGGATTCTGCTGACGTTGCTCCCACTGGCCGAAAAACCGCGTGGCCAGAAACAGCGCCGCGCACCACGCCAGAATCATCAGCACCCGACCGGCGCGCTTGCCCGGCGGCTGTTGACTCATGGCTTGGCGCTCCAGCCGCCATCAGGTGCGGCGAAGCGCCAGACGATCGGCCGAACCTCACCGTCGGCCCGCGGGCCGAAATTATTGTCGACGCCGACCCATGCACCATCAGCGTCAACGATCAGCGCCTCTTCCAGCCCGAAGTTCTGCGAATAACGGCGGTTGGCCTGTAACAGTTCAGCGGCGTACGACCAGCAACGCTCGACCTTGGCGGTCTGCGCATCGCGCCGACAAATCTGGAAAGCGTTGCGCTCAAGGGTAAACAATTTGCCGTTGAACAACGAAAGGTCGGAAAAGTCTCGGTCGACCGCTCTAGCCTTGGGGAACTGCGGCGGCTGCATTTCCTTGCCGCCCTCGCTGAGCAGCACGCAACGACCGTCGCAATCCCACACTGTCTGCTGGCGCTTGATCAGCAGCAAGCCACGGCTTTGCCGCTCGGCGGCCAGCCACATCTGATCGCCCGCCGGGCTGATCGCCAGGCCTTCGAAAATCGCATTGAAATGCAGGAGCATGCCGCTGGCCCGCGCTTCGCGAACCATCATCGGCGAGATCTTCAGCCAGTTGACCGGGCCGCTGACGGGCACCTGCAAGACCGCCGCATGGCCCTCGCTGACAATGTAGCGATTGCCGGTGCTGTCGCAACTGATGCCTTCGAAATCCAGGTCGCCACCGCGCACGAACGAGGCGGCCCAATTGCGCGAGCGCAACCCCCACGGTAGACCGGTCTCCGGCACCAGGGGCACGTCGATGTGCAAGGCTTCGGCCTGCCAGACCTGATCGGCGGTATTGAGCCGATAGATCTGATCATCATCGCGGTCCGACACCGTCCACAACTCGCCGCCACACATGGCCAGCCCCGACAGGTTACCGCCGCGCATGCCGTCGACGGGGTGTTCGGAGAGCACGCGCAATTCCTGCAAAGGCTCGGCCGACACGCTCATCACACTCAGCAGCAACACACCCGCCAAGGCCCAGCCAAACCGCATCAGGCCAGCACCTCGGCGAGGTTGCCTTTGGATTCGAGCCAGGTCTTGCGGTCACCGGCGCGTTTCTTCGCCAGCAGCATGTCCATCATTTCCGAGGTTTCGGCAAAATCCTCGCCCAGCGTCAACTGCACCAGACGTCGCGTGTTCGGGTCCATGGTGGTTTCACGCAGCTGCGGCGGGTTCATCTCACCCAGACCTTTGAATCGGGTGACCTGCGGTTTGCCGCGTTTCTTCTCGGCGACCAGGCGGTCGAGAATGCCGTCGCGCTCGGCTTCGTCGAGAGCGTAGTAGATCTCTTTGCCCAAATCGATGCGGTACAGCGGCGGCATGGCGACGTAGACGTGACCGGCATCCACCAGCGGGCGGAAATGCTGGACGAACAACGCGCAGAGCAAGGTCGCGATGTGCAGACCGTCGGAGTCGGCGTCGGCGAGGATGCAGATCTTGCCGTAACGCAACTGGCTCATGTCCGCCGCGCCCGGGTCGACACCGATGGCCACGGCGATGTTGTGCACTTCCTGACTGGCCAACACTTCACTGCCGTCGACTTCCCAGGTGTTGAGGATCTTGCCGCGCAACGGCAGGATCGCCTGGAACTCTTTGTCCCGCGCTTGCTTGGCGGAACCGCCGGCGGAATCACCTTCGACCAGAAACAGTTCGGAACGCATCGGATCCTGCCCGGCGCAGTCGGCCAGTTTGCCCGGCAACGCGGGGCCTTGAGTGACGCGTTTACGCTCGACCTTCTTACTCGCTTTGAGACGACGACCGGCGTTATTGATTGCCAGCTCAGCCAGGGCCAGACCGGTTTCCGGGTTGGCGTTGAGCCACAGGCTGAACGCATCCTTGACCACACCGGAGACAAACGCCGCCGCTTCACGGGACGACAGACGCTCTTTGGTCTGGCCGGAGAATTGCGGCTCCTGCATTTTCATCGACAGGACGAACGCGATGCGCTCCCAGACGTCTTCCGGCGCCAGCTTCACGCCGCGCGGCAGCAGACTGCGGAATTCGCAGAACTCGCGCATGGCGTCGAGCAAACCCTGACGCAAACCGTTGACGTGGGTACCGCCCTGCGCCGTCGGGATCAGGTTGACGTAGCTTTCCTGCACCGCGTCGCCACCTTCCGGCAGCCACAGCAGCGCCCAGTCGACCGCTTCTTTATTACCGGCGAAAGCGCCGCAGAACGGCTCGTTCGGCAGGCGTTCGAATTCGCTGACGGCGTCGACCAGATACGAGCGCAGGCCGTCTTCGTAGTGCCACTCGACTTTCTCGCCGGTGCCTTTGTCTTCGAAGCTGACCAAAAGGCCCGGGCACAACACAGCCTTGGCCTTGAGCACGTGCTTGAGGCGGCTGATGGAGAATTTCGGTGAATCGAAATACTTCGGATCCGGCGCGAAGTAAACGCTGGTGCCGGTGTTGCGCTTGCCGACGGTGCCGACGATTTCCAGCTCGGTGGCCTTGTAGCCATCGGCAAAAGTCATCTGGTATTCATTGCCGTCACGCTTTACGCGCACGCGCACTTCGGTCGACAAGGCGTTGACCACGGAAATACCCACGCCATGCAGACCGCCGGAGAACTGGTAGTTCTTGTTGGAAAACTTGCCGCCCGCGTGGAGCTTGGTGAGGATCAGCTCAACGCCCGACACGCCCTCTTCCGGGTGAATGTCGACCGGCATGCCACGACCGTCGTCGCTGACTTCCAGGGAATGGTCAGCGTGCAGGATGACCTGCACCGATTTGGCGTGGCCGGCCAAGGCTTCGTCGACACTGTTGTCGATGACTTCCTGGGCGAGGTGGTTCGGCCGACTGGTGTCGGTGTACATGCCGGGGCGTTTGCGCACCGGGTCGAGGCCCGAGAGGACTTCGATGGCGTCGGCGTTATAAGAGCTAGCGCTGGGAGTGGCCATAGGGTCTCGTCGTCAGTCATTCATGAAATAGGGGCAAGACTTCACAGTGCGGTGAAATCGATTGCCTGATACACATCGGCACCAATGCCGGCAAAACTCAGCAACGCCGGCAATTGCCCGGCGAAACCCTGAAAACTGTGGTCGCCGCCGGCCTGAATACGCAAGGCGCAGGCCCGGTAATACTGCTGGGCGAGGCGATAATCCAGTGTTTCATCGCCGGTCTGCAACCATACCTGATAGCGCTGGGCGTCCTGAGGCGCCGGCACTTCCAGTTCGGCCAGGGCCGTGACGTGGTCGTGGGTCAATTCCCAGGTTTCATCGGTATACAGGTTTTTCTGCGTGCCCAGATAGCCGTCGAACATCCGGTGCGGGCTGACCGCCGGGTTGACCAGCAGGGCTTTCAGGCCATGGCGCTCGGCCAGGTGAGTCGCATAGTAGCCGCCGAGTGAGCTTCCCACCAGCAGCGGGCTGCCCAGTTCGGCAATCGCTTGCTCCAACTGACCGATGGCTTCACGCGGGTGGTGATGCAGGGCCGGGACACGCAGTTTGTCGCTCAAACCCAGCTGCTCCATCACGGAGACCAGCTGACAGGCCTTTTTCGAGGCCGGGGCGCTGTTGAAACCGTGGATATAGAGGATCGAACCGGACATTTGAGCTCCCTGGGTGTCGGTTTGGGTTTGCGGAGTTTACAGGGAGAGAAGAGCGGATTGGGGGTGGTTTCGAGAAATTGGTTATTCAGCAGGGGCGGCCCTCACCCTAGCCCTCTCCCAAAGGGAGAGGGGACTGAATGGGGAATATTCAAGAACTACACCGACCTGAAAGTGATTGGGCGAATCCATAATCGACTCGGTATTTCAGGTCGGCGCATGACGCAATACACCTCGGTCGGCTCCCTCTCCCTCTGGGAGAGGGCTGGGGTGAGGGGCTCTTGATCGAAAATCAGTAACCTTCGGAACCGTAATCAACGGTAAAAGCAAATCCAGTCACACGCTCAACGCCGGTTTCAATTCGCCCATCCGGCAACAACCGCAACCACCGATACCCCGGCGCTTGCTCCCCCACCTTGAAGTCCACACTCCCCGGCTCGAACTGAATGCACGTCGAAGGCGAAGCCATCAAGCGCACGCCATTGCGCTCACGATCAATCTCCTGATGCACATGCCCCCACAACACCGCGCGAGCCTGTGGAAAACGATCCAGCACCTCGAAAAACGCCTCGGGATTGCGCAAACCAATCGGCTCCATCCACGCGCAACCGATCGACACCGGGTGATGATGAAAACAAACCAGATGATGGCGCTCCGGCGCTTCGCTCAGGGAGCGGGCCAGCAGCTGCAATTGATCATCCTGAAGATACCCCGGCACCGAACCCGGCACCGCCGAGTCCAGCAGCGTCACCCGCCAGTTACCGATATCGACTACCGACTCCAGCAACGCGCTCTGCACGGCGGCCTGGGCCATGATCATCGGTTCGTCGTGATTGCCGGGAATCCAGCGCGCCGGGGCAGCGATCTGCGCGCTCATCTGGCGAAACTGCTGATACGACGCCAGCGTGCCGTCCTGCGAGATATCGCCGGTGGCCAGAATCAGGTCGATCTGCGGCTGCTGCTCCAGCACCAACTCGATCACCTGTTGCAGGCTCTCGCGGGTGTTCATGCCCAGCAGCGTACCGTGCGCTTCAGCGAACAGATGGCTGTCGGACAACTGCACCAGCAGCGGCGAATCGGCGGAGGTCAACGTGGATACGCTCGGCAAGGCGCTCTCCCAAGGCAAAAGCACGGAATCGATAGTGCCGCAATTATGCTGGGGGATCACTGAAAGAGGAAACTGCCGAACCGGACGCAGTTCACAACTAGCGTACGACTTCGTACTCGTGCCCCAACGCCAGGCAATGACTCAGCCATTCCCCCAGGAACAGATTGAGCTGGGCCTTTTCATCTGGCTGATGCATGGCCGCGTTCGGGTAAGGATAGATGCCGCGAAAGCGTCGTGCATGTTCGGCGCTGACCACTTCGGCCATGCGCGCGTCATGATAGACCTGCACTTCCAGTTGCGGCACCGGCAGCCACGGCAGGCTGTGTTCCTGACGCACTTGCAACGTTGTGGTGTATGGGCAGGTTTGCAGCACTTCGAGGGCCAGCACGCCGAGCATCTGCTCGCCCTGGGTCACGGCGATGCGCCGCGCCTCGGGCTCGTTGCGCATGTCCGGCAGCAGTCGCATCAGGCGCGCGTAGTTGGCCTCGCAGGCGGCTTGCAGCCCCGCGAGGTCGACTCGATAACGATCGCGCAACTTGTTTACGACCATAACCCCCTCACTTCGGCGCGGTTCAGCGCCAGCCACTGCAAAGCGATGATGCTCGCCGCGTTGGCAATGCGACCGTCACGGACGGCCTGCAAGGCATCTTCAAAGGCCCAGACCGTGACGCGGATATCTTCTGCCTCTTCTTCCAGGCCATGCAGGCCGCCAACGCCGTCAGTGCTGCAACGCCCCAGATACAAATGCACGAACTCGTTGCTGCCGCCCGGCGACGGGAAATACTTGGTCATCGGCCACAGGGCCTTGATGTCCAGCCCAGCTTCCTCCTGCGCCTCGCGGTGAGCAACTTCTTCCGGCACTTCAGCCTTGTCGATCAGACCAGCGACCAGTTCGACCAGCCACGGATTGTCGGTCTTGCCCATGGCACCGACGCGAAACTGCTCGATCAACACCACCTCATCGCGCTGCGGATCGTAAGGCAGCACACACACGGCATCGTGGCGGACAAACACTTCACGGTTGATCTCGCGGCTCATGCCACCGGCGAACAATTCATGACGCAGGTGCAAACGGTCGAGTTTGTAAAAACCCTCGTAGCAGCGCTCGCGTCGCACGACGTCGACGGTGGTCGGAATGGCGTTGGCAAAATCAGTCATGAGCATCCTCTTTACTGCAGATCCATTACGAGTTGCCGCTTGTTACTGGCAACCTCGACTTCGCGCCATCCTAACGCGCCCGCACCGTTTGATGCAGCCCCTTTACCGTCAGCGGGATGGACGGTGGAGGCGAAACCCACTCTAATTAGCTTAGTGGCGAACTGACTGCTTCTGCGAGAGTCGAAGCGGATATCTTTTTGCCTTCCCCTGCTTTCGAAAGGACGCCCATGTCGCTTTTCAAAATTGCCTCCGTGGCCGCCATTGCCCTGACTCTGGGTGCGTGCGCCAGCCTGTTCCAGCCCAACTACCGCACGCCGCTGGAAACCACCCGCGATGCATCGGAACAACTGAAACCGGGCTGTTCCAACCCTGATTGCCCACTGGTGAACATCGACACCCTGCGCTTCCCGGCCGAACCTGCGCTGGACGGCATCATCGAAAAACGCCTGCTGCAAATGACCCGCACCGAGAAAAACGCCCAGGTAGCGCCAACCCTGGCGGCCTATCGCGAGCAGTTTCTGGCCAGTGCCGGCCCGCGCAACAGCAGCTACCTGCAAGCGAAAGTACGCGAGCAGCATGACGGCTTGGTGATCATCGAGGTGTCGAGCTACCTCGACACCGGCGGTGCGCATGGCACCCCGGGGCGCGGTTTCATCAACTATTCGCGCCAGCAGCACAAGGTGCTGAACCTGTCCGACATGCTCGTGCCGGGTCAGGAAGAGGCGTTCTGGAAAGCGGCGCAGGTCGCGCACAACAGTTGGTTGATCAGCACCAAGCTCGATCAGGAGCCGGAGTTCGTGGCGAACTGGCCGTTCGTGAAGACCCCGAACGTGGCGCTGACCTATGGCGGCGTGATCCTCAAGTACGACGTGACCACCATCGCGCCTTACGCGCTGGGCCACGTCGAACTGAAGATTCCTTATCCGCGTCTGAACGGCATTCTCAAGCCTGAGCTGTTTCCCGGCCGTAACTGAAGGTCCGGCCCAGCACTAGTTGCAACAGCCCTGCCAGCACCAGCGCCGGCAGGGTTGCGCCGACATCCGGATACAGATTCGCCAGCAAGTGGTAGGTGCTCACACCACCCAGCCACGCTAACAACGCCGGCCAGCGCAATGCCGCCGAAGCGACCTGAGCGCTGCGCTTGCGCAGGATGAAGTGATCGACCAGCACCACGCCGAACAGCGGCGCAAACACCGAGCCGATCAACAGCAGGAAATTCTGGTACTGCGCCAACGGCGCCAGCAGGGCGATCAGCGTGCAGATCACGCCGATGGCCAAGGCCAGATGCTCGACTTTCAGGCGCAACAGAACCCCGCTGGAAACCGCTGCCGAGTGAATGTCGGCGAAGGCGTTTTCCGACTCATCCAGCAGAATCAGCAACAGCGGAATGCCCAGACCTGCACCGGCCAGTGCCAGCAGCAACGCGTTGACTTCACCGCTCGGCGCGAACGCAAGCGTGTAAGCGACGCCAAGGCTCATCAGCCAGAAGTTGCCGATAAAGAAACCGACCGCAGTGCCACCAAAAACATTCTTCGCACGCTTGCCGAATCGCGAGTAGTCGGCGATCAGCGGCAGCCACGACAGCGGCATCGCAATGGCAATGTCAAAGCCCACAGCGAATGGCATCGAACCGTCACCGGCACGCGACCAGAGATCGGCCAGATCGGCTTTGGCAAACAGGTTCCAGGTCAGCCACAGGCACGCCGCCAACAGCAGCCAGATGCCCCACTTGCGCAGGATCTGCCGCACAAAAGTCAGCGGCCCGCTAACAGCAAGCAACGTCGCCAACGCCCCGAAAAACAGTGTCCACAAAACCGGGTTCGACCACAGCGAACCTTCGCTGAACGCGCGGGTGCCGAGCAGGCTGGCAGCGTCGCGCATGACGATGATTTCGAACGAGCCCCAACCAATCAGTTGCAGCAGGTTGAGCAGCGCCGGCAGGCTCGCGCCTTTGCTGCCGAGGCTGAGTTTCAGCGCGGCCATCGAGGACAGACCGGTGTCGCTGCCGATCACGCCAACGGCGGCCAGCAACAGTACGCCGACCAACGTGCCGAGGAAAATCGCCAGCAGCGAACCGGACAGGCCCAGACCTGGCGCGAGTAATGCGCCGGTCTGCAAAACCATCAGGCCGATGCCGAGGGAGAACCACAAGGAAAACAGATCGCGACCACCGAATACACGCTTGTCGGCGGGTACGGCGAGGTCGGGGGAATAAGTGCTGGGTTGAATGCTCAAGGGTGTTATCTCAGAGGGACACTTGTTGTGATCGTTCCCACGCTCCGCGTGGGAACGCCTCTAGGGACCAGTGACGCGGAGCGTCACTGGCTGCATTCCCACGCAGAGCGTGGGAACGATCAGTACGGGCTCAAACCTTTTTGTACAGCTGACTGCCTTCCTTCTTGAACCGCTCGGCCTGTTCCGCCAGGCCTTGGGCGACGTCCACGTCGACCGCGTCGATCCGCTGGTTGGCCGCATACTCGCGGACTTCCTGAGTGATCTTCATCGAGCAGAATTTCGGCCCGCACATCGAACAGAAATGCGCGACCTTCGCCGAATCCTTCGGCAGGGTTTCATCGTGATACGAACGCGCGGTATCCGGATCCAGACCCAGGTTGAACTGATCCTCCCAACGGAACTCGAAACGCGCCTTGCTCAAGGCGTTGTCGCGAATCTGTGCGCCCGGATGCCCTTTGGCCAAGTCCGCTGCGTGCGCGGCGATCTTGTAAGTGATGATCCCGGTCTTCACGTCATCCTTGTTCGGCAGACCCAAGTGTTCCTTCGGCGTCACGTAGCAGAGCATCGCGCAACCGAACCAGCCGATCATCGCCGCACCGATACCCGAGGTGATGTGGTCGTAGCCCGGCGCAATGTCGGTGGTCAGCGGGCCGAGGGTGTAGAACGGCGCCTCATCGCAGCACTCCAGCTGCTTGTCCATGTTCTCTTTGATCAACTGCATCGGCACGTGGCCCGGGCCTTCGATCATGGTTTGCACGTCGTGTTTCCAGGCGATCTTGGTCAGTTCGCCGAGGGTTTCCAGTTCGCCGAATTGAGCAGCATCGTTGGCGTCGGCAATCGACCCCGGACGCAAGCCATCACCCAGCGAGAAGCTGACGTCATAGGCTTTCATGATTTCGCAGATTTCTTCGAAATGCGTGTAGGCGAAGTTTTCCTTGTGATGCGCCAGGCACCACTTGGCCATGATCGAACCGCCACGGGAAACGATACCGGTCACGCGTTTGGCGGTCAGCGGCACGTAACGCAGCAGCACGCCGGCGTGAATGGTGAAGTAGTCGACGCCCTGCTCGGCCTGCTCGATCAGCGTGTCGCGGAACAGCTCCCAGGTCAGGTCTTCGGCCGCGCCGCCGACTTTTTCCAGCGCCTGATAGATCGGCACTGTGCCGATCGGCACCGGCGAGTTACGGATGATCCACTCGCGGGTTTCGTGAATGTGCTTGCCGGTGGACAAGTCCATGATGTTGTCCGCGCCCCAGCGAATGCCCCAGGTCAGTTTCGCCACTTCTTCTTCGATGGACGAACCCAACGCGCTGTTGCCGATATTGCCGTTGATCTTCACCAGGAAGTTACGGCCGATGATCATCGGTTCCAGTTCGGTGTGGTTGATGTTGGCCGGAATGATTGCGCGGCCACGGGCGATCTCTTCACGGACAAATTCAGGGGTGATGATTTTCGGCACGCTGGCGCCGAAGCTGTGACCCGGGTGTTGCTGATCCAGCAGGCCGGCGGCGCGGGCCACCTCAAGCTTCATGTTTTCGCGGATGGCGACGAATTCCATCTCGGGCGTGATGATGCCCTGACGCGCATAGTGCATTTGCGTGACGTTGGCCCCAGCCTTGGCGCGGCGCGGGTTGTTGACGTGGGCAAAGCGCAGCTTGGTCAGTTCCGGATCGGCGAGGCGCTCGCGACCAAAGTTGGAACTCAGACCCGCCAGGCGCTCGGTGTCGCCACGGTCATCGATCCACGCCGAACGCACATCGGCCAGGCCTTTGCGTACGTCGATCACCACGTTCGGATCGGTGTAGGGGCCCGAGGTATCGTAAACGGTGACCGGTGCGTTGATTTCACCGCCGAAGTCAGTCGGGGTCACATCAAGGGTGATTTCGCGCATCGGCACGAGGATGTCCGGGCGCGAGCCCTGAACGTAGACTTTTTGCGAACGGGTGAACGGCTTGACCGATTGCTCGTCGACCTTGGCCGAGTCACTCAGGTTGATCGCGTTTTTTGATTTTGTAGTCATCACGGGCTCTCCAGACAGCATCCAGGCAGTGGATTGTCGGAGCAGAACCTGAAAGGCACGGACGCACCAGGACCGGTGCTGTGCATCGTCGTCGAGCGTTCGATTGTCGAACAATTTCCCGGACGAAGCACAAGAGGACTCGCCGGGTGACGAGAAATCTTGTTCCCTACGCAGGCGCTAACCTGATCAGGTTCAACGGGATCCGAAATTATTCGATCTCAGCCTCATAGCAAGGCACCCCGACAAGAACCCGGCCAGTCTAGACACAACCGGCAAAGAACGCCAACACCGCAGCAAACACCATGATGAATGGCATAAATACAGGGGCTTGGCCGATTGTTGTGATCGATTTGCGCAACTACACTCGCTTTGCCCCGCCACGCCTTGACGCTGCGGGGCTTGCGCCTTACCTTTGGCGCCCGGATTACTTCCATAATATTAATGCTAGGGATCGCCTCATGCTGCGCAAACTCTCACTGGCTGTTGCCGTGTCTTGTGCGTCCAACGCAATGGCCTGGGCAGCAGAAGCGCCCTTGTCGACCAAAACCGATCTGGTCAGCGTCTATCAGGAAGCGGTCGACAACAATGCTGATCTGGCCGCCGCCCGCGCTCAGTACGGTGCGCAGAAAGAAGTCGTGCCACAGGCCCGCGCCGGGTTGCTGCCGAACCTGTCGGGCGGTGCCGAAGTGGCCAATGTGCGCACGTCGATCGATCAACCCTCGGCCACTGCCAATCGCAGCGCTCACTCTTATCAAGCGACTCTGGCCCAGCCATTGTTCCGCGCCGATCGCTGGTTCCAGTACCAGGCCGCGAAGGACGTCAACGAGCAAGCCGCCCTGCAACTGTCGGCGACCGAACAGAACCTGATCCTGCAATCGGCCGAAAGCTATTTCAACGTGCTGCGCAGCCAGGACAACCTGGCCTCGACCAAGGCCGAAGAAGCCGCGTTCAAGCGCCAACTCGACCAGTCCAACGAACGCTTCGATGTCGGCCTGTCGGACAAGACCGACGTGCTGCAATCGCAAGCCAGTTACGACACCGCACGGGCCAACCGCATCGTTGCCCAGCGTCAGGTCGATGATGCCTTCGAAGCGCTGATCACCCTGACCAACCGCCAGTACAACTCGATTCAGGGCATCGTCCATACGTTGCCGATCCTGCCGCCGGCGCCGAACGATGCCAAGGCGTGGGTCGACACAGCGGCGAAACAGAACCTTAACCTGCTGGCGAGCAACTTCGCCGTCAGCTCGGCCGAAGAAACGTTGAAGCAGCGCAAGGCCGGCCATTTGCCAACCCTCGACGCCGTGGCCAAATACGAAAAGGGTGACAACGATGCGCTGGGATTTGCCAATCCGAACTCGTTCGGCACGCCTTATCACGGCAACGTCGAGCAGAGCACAGTCGGCTTGCAACTGAACATCCCGATCTACAGCGGCGGGCTGACCAGCTCGCAAGTGCGCCAGTCGTATGAGCAACTGAATCAGAGCGAACAACAGCGCGAATCCCTACGCAGGCAGATCGTCGAGAACACCCGCAACCTGCACCGTGCGGTGAACACCGACGTCGAGCAAGTGCAGGCGCGTCGTCAGTCGATCATTTCCAACCAGAGCGCAGTGGAAGCCACGGAGATCGGTTATCAGGTCGGTACGCGCAACATCGTTGACGTGCTCGATGCGCAGCGTCAGCTGTACACCTCGGTGCGCAATTACAACAACACGCGTTATGACTACATCCTCGACAACCTGCGTTTGAAGCAGGCGGCGGGGACACTGAACCCGGGTGACCTGGAAGATCTGCGGCGGTATCTGAAGGCCGATTACAACCCGGACAAGGATTTCCTCCCGCCGGATCTGGCCAAGGCCGCCGAGGCGCAGCTCAAGGCCCGGCCTTAAGCCTTAAAAACAAAAGATCGCAGCCTTCGGCAGCTCCTACAGAGGAACATTTTCCAATGTAGGAGCTGCCGAAGGCTGCGATCTTTTTGCTTACTTGATCAGTCTGCCCAAACCATCCAGCAAACGCTGCAACGCGC
Organism: Pseudomonas sp. IT-P395; assembly: GCF_949767675.1. Lineage (NCBI taxonomy): Bacteria > Pseudomonadati > Pseudomonadota > Gammaproteobacteria > Pseudomonadales > Pseudomonadaceae > Pseudomonas > Pseudomonas sp. IT-P395. The sequence continues at coordinate 239,222 of NZ_CATKPW010000044.1, forward strand.
CCTGATTGCGGCGCATTACCGCCAGCCCGGCCTCGGCCATACGCTGCGCATCACGCGGCAATTCGAACAAGCGCTGCACCTCGACCGCCAGCCCTTCGGCATCATCCACTTCGGCCAACGCTCCGGCTTCACGCATTTGCGCGGCGATGTCGAGGAAGTTGAACAGGTGCGGGCCGCTGATCACCGGTTTGGCCAAGGCTGCCGGCTCCAGCAGGTTGTGCCCACCGTTAGGCACCAGGCTGCCGCCGACAAACGCACTGTCCGCCAAGGCATAGAGAAACAACAATTCGCCCATGGTGTCGCCGAGCAGTACTGAAGTCTTTGCATCGACCTGAGCTGCGGTCGAGCGTCGCACCGTGGCAAAACCTTCGCGCTGACACAGTTCGAACACCGAGTTGAAACGTTCCGGGTGACGCGGCACCAGGATCAGCAGGGCATCCGGATGATTGGTCAGCAAGCGGCGATGGGCATCGAGCACCACTTCGTCTTCGCCTTCGTGGGTGCTGGCGGCGATCCACACCGGGCGCTCCAGCGCCTGCCACTGCCCGCGCAGTTCGGCCGCGCGTTGCAGCAGTTGCGGGTCGATGGTCAGGTCGAACTTGATCGAACCGGTGACTTCGACTGTTTCCGCACGCGCACCCAGATCGCGGAAGCGCTGGGCTTCGGCTTCGGTCTGCACGGCGAACAAACTCATCTCGGCCAGCATCGGCGCGGTCAGCTTGCTGAAGCGGCCATAGCCGCGTGCGGAGCGCTCGGACAAGCGTCCGTTGGCCAGCGCCACCGGGATTCCACGCTTGGCGCACTGATGAATGTGGTTAGGCCACAACTCGGTTTCCATGATCACCGCAAGCTTGGGCTGAACGCGGTCAAGAAAACGCGACGCCGCACACGGCAAGTCGTAGGGCAGATAGCAATGCTGAATGCGCGGCTCGTTGGCGAACAGCGCCTGAATCCGCTCCGACCCGGTCGGGGTCATGCAGGTCACGGTAATTGGCAACTGTGGATAACGTTGCAACAAAGCGCGGATCATCGGTGCGGCAGCGATGCTTTCGCCCACCGATACCGCGTGCACCCAGATGCCGCCGGGTTGCAACCTCGGCATGCCGTAGGAAAAACGTTCGCCAATCCGCTTGGCATACGCCGGCGCCTTGCGCGCCCGCAGCCACAGCCGAATCGCCACCAATGGCAGCCCCAGGTAAAACAGCGCGGTGTAGAGAGTTCTATTCATGGCGGCGGAGTTTATCGACTTTTGCCACCGATCGCCCGCAAGTGCACGGCAAAACGTTCGGCCAGCCAACGCGCGGCCGGGCCGAGCGGTTCGTCGCGGCGCCAGACCAGCTCAACCACCAGCGCCGGCGGCGTCCACTCACTGTCGAGTTCAACCATCAAGCCCTGATACGCCGAGTACTGCACCACGTGGCGCGGCAACCAGGCCCAGCCCAGATCGCGCACCAGCCATTCGGACATCACGTAGAAACTGTCGGCGCGCCACACCTGCGGGCTGGCCGGCTCGTTGCCGGGATAGACGCTGGTTTGCGTCGACATCAGCAACTGTCGGTGTTGCGCCAGTTGTTGGCAGGTCACATAGGACTGCGCCGCCAGCGGGTGCTTGATGCCACAGACCGTGACCATCTCCACGCTGCCGAGGACGCGGCGCTCCAAGGCTTCGGGGATTTCATCGTGATAGAAAAGCAGGCCGAGGTCGGCGCGACGTTCGACCAGTTTTCGCGCGACTTCGCCTTGCGCGGCGCTGGTCAGTTGCACTTCAAGGCTGGGGAATTGCTCGGCCAGTTCACCGAAACTTTCCACCAGCGCCTGATAGGGCATCGCCTCGTCCTGGGCCACGCGCAGTTGCGCTTCCTGACCACGCATCATGGCCATCGCCCGGCCATTCAGACGCTCACACTGGCGCAGGACTTCCCGCGCTTCTTCGAGCAATGCTTCGCCCGCTTCAGTAAGGCTTGGCTGGCGACCGCTGCTACGCTCAAACAGGCTCACGCCCAGATCATCTTCAAGCATGGCAACAGCGTTGCTGATCGCCGATTGCGCCTTGCGCTGCTGGCGCGCCACGGCGGAAAACGAGCGATGTTCGGCCACATCGACAAACACCCGAAGTTGATCCAGATTCCACTGCATGCTGATTCGCCAACCCATCTTCAGAACAGATAGGTAATGACTTTACCCCATCTGGTGAATCACTAGAATGCCGCCTCAGCAAGCAACGTTTTACATTGAGGATCTGAACCATGAACGCCTACGCCTACCTGGCCATTGCCATCTGCGCCGAAGTGATCGCCACCGTATCGATGAAGGCCGTCAAAGGCATCAGCACCCCCCTGCCGCTAGTGCTGGTCATCGTCGGCTACGCGATTGCGTTCTGGATGCTGACGCTGGTGGTGCGCACCGTACCGGTCGGCGTTGCCTATGCGGTCTGGGCGGGTATGGGCATTGTGATGGTCAGCGTCGCGGCGCTGTTTATCTACGGGCAAAAACTGGATATCCCGGCGATGCTGGGGATGGCGTTGATCGTGCTGGGCGTCGTCGTGATCCAGTTGTTCTCGAAAACTGCCGGGCACTAAAGCCCAACCACATTCCCTTGTAGGAGTGAGCCTGCTCGCTCCCACATTTGGATTTGTGTTCGGCCTGTTGATCATCGACAAATCCGCCCCTTTCCCGAGTCTGTATACTGCGCCCTCGTCTTGAACACTGAGGTCGTTGCATGCCATCCGTTATTTCCACCGACGTTCTGATTGTCGGCGCTGGTGTCGCCGGCCTCTGGTTGAACGCGCGTCTGCGCCGCCAGGGTTTTTCGACCGTGCTGGTGGAAAGTGCCAGCCTCGGCGGCGGGCAAAGCGTTAAATCCCAGGGCATCATCCACGGCGGCGCCAAATACGCGCTGCACGGTGCTCTGACCGGCGCCTCGGAAGCCATCGCCGACATGCCGCGCCGCTGGCGTGAAGCGCTGGCCGGCAATGGCGAGCTGGACCTGTCCGGTGTGCGCCTGCTGTCCGAGGCCCATTACCTGTGGTCGCCGGGGACCCTCGCCGGCAACCTCACCAGTTTCTTCGCCAGCAAAGCGGTGCGCGGCCGCGTTGATCAGGTCAAGGGCGAGCAACTGCCGCCAGCCCTGCAAGACAAGCGCTTCAAGGGCAAGGTCTATCGTCTCGCCGAACTGGTCGTGGATGTGCCAAGCCTGATCCAGCGTCTGGCCGATCTGGCCGGCGATGGCCTGCTCGCCGGGCAAACCATCGAGCCGTTGCTGGAAGCGGGCGTGCTGGTCGGGTTGCAAGTCGACGGCCGCGAGATTCGCGCTCAGCGCATCGTCCTCAGCGCCGGCGCGGGTACCGCCCAACTGCTTGAAGACCTCGGTCTGAGCCAGCCGGCCATGCAACGCCGGCCGCTGCACATGATCCTCGCCAAAGGCCCGGGCTTGAAACCGTTGTACGCCCACTGCTTGGGTGGCGGCAGCAAACCGCGGATCACCGTAACCACACACCCGGCGGCTGACGGCCAATGGGTCTGGTACATGGGCGGCGACATCGCCGAAAGCGAAGGCGTGCACCGCGAGCCGGCCGAGCAGATCGCCACCGCGCAGAAAGAGATCGCACAGTTGCTGCCGTGGATCGACCTCAGCGCCACGCAATGGGCGACCCTGCGGGTTGACCGTGCCGAACCACTGCAAACCGGGCTGACACGCCCGGACAACGCCTTTCTCGCCGAACAGGGGCGCTTGCTGGTCGGCTGGCCAACCAAACTGGCGCTGGCACCGGACTTCGCTGACCGGGTCATCGCCTCTCTCGAGCGCGACGGCATCCAGCCGCAAGCCGCCGAACCTTTGCCGGCACTGCCAAAACCACCCATGGGCGTTCCCGCCTGGGAGCAACTGCTGCCATGACCATTGCCAATCTGCACGACCTTCATCGACCGTTGGGCAGCACCGGCCTGATGGTTTCGCCACTGGGTCTGGGCACGGTCAAACTCGGCCGTGACCAAGGCGTGAAATACCCCAACGGTTTTCAGATTCCCGGCGACGACGAAGCGCGCATGCTGCTGCGTCAGGCGCGGGAATTGGGCATCAACCTGATCGACACCGCCCCGGCCTATGGCCGCAGCGAAGAGCGTCTCGGCCCGCTGCTGCGTGGCCAGCGTCAGGACTGGGTAATCGTCAGCAAGGTCGGCGAAGAGTTTGCCGATGGTCTGTCGCGCCACGATTTCAGTGCAGCACACACACGAATGTCGGTGGAACGCAGCCTGCAACGTCTTGAAACCGATTTTATCGACCTGGTGCTGGTGCATTCCGACGGCAACGACATGGCAATTCTCGAGCACGAAGAGGTGTACGCCACCCTCGCGGCGCTCAAGGCCGAAGGCAAGATTCGCGGCTTCGGCTTTTCCGGAAAAACCGTCGAAGGTGGCCTCAAGGCACTGGAGCAAGGTGACTGCGCAATGGTCACCTACAATCTGAACGAACAAAACGAGAAAACTGTCATTGACTATGCTGCTGTCCACGGCAAAGCCATTCTGGTGAAAAAAGCCTTGGCCAGCGGTCATGTCTGCCTGAGCCCGGGCGTCGACCCGGTGCGTGCCAGCTTCGAATTGCTGTTCGCACAGCCTGGCGTGGCCAGTGCTATTGTCGGCACGATCAATCCGCTGCACCTCGCCCACAACGTTACGACCGTTGCTCAGGTCCTACGTGGTCACTGACGCCGCCTCGCGGCCTTAAGCAGGAGCCGATATGCCGCGCACGCTCATCAGAAAGAACCCGAGCAACTTCAAGACCCTGCCGCTGTTCGTCGAAGCCACCCCCGAAGGCCTGACCTATCAGAGCGTCGGCATGCCGCTGAACTTCGCGCAGACCTTGCAGCGGCGCAAACCGGTGAGCGTGGCCGACACTGAGCGCTTCTCGCTGGAGCTGGCCAATCTCGGCGTTTCGGTACGTCTGACCCTGCATTGGCAGAATCGCGATTATTGGGTGCTGGTGCGCCAGCGCCGACAGGACCGTGGCGACGTCGTGCTCAAATTGATTTCCGGTTACGTGCCGGCTCATGAGCTGAATATCCCGCTACACACGGCCATTCAGGAAATTGCTGAAGAGTGTTTGCTCGAGACACCGGAAGGCTGGCTCGGCGGGCGCTTCAACGACACCTGGCTGCCAGCCCCCTACTCTGCAGCTCTGCATTATCGCGAAGCCCTGCCGTTTCGCCTGACCCCGTTGTCCGGCTCAGCGCGACCGATCCGTAGCGCCAATCTGCAATTGCTCGAACGGCCTCGGGCCTACGTACACCTGCCGACCGCGTCACTGCAATTGATCTACGACTTGCGCCTGGATGTGCCCAAGGAAGCCAAGTCCCTGAGTCTGTTCCACGTCGACGAGCGTCTGGAAGGTGATCAACTGGTGGCCAGACTCGACCGCAAGCGCCCCGACCTGTACTTGATGCCACTCAAGGACGGCGCGCCACTGGCCGAGCTATACACGCTCAAGCGCGACAAACTGGTGCCGGCCAGCACCCGAGGTCTGTATCTGGCCGAGAGCTTTGCGACACAAACCGGCTGGGTCGTGCGCGAGGAGCGGATTCGCTGGAAGGACTGGCTGGTGCAACAGGGTCTGCAACCGGCGAAAGCCCCGCGTCAGGGGCTCAAGCAGTTGAGCATCAAGGCGCTGCGTTTGGTCGGGCTGGGCAAAAAAACCGCCAAATAGCGGTTTAGCGGCGGCGATCCCACCACGTGCGCAACGCGGCGAAGAAATGGAAGTAGCGGTTTTCGCGCTTGCCCATGCCGCGCTTGGGCGAGAACGACTCCTCGGCAAATGCGCCGGTAATGCGCACTCGTGATGCCTGAGTCGGCAGTGTGCAGATTTTGGCATCCACCTGCTGCAACGCATATTTGAGCAAGCGCTCGGAATGCAGCTTGCGACCTGTCGCCTTGCAGAAATCGAAAATGCGCTCGACCCGTTTGCCGTACGCGACATAGGTATCGCGCCCGCAAACCGCGAAACGGTCGTTCAAACCACCCCACCACTGCCAATCAGGAATGTAGGCGTTGTGTCGCCGCACCTGCGGATGATTGAACACATAGCCGGGCAGCGCGGTGTGGAAGAAATTGTCCGGGCGCACGAACACAACGAAATCCGGATCGAAGGATTCGATCATCGAGGTCACGGTGTGCAACGAGTTGAGCTGATAGATCAGATTACGCAGCGACGCATAGTCATCGGCCCAAGTGTCGCCCTGTGCTTTGACCTGCTCGAAATCCCAGCGCTCCAGCACACCTTCGGTCGAGGTGAGCGTGCCGGTCATCGACTCGAACGGCTGGTAATTGTCCGCCTTCAGTTCACCCTTCTCGCCGGACCGCGTGTTCTGCACCTCATCGATCTTGTACAGATGGTAGAAGCACTTAACGTCGCTGCCCGCAGGCAACTGCGCCAGAACGTTCTGTTCGATAGAGGGGAAGCAGATTGTCGAATTTCTCGGGATCCCGAAAAAAGCCACGGCAATTTTCAACACTCAACAGCACCTTTTGAAAATGGTTCGGGCCTGACGGCAACCGGATTCACGATGTGGCTTACTTTTGCCGAAACAGCTTTTGCCACCAGCGACGGGGTGGCAGCGGCACCACAATGACGTGCGATTTCTGCAGCCAGTCGCGCTCGTAATCCCAGGCATGGCCACCCCACAGCTTTCCTGCTTCGTTGGAAAACCCCAGGGTCATCAGCTGATAGGTATAACCGGCGTGATCACGTAACCAGTCGAACAACACCAGCGTGTTAAAACCCGTGGACGGCCCGACGTAGCGTTTACCGCCAGGCCGGTCGACCGGGTAGTTCCACAGCGGCGGCAGCGGAATGCGATCCCAATACATCGCCACACGCGGCAATGGGCACATCGGTGCGGCACAGCCCACCAGCATGCTGAAACAGCGTTCATTCGCCTGTTCGAACATGCGCTGCACCGGCGGCGCGTAAGGCAGACCAAAAAAATAGGCGTCCTGCGCGTTGTAGCCATGCACGAAGACATTGACGCTGTGCTTGTTGAGCAGCGCCGCTTTGATGCAGGTATTGAAGCTGACGACGACATCATCGGCGCCAATGTCCAGCGCCTGAAAGTCTGCCGCGGTGATAGCCGGATTGTTGGCAACCAGCACGACCCGAGGTGCACGGCCGAGACGCTCGAGAAGGTCTGCAGGCAGAGCGCCCAGAACGGACTGATCACCGCCGGGCAGCGCATCCAGCGCCATGTGTTCGTCGGGTTGCGACGCTTGATGATCCTTCATTCAGACTGGCACCTTCATCCCGTAGCGCAGTTTCACCCAGAACCGTGTGAACGCCGAAGGCGGCTGCCATGGGCGCATCTCACGCTGGATTTCCGTGGCCAGTGCCTGACCGACACGGGCAAAGGAATAACGGCTTTGCGCAAATTCCTGGCCGTTGCGGGCAATGCGCTCCGCGAGTTCCGGATCGCTCTGCAACAGCTTGATCTTCTCCACCGCCTCTTCTTCGCTGCGGTAGAACACGGTGTTGTGCATGTCTTCAAAACCGAGCAAGCGGTCTTCTTCGCCTTGGCTCCAGGCCAGCAACACACAGCCGCAAGCCATGGCCTCGTAGTTCTTGATCATGAACTCGTTCATGCCGATGTCGGCGCTGACGAAAATCCTGATGCGATTGAGCGTCTGCAGGTATTCCTCACCCGACTTGGTGCGGGTCACCAGCATTCCGGTCCGCTGCGAGAGCGACTCGAGCATGGCTTTGCGCTCGGCATATTCGGTACTTTTCAGGCTGCCCAGAAAGCCGATGGGAATATCCCGCTCGACGCCGGTGTTGTGCAGCATCTGCTCGTCATAACCTTTGGAGACGAACACCGTGTCGATGCCCTCAGCCAGCATCTTGCGCGCGACCACAGCACCGGACACCAGCGCCCGACAACTCGGCAGGCGACGGTAGAGGCGTGAATACACGCCACGATACTTACTCGCCGGCATGTAGTTCTGGTAGGCGTCATGTTCGAGGAAGACCAGCCCGGGAATGCACTTGAGCACCCGCAATTGCGGGGCCAGGCGCTTGACCCTGGAAAAGATGACCACACGATCGAAGTTCTGATAACCAACCGAGGCCAGAAACGGCCCCAGGTTCATTTGTTGCCGTTTGCTCAAACGATAGATGAAGCATTCATCACAGTTCTGCTGCACGATGTCGTAGAGCCGGTCGAGAATGACCCGCTGCTCGTCCATCACCAGGAGCATGACTTTCATAGATTAATTGACCACGCGACGTAGGCAGGCAAGCGCATCGGATTCAAAGCTGCCTACATCAACGGAAACGGTAAAATCCCCAAGGCAAAATCCGTTCACACGCAGTACACAACAGTAAAAATTCATCTGATCAACGACTGCGGATCTTCTCGACAATCGCAGTTGTCGAGCTGTTTTCCACAAGCCCCAAGACCTTCACGGTGCCGCCATAAGCGCTGACGATATCAGCGCCGACCACCTGATCGATGCCGTAATCGCCGCCCTTGACCAGCACGTCCGGTTTGACCTCGCGCAGCAGGTTTTCCGGGGTGCCTTCAGGGAAACTGATCACCCAGTCCACCGCGCCGAGGCCGGCGAGAACGGCCATGCGCCGGTCGACGCTGTTGATCGGGCGGCCCGGGCCTTTGAGGCGGCTGACCGAAGCATCATCGTTGACCGCGACAATCAGGCGATCGCCCTGTGCCCGCGCTTGTTCCAGATAGGTCACATGCCCGGCATGCAGGATGTCGAAGCAACCGTTGGTGAAGACGATCTTCTCGTTGTGCGCGCGGGCATCGGCCACGGCGAGCAGCAACTGCTCAAGACCCAGCACACCACGCTCGGAACCTTCTTCACGCTGGATGGCGCGACGCAGCTCCGGAGCACTGATGGCGGCCGTACCGAGCTTGCCAACCACGATGCCGGCGGCCAGATTGGCCAGCGCAACGGCGTGGGGCAGGTCTTCACCGGCGGCAATCGCTGCGGCCAGGGTCGAAATCACCGTATCACCGGCACCGGTGACATCGAACACTTCACGGGCACGGGCCGGCAAGTGCAGTGCCGGCTGGTCAGGACGCAGCAGGGTCATGCCGTGCTCGCCGCGCGTCACCAGCAGCGCACCAAGCTCCAGGTCGTGCATCAGGGCGGCGCCCTTGCTCACCAGTTCATGCTCATCGACACAACCGCCGACGATGGCTTCGAATTCGCTGAGGTTCGGGGTGATCAGGCTCGCGCCGCGATAAATCGAGAAATCCTTGCCCTTGGGGTCAGCCAGTACCGGAATGTTCTTCGCACGGGCGGCCTGGATCAACGCCTGATGGTTTTTCAGGGCGCCTTTGCCGTAGTCGGAAAGTACCAGGACCTTGATGCCTTCGAGCAGGTCGTCGACCTGTGAACCGAGGGCCAGGGCATCGGTGGCGAACGGCTCTTCAAAGTCGATACGCAGCAGTTGCTGGTGCCGGCTCATGACCCGCAGCTTGACGATGGTTGGCTGGTGCGCAATGCGCTGGAACAGGGCACGTACGCCCGCGCCTTTAAGACTGTTGCTCAGGCTGTCGGCGGCTTCGTCGTCACCGGTCACACCGACCAGGGACGCCGGCGCACCCAGCGCGGCAATGTTCAAGGCAACGTTCGCGGCACCGCCCGGACGATCTTCGATCTGCTCGACCTTAACGACCGGCACCGGCGCCTCAGGGGAAATCCGTGAGGTTCCGCCATGCCAGTAACGGTCGAGCATGACATCGCCGACTACCAAGACCGGGGCTTGATCGAAACGCGGCATGGACAACTTCATGGAGCAACCCACATACAAAATGAACAGGGGCGCGATATTAACACAGGGTAAAGCGCCGTCCGCCTCAATCTGAAAGGTCGCGCACCCAGAACAATTCGTGACGCCGGACCGCCTTGCGGAAAAACTCGTTACTGCCTGTTGCTGGCCAGCGACGACCCGCCAGGACTTGCTGGATCCAGCGGCGTAATTGCCGCTTGAACACTTGCCCGCCCTGCAGATCGTGCTCCATGGCCAGTGCCATGGCTTTGTCCAGTTGCACATCTGCTGACAACAGCGGACTCCACAGCCGGTCAGCCGGCAATGGCTCGATGGCCGGCGGCAGCGCAATACCGGCACCGGCTGGGCCCATCGGCCAGCGATCGTTGTCGTGCAGGTGATTGGCGTACATCAGCAGGGTTGTCGGTTTCCACTGACTCAGCTCGATAGCCTCAAGCAGCGCCTGGGTAGACGCCACATGATCGCTGTGAGGATCGAGCTCAGGATGGGGCGTCACCACCACTTCTGGACGATAGTGCTCAAGCAGGGCCTTCAGGTCGCCCAGCAGATTTTGCCAGGTCGGCTGCCCATCGATGTCGGCGGGCAGGCTCAACGGATTGTGCCGGCGCACGCTGCGCACATCGTTTTCCTGCGACTCACGGGAGCCGAACGCCTTCACAGGCGCTTCGGCCATCGACGGCAGTTGCAAGCAGTAATAACCCAATTGCACACAGCGATCGGCAGGCACGCCCCCCCAAAGCGGGATCACCAGACTGTCCCAACTGCGCAAACGGCCCTTCAAACGTGCCGCTGCGGCTTGATCAAGGCCAAGACGCTGGAAGTCTTCAGCCTCGATCTCGCCCTGGGTCAGGGTGACGATACTGACGTCTTCGCAACGGCTGTACAGGCCGAATGCGGCGAGTTCGGCATCATCGGCATGGGGAGCAATGACCATCACCCGCTGACGGGAATAATCAGGATTGGCCATGACCCACAACACACCGGTCGCGGCGGGTACGCAATATCGGCCACGCAGCGCCAGAGCACCTTGCGCCAGCGCAGTGGCCTGCCCGGACAGATTAAGGAAACGCCGCCCTTTGACGCCGCGCTCGAAGTCTTGGCGATCATCGCCCACCTCGACGCAGGGATCGAGCCAACGCCCCAGCCAAGTGGATTTCACTTCCAGCTCGAGTACCAGCGTCTCGCCCTGCGCCAGCGGCTCGCTCAGCTGTACGACACCGCCCGCAAGGCTCACCGCCTGCCGTGCGGTTTGCGCCGGGAAGTTGTAGTAATAGTCGTCAGCAGGCCGATAGAACAGATGATCGGCGAACCAGGCCTCGTGTGCGACCCAGGCCAGCACCAGCACCAACGGCACCAGCCACCACGCAACCAACCATCCGATCAGCAACAACCCCACCAGAAAGGCGACCAGGAACAGACGCTTGTTGCGCCGATGGGCCTTGAGAAGCTGTTGTTTGCGAGTGCTCATGGATTCAAACCTTGAAGACCGGCACCTTATGGCACCAGCGATCCTTGTACTCCCGGTCGGCGCGACCGAATGAATAACGCAAAGGCTTGCCCAGCGCTTGCGCGTGCGCCCAGGCGTCTTGGGTGTTGACGAAACTCAGCACACTGCCGGGACTGAACTCGCGGCTCTGCGGGTCAACGCCACCATTGATGTACTCCAGCGACACCCATTGCGGGGCCTCGACGCGGTACAGCACCTGAATGGCCACAGGCGCCGAATCGAGCATCACCACCGAACCGGTCATGAACTCGCGCAGCAACGTAAACACTTCAACCAGCCCGGCCTTGCCCGGCACCTCGAAACCCCAGCGACGCTGAAACAGATCGCCGTAAGCGGCAGCCTGTTCCTGCGGGGTGAAGTCGGACATCGGCACCAGCGATCCGCCCGCCTCTTCCAGCAGACGCTGTTCGCGACGCTGGTTGTAGCGGAATTTCTTCGAATACTCTTCCGGCAACCGGGCAAGGGCCAAACCCTCAGGCTGCGGCTTTAACGTACTGATCTGCTCGGCATTGAGTTGCGATACATACGCCACGCGCTGACGCACCGGCACGCTGACATCGGGGGCAATCGGCAGAATGATTTCCGCGTTGCCCATGTCCAGCAAGCCACGCTTGCCCTCGCGCTTGAGCACTTCCTTGGACAAGGCGACATGCCGGCCCCAGCAAGGGATGGCGGCAAGCACATCACCGCCAACGATCCAGCCCAGGTAACGCAGCTCGATGCCCAGGAATGTCGACAAGCGCTCGACGACTTCCGGATGCGTGGCAAAGCTGCCACCGAAACGCTGCCAGGCCCGGGCGTAGCTGTCCCGGTCGATCTCGGTCCAGCCACGTTCGCGAAAGCTGCGAAACATCGTCAGCATACGTCGGTCGCGTGTGCCGGCTGAGGCTCGTCACCCTCTTCGAACTCTTTGGCATGCAGACGGGCGTAATAGCCGTTTTGCTCAAGCAATTGCGCGTGAGAGCCGCGCTCGACGATACGGCCTTCGTCCATGACCAGAATCAGGTCGGCCTTTTCAATAGTGCTCAAGCGGTGCGCGATCACCAGGGTCGTGCGGTTTTTAACCACATGATCCAGGGCAGCCTGAATATGCCGCTCCGACTCGGTATCCAGCGCAGAAGTGGCCTCATCGAGAATCAGCAACGGCGCATCCTTGAGCAGCGCCCGGGCAATGGCGATACGCTGACGCTGACCACCGGACAGCAGGACGCCGTTTTCGCCGACCATGGTTTCGTAGCCCTGCGGCATCTTGATGATGAACTCATCGGCATACGCCTCGGTGGCTGCGCGCTTGACCTCATCGAACGGCGCGCCGGCCAGGTCGCCGTAGGCGATGTTGTTGGTCACCGTATCGTTGAACAGCGTGACCTGCTGGGTCACCAGAGCAATCTGCCGACGCAGGCTGCGCAGGGTGAAATCCTGCACCTGCACACCATCGAGCAGAATCTGGCCCTGAGCATGATCATGCTGATAAAAGCGCGGAATGAGGCTGGCCAGGGTCGACTTGCCACTGCCCGAGCGGCCAACCAACGCGACCATTTGCCCCGGCTCGACAACAAAGCTGATGTCGTTGAGCACCGCTTTGTCGGTGTCGGGGTAGTGGAAGCTCAGATTGCGCACTTCCAGACGACCTTCGAGACGATCCTGCTCGACCGTGCCCCGATCCACTTCCGCCGGCTCATCCAGTTGCTCGAAAATACTTTCGGCACCGGCCACGCCCTTCTGGATGGTCGAGCTGACTTCCGACAACTGACGGATAGGCTTGGGCAACAGGCCTGCCATGGTGATGTACGCCACCAGATCGCCCGGCGAAGCGTCACCGCGCAGATACAGCACGAGGAACATGACCACGGCCATGGCACTGTACGTGACCAGTTGCAGCATCGGCGTGTAGACCGCACCGGTCTTGGTCATCGTCAACTGCTTGTCGGTGTTGCTCTGGCTGGCATCGCGAAAGCGATCCTTTTCGTACTGCTCGCCGCCGAAGCTGCGCACAACGCGGTAGCCATGAATGGTCTCGGAGGCGACGTGCGTGACGTTCCCCATCGAGACCTGAATCTTCTTGCTTTGCTTGCGGAATTTCTTGCTGGTGCTGTTCACCATCAAACCGATCAACGGCAGGATGGCGACCATCACCAAAGTGAGTTTCCAGTTCATCCACAACAGTGTGCAGAACAGGAAAATCACGGTCATGCCTTCACGGATGACGACTTTGATCGCATCCGTTGCAGCACCGGTGACCATCGTCACGTTGAAGGTGATCCGGGAAATCAGATGGCCGGAATTGTTCTTGTCGAAGAAGCGATTGGGCAACTCCAGCAATTTATTGAACAGCACCACCCGCAGGTCATGCACCAGCCCCAGCGAAACCCGCGCCAGGAAGAAGTTGCCCAGGTACGAGCCCACGCCCTGCCACAGCGCGATGAAGACAATCATCAGTGGCACGGTTTCGAGCAACTGCAGCTTGCCCAGATAAGGGTTGCCCGGGAACAGACTGGCTTCAGGATTGGCCAGACCGTCGACAAAGTATTTGAGGATATAAGCGAGCATCGGTTGAGTCGATGCGAAGATCAGAAACCCGACGATGCTGAGAAGGAAAAGGCCGGCATAAGGCCGCACGTAAGCCAAAAGGCGGAAATAGATCGCCAGCGTGGACTGGGCTTTCGGTTCAGGACTGCTCATGGTGATCCGCGCAATTCAGTGAGGCGCCGATGATATCACACGCGTTTTTGCCCCGATAAACATGACTTCAAGCCAGCCTTCGACCAAGTCGGTTAAGATACCCCGCTAATGATGGGGAGCCCGATATGCAATCGATTGATCACAGCACTTACGAGGCACTGCGCAAAGGTGCACACGTACTGGAGGCCGACGGTTCCGGCGACAAGGTGCTCAGATTGGCCGATGGACGCATGCTCAAGCTGTTCCGCCGCAAGCGGCTGCTCAGTTCGGCGCTGTTCTACCCCTATGCACAACGCTTTGCCGACAACACCCGTGCACTCGAACAGCGTGGCATCCTCTGCCCGAAAGTCATCGCGGTCTATCGCATCCCGAGCATCGAGCGCGACGGCGTGTATTACAGCCCGCTGGAAGGCAATACCGTGCGTCAGTTACAAGGCACTGACGAAGAGGCTGACACACTGAGATTCCAGCTGGGCGGGTACTTCGCCCTGCTGCACGAAAAAGGTGTGTACTTTCGGTCGCTGCACTTCGGCAACGTCGTGCAAACCCCCGACAACCGTCTGGGACTGATCGATATCGCCGACCTGCGCTGCCAGAAGCGCGCACTCAGTGACAGTAAACGCCTGCGCAACTTCGCTCACTTGCTGCGCTACAAGGAAGACCGCCAATGGCTGCTGGGCCAGGACGCCGGCGAAACCTTTGTCGAAGGCTATCGCCAGGCCTTGCCGAGCCACCGACAAGCGCCGCTGATCTCACGCCTGCGTCCGCTGCTCGGTTAAGCCTTAGCGTCCGATGATCACCACGGTGGCACCTTTGCGATTGGCGAAATGCTCGATGATGCGCAGCTTGTGCGCCACCAGCCAATCCTTCAGCCAAGGCTCGTCACCTTTGGCCTCGATGAGGAAATATTGATAGTCGCCAGCGTGAGCTGCCGACATTGCTTCCTCTGCGGTCAGCACCGGCATCACGTAGCCGCGACCGGCGTAATAGCTGATCCGCCCATCCTCGAAATAGGTCTTCGCCCCTGGCTCGAC
The DNA here is from genome assembly GCF_949767675.1 of Pseudomonas sp. IT-P395. Lineage (NCBI taxonomy): Bacteria > Pseudomonadati > Pseudomonadota > Gammaproteobacteria > Pseudomonadales > Pseudomonadaceae > Pseudomonas > Pseudomonas sp. IT-P395. The sequence continues at coordinate 254,238 of NZ_CATKPW010000044.1, forward strand.
GTGGGCAGACATCCAGCGCCCGGCCTCTACATAATGGGTTTTGCCGGCGCCGGTAGAGATGACATTCGAGAGCATCACCAACATCCCTAGAACCACCAGCCACTTGCCGCAACGCGGGAAGTCGCGAACGAACGCCGCCAGCCCCATCGCCAACACGGGCACAAACAACAGATTCAGAAAGCTCAGGTAGCGCGTATTCATGAACTGTTGTTTGATGAAAAACAGCACCAGCACCACCAGATAAAGCAGCGCCGCCCAGGCGAAGGGGCGATAGTCGCGCCAATAGATTCCCAGAACCCCCCAGTTGCGTCGCAGGACGAAGGGGACGGCGAAAGGCCCCATCAGCTTCACGAAACTGATGGTCATGGTCGCCAGGATGCCGAAGAAAATGATCCGGCCAGATTCATCCTGGGAGTACTTGTTGATGAGCGAATTGGCAAATTGATCGCACAGCATCCGGAAGGAAGCAAACACGCTGTGTGGCGCAATCATGTCCAGATACAGCATCACGCGCGCCGACAGGAGCACACCTGAGACCGAAACAGCCAGCAGCCCTAGAACCGGCAACAGCGAAAACTGAACGAACTGCATCCGCCGGTTCGACGACCACAGATTGGGCAACTGCCACAGCGCCAACGCCGGAACCAGCAGCAAAGCCTCCAGCCGAAACAAGGCTGCCGCGACGATAGCCACATGAATGAATGCCGCCCGCAGCCAGCCGCCACGGGCTTGCCAGCGCAGCGCGAGCCAGAGTGTCAGGGTGCAGAAGAACCAGAAACCGCATTCACGGATGATGTCGTTTCGAAAGGCATTCACCGCCGGCATTGCCAATACCACCAGACAAGCCCAACCGGCGAGATGTACCGACCGTTGACGTACGCAGTCCACCATCAGCGCGCTGGTGCCGGCAAAAAAGAGCGCGCACCAAAGATATGCACTCAGCTCCAGCGGCAAATGCAGGACGGTATGAGTAGCGGCCAGCAATAAGGAAAACCAGGGCCAGTCGAAAGCGGCCCAGGCCACATTAGGCCCGTGCTCGGTGACCTGTTGCGCGATATCAATGTACAGCGCGGCATCACGCCCCACTGTGGCGGTGCCCATGACCGCTATCAGCGATAACAGCGCACTGCCCAGAAACGCCAGCCAAACCGGATATTCGTCGATGATTCTGGAGACTTGAGCTCCCACCTTGCCGCCCTTACCTTTCACCCAGCCACCTCACCGACATCCATTACAGGGTCCGCATAGTCTCCGCGACCCGTTTACCGAAACAGCACCCGCAACGCCTTGCGCGTGTAGGACCAGCGCGAAAACGTCCGCCAGTCTGCACGCAAGGCCTTAAAGTAAAACGATTTGGCCAGTTTGTACTCGCCATGGGAATAACAGTCGCGAAACAACGACAGGCAACGCTGCGCCATAAACGCCTGGCGCAAATCAAACATTTCCTCGGGCATCCGCCGACTGGAAAAAACTTCGCTGACCACCTGCTCCGTTCCGGCAGCAAGGCTTTGGCGCAGATCATGGCGCATGCTGTCGGCGTGCTTGTAAATCAGCGCCAGGGGCTCGTCCAGAACGGTGCAGGGGTAGCGCGCCAGCACTTGGGCGAATACTGGCAAGTCCTCGACGTTGCGCAAATTTTCCGGGTAATTACCCAAAACGAATACATCGCGGTGCATCGCACAGGCACCGTTGGAAATCGACACCGTCTTGTTCAGCAGGTAACCCTGCAGGCGCTGGCGGGGCGTCACAGGCAGCGGCTTGGCCGCCTGCAAGCTGCGTCGCCCGTCTGCAAACACCGACCAGTGCGCGCCGATCACCATCAGGCTGTTCGGATTACTTTCGAGGTGCTGCGAAAGTGCAGCCAAGGCACCGGGCGCCATTTCATCATCAGAGTCGAGAAACACCAGATACCGTCCGGTTGTCTCTTCCAGCCCTCGATTGCGCACCGACGACAATCCGCCGTTACTTTTGCGCAACGCACGAAAACGCCCGCCGTGCTTGAGCAGGAGTTTTTCGACTACCTCGGGCGTATCGTCCGTCGACCCGTCGTCGATGACCAGCAGATCCGCGGTCGCTTCATCCAACTGCGCCAACACCGATTCCACTGCACGTGGAAGCGTTCGCGCATAGTTGTAAACCGGAATGACGACGCTGATCAGTGTTTCAGTCAAGTTCGTATCCTTTTACACCCGCTTTTACGACCAGAATATCTTCCATGATCAGGTATTCCAGGTCAGAACCGAAAAACATGTTCAGCGCGTCGGTCGGCGAGCAGATCATCGGTTCGCCACGACGATTGAGCGAGGTGTTCAGCGATACGCCGTTACCGGTCAGGTTTTCCAGCGCCTTCATCATGTCGTAGTAGCGCGGGTTGTATTCACGCTTGAGCACCTGGGCACGGGAGGTGCCGTCTTCATGGACGACTTCCGGCACGCGGGTCTTCCACTCTTCCGCCACTTCGAAAGTGAAGGTCATAAACGGTGCCGGGTGGTCGATCTTGATCATTTGCGGCGCAACGGTGTCGAGCATCGACGGGCAGAAAGGCCTCCAGCGCTCGCGGAACTTGATCTGGTGGTTGATGCGATCAGCCACGCCAGCCACGCTCGGGCAACCAATGATCGAGCGCCCGCCCAATGCACGCGGACCGAACTCCATGCGCCCCTGGAACCAGGCGACCGGATTACCATCGACCATGATTTTGGCAATCTGTTCCGGCATGTTGTCGAGCTTGCGCCAGGTCGGCTTGCTCTCATGACGGGCGCAGGCGGCGATCACGTCCTCGTTGCTGTACGACGGGCCGAGATAGACGTGCTCCATCTTCTCGACCGGCACGCCTCGGGCGTGGGACACGTAGGCAGCCGCACCAACCGCAGTGCCGGCATCGCCGGACGCAGGTTGCACGAACAGTTCCTTGATGTCGTCGCGGGCAATGATTTTCTGGTTCAGTTTGACGTTCAGCGCACAACCACCGGCGAAGGCCAGTTTGCCGGTTTCCTTGAGTACGTCGCCCAGATAGTAGTCGATCATCTGCAACGCCAGTTTCTCGAACAGCGCTTGCATGCTCGCGGCGTAGTGGATGTAAGGCTCGTCAGCGATGTCGCCTTCGCGCTTCGGACCCAGCCACTCGATCAGTTTCGGCGAGAAGTAGAAGCCTTTGCCCTTCTCTTTGTAGCGACGCAGGCCGATGACGTTGGCGTAGTCGGTGTTGATCACCAACTCACCGTTTTCGAACGAGGCCAGACGCGAGAAATCGTACTTGCTGGCATCGCCATACGGCGCCATGCCCATGACCTTGAACTCACCGTCGAGCATCTCGAAACCGAGGAACTCGGTGATCGCACCGTACAAGCCACCGAGGGAGTCAGGATCGAAGAATTCCTTGATCTTGTGGATCTTGCCGTTTTCGCCATAGCCGAAGAAGGTCGTGGCGTACTCACCCTTGCCGTCGATACCGAGGATCGCGGTTTTTTCTTTGAAACCGGAGCAATGGTAGGCACTGGAGGCGTGAGCCAAGTGGTGTTCGACCGGCTCGATCTTGATCTTTTTCGGATCGAAACCCAGTTGCTCCAGGCACCAGACAATCTTGTTGCGGTAGCGCTTGTAGCGACGGTTGCCCATCAGGATCGCATCAAGGGCGCGATCCGGTGCATACCAGTAACGCTTGGCGTAGTGCCAGCGCGCTTTGCCGAACAGGCTGATCGGGGCAAATGGAATCGCGACCACGTCAACATCGGACGGCTTGATGCCGGCCTGTTCGAGACAGAACTTCGCCGATTCGTAGGGCATGCGGTTCTTTGCATGTTTATCGCGTACGAAGCGCTCTTCTTCAGCCGCCGCCACCAGCTTGCCGTCGATGTACAAGGCCGCTGAAGGATCATGGCTAAGGGCGCCGGACAGGCCAAGAATCGTCAATGCCACAGGGGTCTAGCCTCTTTAGTCTGCGTGCAGGCGCAATGCGCCTTGAAAATTGATGTGCCCTCGCACAGGGCGAGTGACAGCTAAAGGGCGGGATTATAGCGTAAACGAGTGGGGAATTACCCTGCGCGATTGCCCCAGGGCGAATGGTTTGAAGAAACCTCGCCCCGCTACTCAATAACCGCCCTTGCGCCAGTAAATAGCAAGGTTACCGTCGGTGACCTGACGATAAACCGTATAGGGCAACGCTACTGTATCGAATACACCGGACAATGGCAGATCCAGAAGCACGAATGGCAAAAGAACCCCACTCGGATCGGGAGGCGCGTTCAACACGCAGAAGTCGAAGGCCAGACCGCTGTAAATCCGCGGAATGGATTGGCAGTAGGTTTTTTGCTTGCGCATGTCGCGGGCGACGTCGGCATCGTCCTGCAATACGGTCATGGTGCTGCCACAGCCAGCCAGAACCCATGAAAATACACCCAGCGTTGCAGCCTGTTTGATGGTCAAGATTCGCCCTCCAAGGTCGTTGGGCAAATTAGCATCGGGACTGCACAGGACACAGTTCATGGATTCTGGAGATACTGTAGGACAAGTCGCTCAATCCTGTCCTCTACTGCTGTACTGGTTTGACTCAGACCGTGTTGGCGATTTTTTTCGGTAAACGCTGATCTATGACCTGATACAACGCACTGCTCTCGGGCCAATTACGCATGAATCGCGCACGGTCACGTATATAAGCCGGGGCGAAACTGCCGGCGGATCCGTGCTGGCACATCGAATCCAGATCGATCAGCGCCCAGCGATCGTGCTGCCAGAACAGATTGTGCCCTTTGAAATCGCCATGGCTGATGCGCTCGTCAATCAGTCGAGCGAACAACAGGTCAAGTGCCAGCAGCTCCGACTCAGGCGCTTCGCCACTTTCAACATAGGGCGCAAAGCGTTCGATGATGTCCGGCCCGGGCAGGAACTCGGTCACCAGATACGCACGACTGCGCAGCCACAAAAAGCGCTTCTCCAGTACCGCCAGCGGCTTTGGCGTCGCGATGCCGAGGAACGCCAGTCGATTACCTTCGCGCCACGAATGCCAGGCCCGACTCGGCCGCCAGAAACGCTTGAGCCAATGCGCAAAGCCCTTGATGTTGTAGCGCTTGATCACCAGCGTGCGCGCGCCCGCCTGAACCTTGCCGACGCTCGCCGCACCACCGGTCTTGTACAGATGCCCCTGATCCAGCAGCGCATCGGCCTGATCCAGCACTGGAACCATGGCCGACTCTTCTTCGCGGCGGATCGCGCGCAGACCGAACGCTCCACGCCGCACACTGAACAGCGTGCACTCGCGACCGACCTTGATCAGAAAGTCTTTCAAACGCCAGCGACGCACTTTGTCGATCTGCTTCTGCAAGGCTTCCAGCGGCAATGCGTGCTCGCTGTTGCTCAACAGGTAATACACCAGCAGCTCTTCGGTGAACGGCTCCAGCGCCTTGGGCAACTGAGCGAAAAATACGCCGAGGTTCTCCAGGACTTTTTGTCGCGACAACGGCTGACCGGCGGTTTCTGCGCAAATGCCCGCACCGTCAATCAAGTACAACTGACCGCCGTGACGCAGCAGATTGTCCAGGTGCAGGTCCTCCTGCCAGAGACCTTTGCCGTGCAATTGGGCAATGGCGCCCAGCGCCTCGGCCAATACCGCCGACTGTTCATCAGCGAGCAACGGCAGCGACTCGACCTTGGTCCAGGCATCGCCAAGGCTTTCGGCGCCCTCAAGGAAATCGAACAGCAGCCAGCCACCTTCGTCACTTTTCAAACCATCGGCCAGCAGCAAGGGTGTCGTCATGCCTTGCGCGGCTAACAAGCGCACCCCTTCCAGTTCACGCTGAAAATGCCGGGCGGCTTTGCCACCGACCAGCAATTTGGCCAGCACCGGACGGCCACGCCAGACACCGGCGCCGACGTAGCGTTGCCCTGGCAGCACCCGCAGCAAACTCAGCAGTTGCAGATCCGCACTCCCGGCCGCATCGGCCAGGGTCACGGTCAGCGGCAGTGACGGGGTTCGCCCGACAGCGGCCAGCTCGGACAATTGCATCAGCGCGTCTCCTTGTGACTGCGGCGCGCGGTCAGCCGGACGAGCCAGCTGTCGAGCAGCGAACTGTCAGTGGGCTGATCGAGATAAGCCGCCAGCAGTTCACGCAGTTGTGCCTCGTTCCATTCCGGCGCGCGGCGTTGCAACGGCTCCAGGTCCTTGATCCGGTCACGCACGCCGAACAACAAGGGACGGGTTTTTTCCAGGTCGATCAATTGCGCCTGATACCCGTCACCGGTGGCGCGCAGAAAAATATGCTTGGGATAAAAGCAGCCGTGCACCTGACGCACACCGTGCAGATGTCGCGCCAGCAATCCGCAGGCCTTGAGAATGGCCGACTGCTGCGCGGCACTGAGCTGCGCCCAACGCTGCAACAGCGACTCCAGATCATTCCAGCCATCGAGTGCCCGGGTCAGCAGGATCGCGCGAACCTCGCCGTCGACCTTGCGCTCACCGAAAAACGCCGCTTGCAGCGCCGGAATACCGAGCTTGCGATAGCGGCTGATATTGCGAAACTCGCGGGCAAAACTGGGCTCACCGAAAGGCGCGTGCAAGGTGCGCGTCAGATAATTGCTCTGGCGCTTGAGGTAATAACCCTGCCCTTCCACGTCCAGGCGGAAGACGCTGCTCCAGCCGCCACGGGCGGTATTGGGTTCGTCCACAGCTTCAAGCTGTTTGGCCCACAGTGCGTCAAAAGTGCCGAGACCATGGCGTTCGAGCAGTGCACGGTCTTCAGCGGCAAGAAAATCAGTCATTCGCGTCCCTCGAAAAATCTCACCACGTGCCGAATCCGTTTCTTGTCGGCGCTATCAAGCCGATCGCACTGGCGGTATTGCTTATAGAAGCGCAGGCGTTGGGTATTGGACAGGTGGTATTTGGCGAGTTTATCGAGACAGGCCAGATCCTTGGTGATCCGATACTTGAGCCAGAAGCCGCGCCAGAACTCGCCGTTAGGGCAATCGATCAGAAATATGCGGGCCTGCTCATCGATCAACAGGTTGCGCCATTTCAAATCGTTATGGGTAAATCGGTGATCATGCATCGTCCGGGTATAGCCGGCCAGTTGCCGACTGACGCCATCGACCCAGGCGCGATCCTTGAGTTTCGGATCCTTGCGCTCGGCGAGCGCCGAAAGGTCTTCGGTGTTGGGCAATTCGCGCGTGATCATGGCGCCGCGATCATACGCCGCGCCACGTCGCTCCAGGCCCCAGGCCACCACCTCTGCAGTGGGAATGCCCCACTTGGCGAAGCGTTTGAGGTTCTGCCATTCCATCTTCACTCGCGGCTTGCCGAGGTAGCGGCGCAAGCCTTTACCGGCGCCGACGTAGCGTTTGACGTAATAGTTGACGCCGTTGCGCTGCACGCGGATCACTTCCGACAGCGGGTCGCGGGTCAGGCGCTCGCCCTGCAACGCAAAGACGGCTTCGAGGCTGCCAAAATCATCGGCGAGCTCGCTGTATTGCGACTCGAGAGTCCAACCCGCCATCAGAGCGCATCCCCGTAACGCTGCTTACGTGCATAGAGCTTGTTGGCTTTGCCTTCGAGCCAGTTCAGCAGCGGCGCTTCTTGCGCCAGGATCTGGCGCAGCGGTTGCTGGAAATAGCCCTTGAGGAAGCGCAGCTTGTCGCGGCGGGTCAGGCCGATGTCCAGCGCGGAAAAGTACAGCGCGGCCAGATCCTTGTTGCGCCAGCGCTGGGTGATTTTCGCGCGGGTTTGGGCACGGTGCAGGTCGATCACCGACAGTTTGAAGTCGTCCGGCGTCACCGGTTTATCGGTGTGCAACAGGAAGTGGCAGATGTAGCAATCGCGATGGTTGACGCCGGCGCGGTGCATCATGCCGGTCATGCGCGCGACTTCGGCGATCAGCGCGCGCTTGAGCGTTGGCTCCGGCGGCTGCTTGATCCAGTCGATGCTGAAGTCTTCCAGGCTGACGGTCGGCGCCAGTTCTTCGGTGACGATAAACGAGTGCTGATCCGCCGGGTTGCTGCCCTTCTCGCCGTACGCGACGGCGGTCATGGTCGGCACGCCGACTTCCTGCAGACGCTGGATGGCCTTCCATTCCTGACCCGCGCCGAGTACCGGCAGCTTGGCGGTCAGCAGGTTTTTGAAGATTTCACCCCAGCCGATGCCACGGTGGATCTTGACGAAAAATCCGTTACCGTCGACTTCCGTGCGCAGTGTCCGGCGTGCTTCCAGCTCGCGGTATACCTCGCCCTGCAAGCCTTCGACCTCGGCAAACGGATCGCGCCCGGCCCAAAGGCTCTTGAACGGTTCAGCCAGCATCAACTTCATTAAGCGTGCTCCGCCAGAATCACATCGGCCGCGTGCTGCGGCATGCTGTAGAGATCGGCCGTCTCGGCGAAAGCCAGACCATTACGGCTCCAGGCCGCGCGTGCAGCGTCGTCATGCAACATGTCAGTCAGGTACTGCGTCAACTGCGCCTGATCGAACGGCTCGTCCAGCACTCGCCCGGCGTCCGCCTCGGCGATGTAATGGGCGTAACCGCAGACCGCGCTGACCAGCACCGGCAAGCCGGCGACCAGCGCTTCGAGCAACACGGTACCGGTGTTTTCGTTGTACGCCGGGTGAATCAACAGGTCGGCGCCGAGCAGGAAACGCGGGATATCGCTGCGCCCTTTAAGGAACGTCACGTTATCGCCCAGACCCAAAGTTGCACTCTGCATCTGGAACAATTTGGGGTCATCCTGGCCGATTACAAACAGCCGGGTGCGTTTCTTCAGTTCGGCAGGCAATGCAGCCAGTGCTTTCAGGCTGCGATCGACACCTTTGGTCTTGAACCCGGAGCCGATCTGCACCAGCAGCAGTTCGTCGTCCCTGAGATTGAATTCAGCGCGGAACCCGGCGCGAATCTCATCGGCATCCGCCGGGCGGCGACGATCCTGGGCAATGCCCGGCGGCAACAGGTGGAAACGCTCAAGCGGCGTGTCGTAATGCTTGATGAACAGCGGTTGCTGCACTTCGGAAATCATCAGCACTTCGGTCTTTGCGTCTTTGGCGAATACCGCGCGCTCGTATTCGGCAAAGTGGCGATAACGGCCCCAGCGGCGATACAGCGAATGGCGCAGGTTCTGCGCCTTGTCTTCGAAGCAGCCATCGGCGGCGTAATAGACGTCCAGACCCGGCATCTTGTTGAAACCGATCAGACGATCGACCGGGCGCTTGGCCAGATCCGCCTCCATCCATGCGCTGAGCTTTTCGTTGCGACGGTGATTGAAGAACGCCTTGACCGGCGCCACCAGCACTTCGAAACCGGGCGGCACGTCGCCTTCCCAGATCAGCGTGTAGACGCGGATCTTATGACCGCGCTTCTGGCATTCGAGGGCGATGCGCATGAAGTCGCGCTGCAAGCCACCGAACGGGAAATATTTGTACAGGACGAATGCCAATTGCATCAGCGCAGCTCCTCAGCCATTAACAACGTGCTCAGTCGGCTGGCGACACGCTCGGGGTTCAAACGCGTGAAGCACAGCGGCTGTTCACGCTTCAGGTCAAACTGACGGGCATCCTGCGCGGTCGGTTGATAGGTACATTTCTTTTGCAGGCAAGGTGCGCACGGGAAGTCGCTGGCCAGGTGAATCTGCAATTTTCCGTAGGCGCCGGTCAGGCCCGGGTTGGTCGGGCCGAACAGCGAAATGGTCGGCACGTCCAGTGCGGCGGCCAAATGGCCAAGACCGGTGTCCACCGCCACGCAAGCCTGCGCGCCGGCAAGGACTTTGCCGACGCCGGCCAGATTGAGTTTCGGCAGCACTTCAGCGTGTTTGAAGCCTGCGGCAATCCGCTCGGCGCGAGCCTTTTCCTGCGGGCTACCCCACGGCAGTTTGACGCCGACGCCGAGGTAACCGACGCGCTCAGTCAGTTCACGCCAATAACTTTCCGGCCAGTGCTTGGTGTCCCAAGTGGTGCCATGCAGGAACACCACGAAGGCGTTTTTTCGCGGCAACTCGACCAGACGTTCGACGTTGAGGCCGTAGTCGCCGAGGCCTTTTGGCAGGTCGTAACCGAGGGCGATGGCGAACAACTGCCGCACCCGCTCGACGGCGTGCTGACCACGGGCGACGGCCAATTTGCGATCATAGAAACGCGAGGCCATCGGTTCACGGGCCGAACCTTTATCGAGTCCGGCTACCGGGGCTTTGACGTAACGGGTCAGCCAGGCGCTTTTCAGCAAGCCTTGGGCGTCGATCACCAAGTCGTATTTGTTGGCGCGCACGCTTTGCTTGAAGCGTTTCCACTCGCCGCTGGTAATGGTTTTCCAGATGTTTTTGCGCCAGCGGCGGATCGCCACCGGAATCACTTTGTCGACGGCCGGGTGCCAGGTGGGAATCTCGGCGAAGCCTTCTTCAACGACCCAATCGAATTTGATCCCGGGGATCGCCCTGGCGGCGTCAGTCAGCGCCGGCAACGCATGAATCACGTCGCCCAGCGATGAAGTCTTGATCAGCAGTACCCGCAACTTAATGAACCTCGACCACTGAGCCCTGCAATTTCTGCAAGGCATCGTTGACCGCGTCCGGCATCAGCTGGCGCAGGCAGTTGTAATGACCGAAGCGGCAGGTGCGGTCGAAGCACGGGCTGCAATCGAGGCCCAGACGCACCACTTCGACGTGTTCGGCCAGCGGCGGGGTAAAGCCCGGCGAAGTCGAGCCGTAGACCGCCACCAATGGGCGGTTCAGCGCAGCGGCAACGTGCATCAGGCCGGAATCGTTGGAGACCACCGCATCGGCGCAGGACAGCAGGTCGATGGCTTCGGCGAGCGAGGTTCCGCCACTGAGGTTGACTGATTCTTCACGCAGGCCCGGGATCAAGCGTGCGCGGATATCTTCACCGACGGCGTGATCGTTTTTCGAACCGAACAGCCACACCTGCCAGCCTTCGCGAATGCGCGCTTCGGCGACTTTGGCGTAATGCTCGGACGGCCAGCGCTTGGACTCGCCGAACTCGGCACCGGGGCACAGCGCCAACACCGGGCGATCAAGGGTCAGGCCAAACTTGGCCAGCGCCGCTTCACGGGTCACCGGATCGATTTGCAGACTTGGGCGCGGATACGGCTTCGGCAGCTCGGCGTTCGGTTCATAGGCCAACGCCATGAACCGCTCGATCATCAGCGGATAGCGTGCTTTATCAAGGGTGCGTACGTCGTTGAGCAGGCCGTAACGGAACTCGCCGCGCCAGCCCGTGCGTTTCGGGATGCCGGCGAAAAACGGCACCAGCGCCGATTTCAGCGAGTTGGGCAGCAGGATCGCCTGATCGTACTGGCCACGCAGGGACTTGCCGATGCGCCGACGCGTCGCCAATTCCAGCGTGCCGTGGCCGAGCGGGAAGCTCAAGGCCTTGCGTACTTCAGGCATGCGCTCAAGGATCGGCCGGCTCCACTCGGGGGCCAGCACGTCGATTTCGCATTGCGGGTGGCGCTGCTTGAGACACTGAAACAGTGTCTGCGCCATCACCATGTCACCGACCCAACTGGGCCCAACGATCAGAATATTCATGTGGTTTCCATAAACGAACCGGGGAGGCATTTACGCCTCCCCGCCTCGAGAATCACTGAGGGAGCGGCACTGCTTGCGATGGGTCATTACCTTCAACATGACTGTCGACTGTCACTCCGCTATCGCGAGCAGGCTCGCTCCCACATGGTTTTGCCTCTGTTCACACATCTGCGACTCACCGCAGATTCATTGTAGGAGTGAGCCTGCTCGCGATGGGGTCGTTACATTCAACATTGTTGTCGTCTGATACTCCGCTATCGCGAGCAGGCTCACTCCCACAGGGTTTTGCATTCATTCTTACATCTGCGTTTCAGCTTAGCCCCATCTCTTTCCATATCCGCAAAACCTGCCGCCGTTCTTCGACAAACTGGTCTCCGGCAATCACCCCCGCGTCCTTCTGCAAGGCCTGCCGGTGGGCGGCGGAGCGGTAGGCTTTATAGGCCTCGCGCAACAGGCTGGCATCTTCGGCAGGCATCAGCCCTTCGTGTTCCAGCTCTTCCAGAATGCGGATGTTATCGGTCCAGCGCAGCAGTGGCGGGTGGCTGTGCGACCACGCCAGGGCCGCGTATTGCACCATAAATTCAATATCGACGATACCACCGGCGTCCTGCTTGAGGTCGAACGGCGCCGTGGCGTCGAAGGCATTTGCTGCGGTACCGGCTGCGGTGCTCTTGGTGCCAAGGTTATCGCGCATCTTCGCGCGCATCTCGCTGACTTCCTGTTGCAGCTTGGCCAGATCACGCGCCTTGCCCAGCACTTGGGCGCGAACTTTCTCGAACGCCTGACCGACATCCTGACTACCGACCAACACCCGCGCCCGCACCAGGGCCTGATGTTCCCAGGTCCAGGCTTCATTTTCCTGATAGCGGGCAAACGCACCCAACGAACTGACCAACAGCCCCGAAGCACCGGATGGGCGCAGACGCATGTCCACTTCGTAGAGCTGACCGGAGTTGGTCTGCGCCGTCAGCAAGTGAATGATCCGCTGCCCCAGGCGCGTGAAAAACTGCGCGCCATCAATCGACTTCGGCCCGTCGGTTTCCGCCTGTGGATCGCCGTCGTGGATAAACACCAGGTCCAGGTCCGAACCATGGCCCAATTCCAGACCGCCGACTTTGCCGTAACCGACAATGATGAAACCTGGATCGCACAACGTGCCGTCGGTGCGCAGCGGCGTGCCGTACTTGGCCACCGTCTGGCGCCAGGCCAGGGCCAGCACTTGTTCAAGAATCGCTTCGGCCAGCCAGGTCAGGTAATCGCTGACTTTCATCAGCGGCAGGCTGCCGGCAATTTCCGAGGCGGCGACGCGCAAGCGGTGCGCCAGTTTGAAATGGCGCAGGGCTTCCATTTGTTGTTCGAGGTCATCTTCGGGAATCCGCGTCAACCGCTCGCGCAACTCGGCGGCCAGTTCCGGCGCCAAGGGCGGCTTGAACAAACGACCTTCGTTAAGCAATTCATCCAGCAGCAGCGGGAAGCGGGTGATCTGCTCGGCGATCCACGGGCTCGCTGCACACAGTGTCAGCAAGCGTCGCAGGGCGCCGGGGTTTTCCGTCAGCAAGACCAGATAAGCCGAACGCCGGGCAACTGCTTCCACCAGCGGCAGCACGCGTTCAAGCACCAAATCCGGGTTGGCATGCTCGACAGCCTGCGCCAACAGACGCGGAATAAAGGCATCGAGACGCTCACGCCCCAACCGCTGCATCGCCCGCAGTTGCGGACTGCTGCGCAATCCGGCCAGCGCCTTCAGAGCTTTGCTGGCATCGGCAAAACCGCCCTCCTCCAACTGCCGGCACGCGGCCTCTTCGTCCTGCGCCTCTTCCCACAGCGGCAGCCATTCACCACCGACCACCACTTCGCTTTCGGCGCCTTCATCTTCATCGGGATCGGCAATCACTTGGGCGAAGTGCCAAGCGACGCGACCGCGCCAGAACATCAGTTTTTCGTGGAAAGCATCCCAGTCGGCGAAACCGAGCATGAAGGCAATGCGTGCCTGATCCTGCGCGCCATCCGGTAGCATCTGGGTCTGGCGGTCGGCGATAGCTTGAATGGCGTGTTCGGTGTAACGGAGAAATTCGTAGCCTTCGCGCAACTCGCTGATCACTGCCGGCGGCAAATAACCCTGCCCTTCCAGCGTACTCAGCACCTTTAATAGAGGACGCTGTTGCAGGCTCAGGTCGCGACCACCGTGGATCAACTGAAAAGCCTGAGCGATGAACTCGACCTCGCGGATGCCACCGGAACCGAGCTTGATGTTGTCGGCCATGCCCTTGCGCCGCACTTCCTGCTGGATCAACTGCTTCATGGTGCGCAGCGCTTCGATCGCCGAAAAATCGAGGTAACGTCGATAAACGAACGGTCGCAACATGTCGAGCAACTGCGCGCCCGCGACCTGATCGCCGGCCACCACCCGCGCCTTGATCATCGCGTAGCGTTCCCAGTCGCGGCCCTGATCCTGGTAATACTGCTCCAGCGCATTGAAGCTCAGCACCAGCGCGCCGGACGAACCGTACGGGCGCAGGCGCATGTCGACACGGAATACAAAACCGTCGACGGTCATCGGGTCCAGCGCCTTGATCAAGCGCTGGCCGAGACGAATAAAGAATTCCTGATTATCCAGCGAGCGCTTCACGCCCACCGTTTCGCCACCCTCGGGGTAGGCGAAGATCAGGTCGATGTCCGAAGACAGGTTCAGCTCGACGGCGCCGAGCTTGCCCATGCCGAGAATGACCATTTGCTGCGGCTCACCGCTGCGGCGGCCGGTCGGCGTACCGAATTGTTCGCAATGGCGGCTGTACAACCATTGATAAGCCTGGTCGATAGTCGCGTCGGCCATATCCGAGAGATCGCGGCAGGTCTGCACCAGATCGGCCTGACGGGTGAGATCGCGCCAGATGATCCGTACTTGATGGCGGGCGCGCTGACGACGCAGGGCGCGACCGAGTTCATCTTCGTTCTGGGCTGCGTTCACCGCGGCGGCAATCTGCGTGCACAATTCACCCGGTGCGAACGCCCGGTCGAGTTCGCCGGACTGCACCAGTGCAAGCAACATCAAAGGGTCACGAACGCTCTGTTCAATGACGAATTCGCTGGCGGCGGTGACGCGGGCGAACTGCGCCCAGCGCTCTGGCGTCCAGTTCGCCAGGCCGTGATCGTCTTCCAGCGCGGCGACGGCCGTACGGAACGACTGCTCGGATCGAGTGACCAACGGCAGGAGAATGGCGGGCAGTTCGGCAAGCACGGGCAGGGTCATGGTCTATCCTTGATCGGCGTGTAAATGGCCGCTTGTAGTGATTGGTGAAAAGCCGCTACCCGGAGGACTGTCGAACAAAAGTTAGAAATAGCTGAAATTTCTTTCTCTTTGGCAGCGAACATCAAATTTTCACCTTTTTCGGATGGCAAAAGACCAACCTTAACGATTATTCTCACAACGCAGCCGGAGGCCACAAGCCATTCTTCTGTAGTTTTACTACTCGTCTATACATTCGAAAGGCTGAAATGCCGGAAGATTTGTAGTAAAACTACACGCCGCCGGAACAACCTATCGGCAATCCAAGAATTTTAAATCGTCTGCCCACAAGGCCAGTCGCAAACTCAGGCAACCGATTCTGGAAGCCTTTCCGCCCTGGAGCAAGCCATGCAAGACCTCGATCCCGTCGAAACCCAGGAATGGCTGGACGCCCTGGAATCGGTTCTCGACAAAGAAGGCGAAGACCGTGCTCACTATCTGATGACCCGTATGGGCGAACTCGCGACCCGCAGCGGCTCGCAGCTCCCTTACGCCATCACCACGCCTTACCGCAACACCATCCCGGTAACCCACGAAGCACGCATGCCTGGCGACCTGTTCATGGAACGCCGCATTCGCTCGCTGGTGCGCTGGAACGCGATGGCCATGGTAATGCGTACGAACCTGAAAGATTCTGACCTGGGTGGTCACATCTCCAGCTTCGCTTCCAGTGCGACCCTGTATGACATCGGCTTCAACTACTTCTTCCAGGCCCCGACCGACGAACACGGCGGCGACCTGATCTACTTCCAGGGCCACACCTCGCCAGGCGTTTACGCCCGCGCATTCATGGAAGGCCGCATCACCGAAGACCAGATGAACAACTTCCGCCAGGAAGTCGACGGTCAGGGCCTGTCGTCCTACCCGCACCCTTGGCTGATGCCTGACTTCTGGCAGTTCCCGACCGTATCCATGGGTCTGGGTCCGATTCAAGCGATCTACCAGGCACGCTTCATGAAGTACCTGGAACACCGCGGCTTCATCCAGCCGGGCAAACAGAAAGTCTGGTGCTTCCTGGGCGACGGCGAGTGCGACGAGCCGGAATCCCTGGGCGCCATCTCCCTGGCCGGCCGCGAGAAGCTGGACAACCTGATCTTCGTCATCAACTGCAACCTGCAGCGCCTCGACGGCCCGGTTCGCGGCAACGGCAAGATCATCCAGGAACTCGAAGGCGTGTTCCGTGGTGCTCAATGGAACGTGACCAAAGTCATCTGGGGCCGTTTCTGGGACCCACTGCTGGCCAAAGACGTCGACGGCATCCTGCAACGTCGTATGGACGAAGTCATCGACGGCGAGTACCAGAACTACAAAGCCAAAGACGGCGCGTTCGTCCGTGAACACTTCTTCAACACGCCAGAACTCAAGGCGATGGTTGCTGATCTGTCCGACGACGAGATCTGGAAACTCAACCGTGGCGGCCACGACCCGTACAAGGTCTATGCGGCGTACCACGAAGCGGTCAACCACAAAGAACAACCAACCGTCATCCTCGCCAAGACCATCAAAGGTTATGGCACCGGTGCCGGCGAAGCGAAAAACACTGCGCACAACACCAAGAAAGTCGACGTCGACAGCCTGAAGTTGTTCCGCGATCGTTTCGACATCCCGGTCAAGGACGAAGAGCTGGAGAACCTGCCGTTCTTCAAGCCAGAGCCAAACAGCGCCGAAGCCCGCTACCTCAGCGAGCGTCGCACTGCACTGGGCGGTTTCGTCCCGCAGCGCCGCGCACAGAGCTTCAGCGTGCCGACTCCGGACCTGGACACCCTCAAGGCCATCCTTGACGGCTCCGGCGACCGTGAAATTTCCACCACCATGGCGTTCGTGCGGATCCTCGCGCAACTGGTCAAGGACAAGGAAATCGGCCCGCGCATTGTTCCGATCATCCCGGACGAAGCCCGTACCTTCGGTATGGAAGGCATGTTCCGTCAGCTCGGCATCTACTCGTCCGTCGGCCAGCTCTACGAGCCAGTCGATAAAGACCAAGTGATGTTCTACAAGGAAGACCAGAAAGGTCAGATCCTTGAAGAAGGCATCAACGAAGCAGGCGCCATGAGCTCGTTCATCGCGGCCGGTACTTCGTACTCCAGCCACAACCAGCCGATGCTGCCGTTCTACATCTTCTACTCGATGTTCGGCTTCCAGCGTATTGGCGATCTGGCCTGGGCCGCTGGCGACAGCCGTACCCGTGGCTTCCTGATCGGCGGCACCGCCGGCCGGACTACCCTGAACGGTGAAGGTCTGCAACACGAAGACGGTCATAGCCACCTGCTGGCCGCGACCATCCCGAACTGCCGCACCTACGATCCAACCTACGGCTACGAGCTGGCGGTGATCATTCAGGACGGCATGAAGAAGATGACCGAAGAGCAACAGGACATCTTCTACTACATCACCGTGATGAACGAGTCGTACCAGCAGCCAGCCATGCCGGCCGGTGCCGAAGAAGGCATCAAGAAAGGCATGTACCTGCTCGAAGAAGACACCCGCGATGCGGCGCACCACGTACAGCTGATGGGCTCCGGCACCATCCTGCGTGAAGTCCGTGAAGCGGCGAAGATTCTGCGTGAAGAGTTCAACGTTGGCGCCGACGTGTGGAGCGTTACCAGCTTCAACGAACTGCGTCGCGACGGCCTCGCTGTCGAGCGCAGCAACCGTCTGAAGCCGGGCCAGAAGCCTAAGCTGAGCTACGTCGAAGAGTGCCTGAACGGCCGTAAAGGTCCGGTCATCGCCTCTACCGACTACATGAAGCTGTTCGCCGAGCAGATCCGTCAGTGGGTACCGTCCAAGGAATTCAAAGTCCTCGGCACCGACGGTTTCGGCCGCAGCGACAGCCGCAAGAAACTGCGTCATTTCTTCGAAGTCGACCGTCATTTCGTGGTGTTGGCAGCCCTGGAAGCACTGGCTGACCGTGGTGATATCGAACCTAAAGTCGTGGCTGAAGCCATCGTCAAGTTCGGCATCGACCCGGAAAAACGCAACCCACTGGACTGCTGAGGAGACATTTTGTGAGCGAACTCATTCGCGTACCTGACATCGGCAGCGGTGAAGGTGAAGTAATTGAACTGTTTGTGAAGGTCGGCGACCGTATCGAAGCCGACCAGAGCATCCTGACCCTGGAATCGGACAAGGCCAGCATGGAAGTGCCGGCCCCGAAAGCCGGCGTCATCAAGAGCCTGAAAGTGAAGCTGGGCGACCGTCTGAAAGAAGGCGACGAACTGCTTGAACTGGAAGTCGAGGGCGCCGCTGAAGCGGCCCCTGCTCCGGCTGCTGCTCCGGCTAAAAAGGCCGAAGAAAAACCGGCCGCCGCTCCTGCCGCGGCTGCGCCTGCCGCTGCTCCTGCTGCCGCTTCGGTTCAGCAAGTGCACGTGCCGGACATCGGCTCGTCGGGCAAAGCCCAGATCATCGAGATCCAGGTCAAGGTCGGCGACACCGTCGAAGCTGATCAATCTTTGATCACTCTGGAATCCGACAAGGCGAGCATGGAAATCCCGTCGCCTGCCGCTGGCGTGGTCAAGGCCATCAGCGTCAAGCTCAACGACGAAGTCGGCACTGGCGACCTGATTCTGGATCTGGAAGTGGCGGGTGCTGCGGCCCCTGCTGCTGCCGCTCCGGCTCAGGCTGCTGCACCGGCCGCTGCCGCTGCGCCTGCTCCGGCAGCCGCGCCAGCAGCACCGGTTGCCGACAGTGTTCAGGACATCCACGTTCCGGACATCGGTTCGGCTGGCAAAGCCAAGATCATCGAAGTGTTGGTCAAGGCTGGCGACAGCGTTGAAGCCGACCAGTCGCTGATCACTCTGGAATCCGACAAGGCGAGCATGGAAATTCCATCGCCTGCCGCTGGTGTGGTGGAAAGCGTTTCCATCAAGCTGGATGACGAAGTCGGTACCGGCGACCTGATCCTCAAGCTGAAAGTCAAAGGCGCGGCCCCTGCTGCTGCCCCGGCTCCAGCTGCCGCTGCTGCTCCGAGCGCTCCGGCACCTGCCGCGGCTGCTCCGGCTGCCGCTGCACCTGCTGCTGCCGCTCCAGCCGCCGCACCGGCCAAGCCGGGCGCGAAAGTTCACGCCGGTCCCGCCGTGCGTCAACTGGCTCGCGAGTTCGGCGTCGAGCTGAACGCTGTCGGCGCTAGCGGCCCGCACGGTCGTATCTTGAAAGAAGACGTGCAGGTTTACGTCAAAGCGATGATGCAGAAGGCCAAGGAAGCACCGGCCGCTGCAGCGGGCGCAACCGGTGGCGCGGGCATCCCGCCGATTCCGGTCGTTGATTTCAGCCGTTTCGGCGAAATCGAAGAAGTGCCGATGACTCGCCTGATGCAGATCGGCGCGTCGAGCCTGCACCGCAGCTGGTTGAACATCCCGCACGTGACTCAGTTCGATTCGGCTGATATCACCGAGCTGGAAGCGTTCCGCGTCGCGCAGAAAGCCGTTGCAGAGAAGGCCGGCGTCAAGCTGACCATCCTGCCGCTGCTGCTCAAGTCGTGCGCGCACATGCTCAAGGAGCTGCCGGACTTCAACAGTTCGCTGGCGCCAAGCGGCAAGGCGATCATCCGCAAGAAATACGTGAACATCGGCTTCGCCGTCGACACCCCGGATGGCCTGCTGGTACCGGTCATCAAGAACGTCGACCAGAAGAGCCTGTTGCAACTGGCAGCCGAAGCCGCTGCGCTGGCCGCCAAAGCCCGCGACAAGAAGCTCACCGCTGACGACATGCAGGGCGCTTGCTTCACCATTTCCAGCCTCGGCCACATTGGCGGCACCGGCTTCACGCCGATCGTCAACGCGCCGGAAGTGGCGATCCTCGGTGTTTCCAAGGCAACCATCCAGCCAGTCTGGGACGGCAAAGCCTTCCAGCCGAAACTGATGCTGCCACTGTCGCTGTCCTACGATCACCGTGTGATCAACGGCGCCGCTGCCGCACGCTTCACCCAGCGTCTGGGCAGCCTGCTGGCCGACATCCGCACGATCCTGCTGTAACTCGATCGGTCCTCCAGCAACGGAGGGCCGATTGCTGCACCCTTTCGAGCGCCACACGCTCGTACCTCAACCCCGTCAGTTTGGCGGGGCTTTTTTTTGCCTGAAGAAACATACCCTCTCGTCTTTTTCCCACACATCGCGCTGACATCGGCCACAACCTCGGTCGACTTGGCCCCGATCTTTTTTATTCGATACGCAACTAACCTAGCCCCAGCCAATTCAACTAAGAAAAATTAGTAGAACCCTGTTAATCAAAGTTAACTCGAATGGATTCGACATGTTAAAACCAACTATCGGCCCGATCGTCGGCCACGTCACAACTGATCACGCGCGCATCTTCATGCGGGGCGATCAGCAGAATAAATCGCCGGTATTTGCCGCAGTGCGTTTTCGCAGTTCCGATACACAACAATGGTCGAAAGGTAACTTCGCCCGCCTGAGCGAATTACGCGACATGTCTGAAGTATTCGCCCTCAACAATTTGAGTAGCGACACCGAATATGAATATCAGGTCGGCTGGTTCAGCCCGATGAGTCCGGTGCACACCCCGGACAGCGTCGCCGAACTGCCGCTGCAATGGCCACGAGAAATCTATCGTCTGCGCACCCGCTCCAGCAAAGCCCTGCAACCCAAAGCCTATATCGTCGGCTCCTGCCGCTACCTGCGCATGACCGCCGGCATCGCCTCCCTGCCGCAATTGGGCGATCGGATCTTCGCGTCCATCAACCAATTGATCGAGGGCATACAACCACCGATCAGCGCGGTATTGATGACCGGCGATCAAATCTACGTCGACGATTTGAATCTGCTTGCACCGGATCGCGAATATAAAGACATCCTGAGCAAGTACCGCGCGGCTTTTTCTCAACCGAATATAAAACGACTGATGGCCGGCACTTCGACTTACATGATTCTCGATGATCACGAAATCGAAGATAACTGGCCCGCCAATGCCAGCAAGTCCGACGGCGACTTATACCGTAATGCCATGGCCGCCTATGAGTTGTATCAGGCCAGTCACAGCCCGGCACATCCGCTGACAACTAACGGAGATATAGATCACGCAACACTCGAGCATTACTGGTATCAATTCAGCGATGGCGATATTGAATGGTTTGTGACTGACAGTCGCACCCGCCGCAACTTGTCAGCCGATGACCGACGCATCCTCGACGAGGCACAGGAACAGGCCTTGTTGAAATGGCTGAGCAACAGCGAGGCGCGGGTCAAGTTCGTGGTCACCAGCGTGATGTTCTATCCGGATCGCAAACTTCATGGCGATGACGCCTGGAAAGCCTTCCCCGAACAGCGCCTGCGCCTGCTGGAAACCATCCGCACCCAGCGTATCAAGAATGTCGTGTTCATTTCGGGTGACGTACATGGCTCGCTGACCGCTCGCCTGAGCCACAGCGAAGACCCGGACTTCGAAGTCCACACCGTGGTGTCCTCGCCGCTGTGCAACAGCAAACTGCTGCCGTACGCCAAAGCGTCCACGTTCATTCTGGATCAACCGCTGGTGCGCACGGCGGCGGGCGATTATCGGCATGAACTGACGAGCAGCGTGGTGAGTGAAGACAATTTCGCTCATCTGGTGGTCGAGGCGGGCCAGATTCAGGTCAATTACCACGACCGCGATGGCAAACGCCTGCAATCGATCACCCTCCCACTGCGTTGAATTGCCGGCCAAAAAGACGCCGTTGCGGGGCACAAACCGCTCTGCAACGGCAGTCTTTCAATGCAACAGGATTACTTTTTACCGCACGCTGGAGAAATCTTCAGCGCAGCCGACATATTCTTATAGCACTTGGCCTTCATGTCTCTTGTCAGTCGGTGCCGCAATGATGCAACCTTGCCGCAGGCAACAGTAAAGAGGGCGAGAGCCCGGCGCGTTCAGCATATTTCCAAGCGAGTTCCCTTCATGAAGAGCCAACCCGATGCCGCCAGCCGTATGGCGGCCGAGGTAGTGACGCAGTTGCCTGTGCCCTCGCGGCTCGGCATGCTGCGTTTCGAGCGCTTGAATGAAGCCAGTTGGGCCATGCTGTTTCTCGATCCCAACTGCGAACGCCAGTTCGGCCAGCCGGCCGTTGAGCTTTGCGCGCTGGTCGGCTCACCCTACGCCAGCCTGATGGAACCCGAAGCGCGCTATCAACTGCACGATGCGATTCAGCAACAGCTGACCGCCAGCCCGCATTATCTGGTGCGCTATACCCTGCACACGGCTGCCGGTGCGCTGAACATCCTTGAGTTGGGCGAAGCCTACAAACAGCACAATCGTCACCTGCTGCGCGGCTATCTGCTGGCGGTCGATCACGTCTTCGACGAAGTGTCGCTGCTACCCTCCGTCGATCTCGAAACACAGAATTCGCGCCTGCAAATCGCCCTCGAACTCAACCAACGGGCGCAGCAGGAACAACTGCAGCACCTGGAACGCGTACGCGCCCAACAGGACCTGATTCTGCTGCTCGCCCGTCAGCGCTACAGCACGCATAACTCGCTGCAGGAAGCCGCCGAGCTGATCACCCGCTGCGCCTGCGATATCTATGAAATCGACTGCGCCAGCCTGTGGAACCTCGAAGGCCAGCAGTTGGTGCCGATCTCCGCGTACCACCGCGCGACCCAGGAATACATCCTCCCGGACGTGATCGACATCAGCAGTTTCCCCGACTACATGGAAGCTCTGCACAGCAGTCGCGCCATCGACGCACACAACGCGATGCGCGACCCGCGCACCCGAGAGATGGCCGAAGCGCTGCGCCCGCGCGACGTCAACGCCATGCTTGATGCGAGCATTCGCGTCGATGGCCAAGTAGTCGGCGTGCTGTGCCTGGAGCAGACCGGCGTCACCCGCGCCTGGCAGTCCGACGAAATCGCCTTTGCCGGCGAGCTGGCCGACCAGTTCGCGCAAGTCATCAACAACCACAACCGCCGCACCGCCACCAGCGCCCTGCACCTGTTCCAGCGTGCGGTCGAGCAAAGCGCCAACGCCTTTTTGCTGGTCAATTGCGACGGCGTGGTCGAGTACGTCAACCCGAGTTTCACCGCGATCACCCAGTACACCACCGAGGAAGTCCACGGCCAGCGCCTGTCCGAGCTGCCGGCACTGGAGAACCTCAGCGAACTGCTGTTCGACGCGCCCTCGGCGCTGGCCAAGAGCAACAGTTGGCAGGGCGAATTCAAGAGCCGCCGGAAAAACCTCGAACCGTACTGGGGCCAGCTGTCGATCTCCAAGGTCTATGGCGACAACCGCGAGCTGACGCACTACATCGGCATCTACGAAGACATCACCCAGACCAAACTGGCGCAGCAGCGCATCGAGCGTCTGGCCTACACCGACAACCTGACCAACCTCGGCAATCGCCCGGCATTTATCCGTAATCTGGACGAACGCTTCGCCCGCGATAGCGATACGCCGATCAGCCTGTTGCTGGTGGACATCGACAACTTCAAACGGATCAACGACAGCCTCGGTCACCAGACCGGCGACAAACTGCTGATCAGCCTGGCCCGACGCCTGCGCAACAGCCTGAGCCCAAGCGGCAGCCTCGCGCGGTTCGCCAGTAACGAATTTGCCGTGTTGCTCGACGACACCGATCTTGCCACCGGCCAGCAGATCGCCAACCAATTGTTGGCGACGCTGGATAAACCGATGTTCGTCGACAACCAGTTGATCAGCGTTACCGGATCGGTCGGCCTGGCGTGCGCGCCGCTGCACGGTCGTGATCCGCAAACGCTGATGCGTAACGCTGGCCTGGCGCTGCACAAGGCCAAGGCCAACGGCAAACATCAGGTGCAAGTCTTTACCGAAGCGCTGAATGCCGAGGCCAGTTACAAACTGTTCGTCGAGAACAACCTGCGCCGCGCCCTGACCCAGAATGAGCTGGACGTGTTCTACCAGCCCAAGCTGTGCCTGCGCAGCGGGCGCCTGCTGGGCATGGAAGCGCTGCTGCGCTGGAACCACCCGGAACGCGGCATGATTCGCCCGGACCAGTTCATCAGCGTCGCCGAAGAGACCGGCCTGATCATTCCGATCGGCAAGTGGATCGCGCGCCAGGCCTGCCGCATGAGCAAGGCACTGACCGCCGCCGGCATGGGCAATCTGCAAGTGGCGATCAACCTGTCGCCCAAGCAGTTCTCCGATCCGGATCTGGTCGCCTCGATCGCCAACATCCTCAAGGAAGAAGCGCTGCCGGCCTATCTGCTTGAACTGGAACTGACCGAAGGCCTGCTGCTGGAAGCCACCGAAGACACGCACTTGCAGCTCGACCAGCTCAAGCGCCTGGGGCTGACGCTGGCCATGGACGACTTCGGCACCGGTTACTCGTCGCTGAGCTATCTGAAGAAATTCCCGATCGACATCATCAAGATCGATCGCAGCTTCATCCATGAAATCCCCGACAATCAGGACGACATGGAAATCACCTCGGCGGTGATCGCCATGGCGCACAACCTGAAACTCAAGGTCGTGGCCGAAGGTATTGAGACCGCCGAGCAACTGGCGTTCCTCCGTCGTCATCGTTGCGACGTCGGCCAGGGTTACCTGTTCGACCGGCCGATTCCGGGCGGCGAACTGATCCAGGCGCTGAAACGCTACCCGCGCGGCCCGCTCTGCCTCTGATCTCGCCGCTCCTACATTGGATAGTGCGAAGTCGGGCATCATTCGGCACACTGGCGGTCTGACTTTTTACATCCAACCTGACTGAGAGGAACGATCATGGTTCTGCGCTCGGAAATTCTGGTGAACAAAAACGTGCTCCCGACTAAAGAACAAGCTCTGCCCGGCCGCGAAACCGCGATGACCCTGCCTGAAAAGCACTTCGTCTTCGAACAAACCCCACTGCTTGGCCCGTTTTTCCAGGACGTCGACTTTGCGATCTTCGGTCTGGGCTGCTTCTGGGGTGCCGAGCGCCGCTTCTGGCAGCGTGAAGGCGTGGTCAGCACGGTCGTCGGTTATGCCGGTGGTTTCACGCCGAACCCGACCTACGAAGAAGTCTGCTCGGGCCTGACCGGCCACGCGGAAGTGGTACTGGTGGTGTATGACAAGGCCAAAGTCAGCTATGAAGAGCTGCTGGCGATGTTCTGGGAACTGCACAACCCGACGCAGGGCATGCGCCAAGGTAACGACATCGGCACGCAGTACCGCTCGGTGATCTATGCAACTTCGCCTGAGCATCTGGATGCGGCGCTGAAGAGCAAGGCGACCTATCAGGCTGAACTGTCGAAGGCGGGTCTGGGCGAGATCAGCACCGAGATCGAACAGGCGCCGACCGTGTACTTCGCCGAGGCGTATCACCAGCAGTATCTGGCGAAGAATCCTGAGGGTTATTGCGGTATTGGCGGCACTGGCGTGTGCATGCCAGCGAGCCTGGCAGGCAATTAACCCGCCGACTGATCGTTCCCACGCTCTGCGTGGGAATGCAGCCCGGGACGCTCCGCATCCCAACAGCGGACGCAGAGCGTCCATTGAGGCATTCCCACGCAGAGCGTGGGAACGATCGCTGTAGGAGCTGCCGCAGGCTGCGATCTTTTGATCTTGCCGTTGATCAACTCTCGGCAATCAACCAGTCCATCTGCCACCCGCCTTGGGTCTGCCCCAGCTTCTTCGACAACCACGGCAGCAGCTCACGCAATTCTTCCTCCAGCCCCCACGGCGGATTGGCAATTGCCATGCCCGAACCGTTGAGGCTGTTCGGCGTATCCAGCGGATGCACCAGCAGCTCCACGCGCAGCAACTTCGGCGCACCGGTGCCAGCCAGATCCTGATAGAACCTGCGCAACGCACGCTGATCCTTCACCGGATACCAGATCGCCGCCACGGTTTGACGCATGCGGCCAATCGCTTCTTTCAACGACGCCGCGCAACGCTGCATCTCGTCGAGCTGCTCGAACGGCGGATCAATCAGCATCACCGCACGCTTCTCCTGCACCGGCAACATCGCCCGCGCCACGTGCCAACCCTCACCCAGATGAACCTTGACCCGACGATCACCGGCCATGTTGTCCTTGAGCAGTACGCCGTCCTCCGGGTGCTTCTCGTTGAGCATCACCCGATCCTGCGGGCGGGTCAGGCGCCGCGCCAGCTCCGGCGAACCCGGGTAGTAGCGCAACTGGCCATCCGGGTTCATCTCGTGCAACACCTTCATGTAGTCGGCGGTCAGCGCTGGTAAATCCGGCTGATCCCACAAGCGCGCGATGCCTTCCAGGTACTCACCGGTACGGTTGGCCTGATCACCCTGCAAGTCATACAGACCGATGCCGGCGTGCGTGTCGAGATAGGCAAACGGCTGCTCCTTGCGCGACATCAGGGCGATGAGGCGGGTCAAGGTCAGGTGTTTGAACACATCGGCGTGATTGCCGGCATGGAAGGCGTGACGATAATTCATGGCTGCTCCTGCGAAGGGCGCAAAGTTTACCTTTTACCGGGCGGCAAGTCAGGGGTTGGCGGCTGAGCGGACAAAAGCCTTTCCCTCACCCTAGCCCTCTCCCGGAGGGAGAGGGGACTGACGGTGGTGATCTTGCGAGTTACATCGACCTGATAGATCTGCGTGATCTCAGGCTTGGCCAAGCGAAGATCAGCGCGGAAGTCGCAAGTCGGCGTACACCGCCCAGACAACTCGGTCAGTCCCCGAAACAACACCACCATCCAGGCTTGGCCAAGCCAAGTTCACCACTGAAGTCGCAAGTCGGCGTACACCGCCCAGACAACTCGGTCAGTCCCCTCTCCCTCTGGGAGAGGGCTAGGGTGAGGGGCTTTGCTTTTATGGCGTTAAACTGGCTAACCATGAACGACAGGACGTCAAAAACTCATGCGATATCTGATCATCTGCTTATTCAGCCTGCTTAGCCCATACCTCGCCCTTGCCGACGAACCCCACATTGAACAGGCACGCCAGACACTAAAGAACTACGGCCTGAGCCACTGCATTCTGAAGCCATTCAACGAGCGCTCCGCGCTGGAAAAAGACATTGCCCTGTCCGCCAATGCCTATTCCGTCATGGGCAAAGGCATGCATTCCATCCTGCAAAATGAAGACACGCTGCAAGTGCTGCACGATCCCTACAAAGAAACCCGAAACTACGTGTTGGCGGCTTACGAGCAGACACCTTCAAACAGCAAATACTCGAATGAAAAAGTAGTGTTCCTTGCGTGCCTGAAGGTCTACAACTCCGATGCGTTCAACAGCTTTATCAACTCTCAGGATGCGTACATCCCCGACTGACTAACTGATTTCCTTCAACGTCAAAAGATCGCAGCCTTCGGCAGCTCCTACTGGGCGAACGCCAGTCCCGTGTAGGAGCTGCCGCAGGCTGCGATCTTTTGATCTTTTTCAGGCGGGCATGCTGCGCAGGCGCCTGCCGATGACATCAAGCACATCACAGCCGTCGCGCAAGGGGATCACGCAGAGCTGGGCGAAGTCGCTGAGGATGACGGAGTCGCATTCGACCGAGCCGCGCATGCACATGTTTTCCAGCACCTGGATCACGGCGCGCAGGCGGTGATTGGCCGCGTCCATAAGGATGTCGAGGGGCACGTGGGTGTCGATGAACAGGGTCGGCATGTCGCTGCAATTGCCGGTAAGTGCCATGAAGCGGTTGTCGGGATGGGGGACGATTTTTTCGTAGGGTGGAGCCGGTTTAAGCGTTGTCATATTTTGTACCTCAACTGATTAAATGAGGCTACCAATGACCTTCCTACAGGTTTGGGTGGCAGCCGTACGCGAGAGTAGGAAACTGAGGAACCAGCCAAAAACTCAGCTACGCCGAAGCGTTCCCGCGCACAGCCGCCGCGAAAGATGTTACGGACACAGGTTTGGTGCCGCAATCAGACAACAGGGCTGGTGCACGGTAAATTCCAAGGGTTCCTACACCCTGTCACCGCTCTCGCAGTGACAACGAAAAGACTATCCCTGCAACCCACCGCCCACCAGTTCATGAAAACCGCCGCAACTCGAAGGAATCGTCCGAGACCTTCGCCCCGAAAACTCACTCCGACTCTGCCAGCAAAAACGCCAGCAACGCCGATTGCGACGAATCTTCCGACAGTGAAACCTGCAAAAACCGCCTGACCTTGCAACGCAAAACCGCCTCGGGAAAGGCCTCGAAGACTGCCGGATATTCCTCGCTCAACCACTGCAACGCATTGGCCGTTCGAACGTCATTGCCCTGCTGCGCCAGCACCGAATCCGGCACCTGCCACCACGGGAATACCCGCCCCGATACCAGCGCCCTGCCACCGATATCCAGCACCTGCCCATTGATCAGACAACGCCCGATCAGCGGAAACAGTTGTGCCGCATCCACCTCATCGGCCTGAAGAATCGGCAACAGAAACCGCCCGTCCCAAAAACGAAAAAACACCGTTTTCCCGCCAGGCATCAGCACTTGGGTCAGGCTGCGAAATTGCGCCACCACCTCTTCAAGGCTCGCCGAAGACACCGCCAGCCAACCCCAATCCCGCGACTCGGTGGTGGTGACCCAATGCAGAAACTCACTGTCGGCGGCGATAATTCCCACGCAAGGCATCACCGCATCCCACTCGGCATAAATCGTCTCTGCCCAGATCGGGCTCGCCGTTTCTCGCCAAGCGGCAGGCGGTTTTGCCTCATTGGCATTACTGAAAACCGCAAACAACTGCTCGGAAGTTTTCAACGGTTCACGCGCCAACCATTCGGCAGGCAATAGAAAATCAGGCGGCACAGAGACCATCCTTGCAACGTTCACACTCTTCGCAGAATGGCGCGTCACCCTTGAAGCTCATGATTTGTGCAGCCGTCAGCATGGCAGCCGGCGCGGCGGCGAGTTTCTCCGGCAATCCCGGTACAACCGGGGTGGCACTCATCGCCGCCATCGGTGCGCCGCCCACGACAATCGGCACGCTGCTGAAAATGCCGCCGGGACCGATGTTGATCCACTGCCCACCGGCCTGAATCGTCGCACTCGCGCCACCGTCGATGACCACTTGCTGACCGGCGCTGACGTGGAATTGCCCACTGGCGCTGATCGCCTGATTGCTCACGCGAATATGCCGGTCGCCGATCACGCTCAGATGGTCGTCCTGCTTCACTTCGGTCTGCCGCTGACCGTGAGTAATGCGCTGCTCATCAGCCTTCAACTCGTGCCGAGCGGTCCCGGTGACAACAATGCTGCGCTGGTTATCAACCTGCACCTGTTGATCATTCAACACATGCTGCGTCCAGTTACGCTGGGCGCGCAGGTAGATTTCCTCGGCACCTTTGCGATCCTCGATGCGCAGTTCGTTGTAGCCGCCACCGCCGGGGCTGCTCTGGCTACGGAAAATGCTGCGGGTCTTGTCCGCCGGCAGATCCAGCGGGATCGGCGTCGCGGCGTTGGGCAGGCAGCCCACAACCAATGGTTTGTCGGCGTCGGCATCGATGAAGCCGACCAGTACTTCCATGCCGACTCGCGGAATCAGCACGCTGCCGTAACGGTCATGGGCCCAACCGCTGGCAACGCGCAACCAACAACTGGAATGCTCGTTCAATTCACCGTCGCGGTCCCAAGCCAGTTGCACCTTGACCCGGCCATACTCGTCGCAGTGGATTTCCGTATCTTTCGGCCCGGTCACAACCGCCGGTTGATAGCCGAGCATGCGCGGTTTTTCAGGCCCCTGCGCCGGGCGGAAAAACACGTCCCACGGCGTGGCGAGAAAGCTATTACGGTAACCCTGAAATCCCTCGCCATCGCTGGTCACCGATTCCTCCAGCACCTGCGGCTGGCGGCCATGATGCTCGATGGCGGTCAGCAGCCACAGGTCATTCCAGTCGTGGCGCGGATGCTCAGTCAGTTGCAGGAAATGTCCGCAAACCAGTGCAGATTCGTCGCTGATGCCTTCGGCCTGACGGTAATCGGCGACATGTCGCTCAAGTGCCCGCTGGGCGAGATGCTTGCCGGTTTCCCGATCGTTGAATTGGCCGGGGAAGTGATAGTCCTCGAGCACCGGGCGCTGCTCGCCGTCGACTCGGCTTTGCAATTGCAGCCGCGGTTTTTCGAAGTTGTAGTCGCGCCGGGTGACCACGCTGGTGCGGGTTTCCACGCGAACGTTGAAACGCTTGACCGCCGGGGCTCCGGCAGACATGCCACTGCCCGGCAGATAAAGGGTCGGCGTGGCCAGTTTTGGAAACACCGTCTGGTCATCACCGAACACCAGTACGTGCGCGTCGGGGCTGTGTTGAAAGTGGTAATGAATACCCACTTCGGCACACAGGCGTTGAATGAACGCCAAGTCGCTTTCAGCGTACTGCACGCAATACTCGCGAACCGGGTATTCGCTGCCCAACCGAAACTCGAAAGCATCACGAAGGATCGCGTGATCCTTAAGCACCTGCGCAACAATTTGCGGCACGCTCTGATGCTGGAAAATCCGCTGATTGATGCGGTGTTCCAGATACGTCAAACGTGGGACAAGGCTTAAGTGATAACGCGTCAGACGTTTCCCGGAGTCGCCCTGCCCAACCTGATAAATCTGACCGTGAATACCGGAACCTTGAGCATCAAAGCTCAGAAACGCCTGACAGTGCAGCAGGCTCTCGAGGTCCAGATCCGGTCGCTCACTGACCAGTTCCAGCTCGAAACGAAAGGGTTGGCTGATGGCTTCCTTGCCCGTGAACTCAAGGACCTTGAGGTCATGTTGGGCGCCTTCGAGGGTCACCGTGAAACGCGGTTGATTGGCAGGCGCGAACATCCGATGTCTCTCTGCAATGTGAGGGCGGGCGATTCTGCATGAGGGGCAAGGGGTGATGAATGGGTGACGGGAAAATCAGATTTTCCCTACTTTTTTTGCCGAAAAAACCTGCAAAAAACGGCGCTTTCAACTACAGACAAATCCCTCAAGTCATCCATAGAACCCTGTGGGAGCTGGCTTGCCAGCGATAGCGATGCGTCAGTTACTGAATGTTCTGAATGTGCCGCCCTCATCGCTGGCAAGCCAGCTCCCACAGGGTTCTTCAGCGTCGGCAAGAAATCACAGGCACAAAAAAACGGCCCGTCTCCTGTGGAAACGGGCCGTTTCTGGATGAGCCTCAGCTCAGAACAATTACTTGTTCAGGTGGAAGTCTTTTTCCGCCGCTTCGAAGCGCTGCACCATGCCTCTGGTCGGCTCGCCCATCTTGCTGACGATGTAGATGGCCAGGCTGGCGAAGATGAAGCCCGGGATGATTTCGTACAGACCCAGCAGTTCGAAATGCTTCCAGACCACCACGGTGATCGCGCCGACCAGAATACCGGCCAGTGCGCCGTCGCGAGTCATGCCTTTCCAGATAACCGAGATCAGTACAACCGGACCGAACGCCGCACCGAAACCGGCCCAGGCGTAGGACACCAGGCCCAGTACGCGGTTTTCCGGGTTGGCCGCCAAGGCGATCGCGATCAGTGCAACCAGCAGCACCATGGCGCGGCCGACCCAGACCAGCTCAACCTGAGAAGCGGATTTACGCAGGAAGGTTTTGTAGAAGTCTTCGGTCAGGGCGCTCGAGCACACCAGCAACTGGCAGCTCAGGGTGCTCATCACAGCAGCCAGAATGGCCGACAACAGCACACCGGCGATCCATGGGTTGAACAGCAGTTTGGCCAGTTCGATGAACACGCGTTCGTGGTTCTCGGTCACGGGACCGGCAACTTCCGGGTGCGCCGAGAAGTACGCGATACCGAAGAAGCCCACCGCCACAGTGCCGCCCAGGCACAGGATCATCCAGGTCATGGAAATGCGACGCGCCTTGGCGATCGACTTAACCGAATCCGCCGCCATGAAACGCGCGAGGATGTGCGGCTGACCGAAGTAGCCCAGACCCCAGCCCATCAGCGAGATAATGCCGATGAAGGTGGTGCCTTTGAGCATGTCGAAGTTGCTCGGATCTTGCGCCTCGATCGCCAGGAACGTGGTATCGACGCCACCAGTAGCCAGCAGGACGATGATCGGCGTGAGGATCAGCGCGAAAATCATCAGCGTGGCTTGTACGGTGTCGGTCCAGCTCACCGCGAGGAAACCACCAATAAAGGTGTAAGCAATCGTCGCCGCAGCACCGGCCCACAGCGCCGTCTCGTAGGACATGCCGAAGGTGCTTTCGAACAGACGGGCACCGGCCACGATGCCGGAAGCGCAGTAGATGGTGAAGAACACCAGAATCACGATCGCCGAAATGATCCGCAGCAGACCGCTTTTATCTTCAAAACGGCTAGCGAAGTAATCCGGCAGGGTCAGGGCGTCGCCGTTGTGCTCGGTCTGCACGCGCAGACGGCCGGCAACGAACAGCCAGTTCAGGTAGGCACCGATGACCAGACCGATGGCGATCCAGCTTTCGGACAGACCGGACATATAGATGGCGCCCGGCAGGCCCATCAACAACCAGCCACTCATGTCGGACGCACCGGCGGACAGCGCGGTGACGACGCTGCCGAGGCTGCGACCGCCGAGAATATAGTCAGAAAGGTTGTTGGTGGAGCGATAGGCCATCAAGCCGATCAGCACCATTGCTGCGATGTAGATCACGAACGTGATCAGGGTTGGATTGCTTACGCTCATTGAGTTACGCCCTGGCTTTGTTTTTATGTAGCGGCGGTGGTGAACCGCACGCAAACGACGACGTTTGGCAGACGATCCGGGATCCCGCGCATTTAGGACTGATGTTTCCCCAGGAAAGCCATCAGCCGGTACACCGGGTTAATCCCGGTTGCACCTTGGGCGCGAATGCTATGCAACAAATCAAATAAGGTGCAACCAGTTTCGTGAGAATTAGTTGCACCTAGTCGGATTTATCGACGATCACCCCGTTTTTGCTCCCTTTTGTGGCAGTCATGGCCCTTTGCTAGAAGCAAAAGCACCAAGCAGGAGCAGCACTTTCGTACCAGAAAATAATTCCTGACGAGCTGCCTATTATTCCGACAAAAAAAGGGTTGCACCCGGTTGCACCTCTTTCAGCGCACGGCTAATCTTGCGGCCAGCTGATGCCACGCAACTGTGGCAACCATGAGGATAAAAATATGGCTACCACCACCCTTGGGGTCAAACTTGATGACCCGACCCGCGAGCGCCTGAAGGCGGCCGCGACCTCGATTGATCGCACACCGCACTGGCTGATCAAGCAGGCAATTTTCAATTACCTGGAAAAACTCGAGGGTGGTGCAACCCTGACCGAGCTGAACGGTTTGACCGCCAAGGACGCCGATGAGGCAGGCGAAGTGCACACCGATCACGCCCACCAATGCTTCCTCGAATTTGCCGAGAGCATCCTGCCGCAGTCGGTACTGCGCGCGTCGATCACCGCCGCTTACCGTCGCCCTGAGCCGGAAGTGGTGCCGATGCTGATCGAACAGGCCCGCCTGCCGGTCGCCATGGCTGAAGCCACCAACAAGCTCGCCGCTTCTATCGCGGAAAAACTGCGTAACCAGAAAAGTGCCGGCGGTCGTGCAGGCATTGTTCAGGGTCTGCTGCAGGAATTTTCCCTGTCGTCCCAGGAAGGCGTAGCACTGATGTGCCTGGCCGAAGCGCTGCTGCGTATCCCGGACAAAGGCACGCGCGATGCACTGATCCGCGACAAGATCAGCACCGGCAACTGGCATCCGCACTTGGGCAACAGCCCTTCGCTGTTCGTCAACGCGGCCACTTGGGGCCTGCTGCTGACCGGCAAACTGGTCTCGACGCACAACGAAGCCGGCCTGACCTCTTCGCTGAGCCGCATCATCGGCAAGAGCGGCGAGCCGATGATCCGCAAGGGCGTCGACATGGCCATGCGCCTGATGGGCGAGCAGTTCGTCACCGGCGAAACCATCGCCGAAGCGCTGGCCAACGCGAGCAAGTTCGAAGCCAAGGGCTTCCGCTACTCCTACGACATGCTCGGTGAAGCGGCACTGACCGAGCACGACGCGCAGAAGTACCTGGCGTCGTACGAACAAGCCATTCACTCGATCGGCAAAGCCTCCCACGGCCGTGGGATTTATGAAGGCCCGGGCATTTCCATCAAGCTGTCGGCACTGCACCCGCGTTACAGCCGCGCGCAGTACGAGCGTGTGATGGACGAGCTGTACCCGCGCCTGCTGTCGCTGACCCTGCTGGCCAAGCAATACGACATCGGCCTGAACATCGACGCCGAAGAAGCCGACCGTCTCGAACTGTCGCTGGATCTGCTAGAGCGCCTGTGCTTCGAGCCGCAACTGACTGGCTGGAACGGCATTGGTTTCGTCATCCAGGCTTATCAGAAGCGTTGCCCGTACGTGATCGACTACGTGATCGATCTGGCCCGTCGCAGCCGTCATCGCCTGATGATCCGTCTGGTGAAAGGCGCGTACTGGGACAGCGAAATCAAGCGCGCCCAGGTCGAAGGCCTGGAAGGCTATCCGGTCTATACCCGCAAGGTGTACACCGACGTTTCCTACATCGCTTGCGCACGCAAACTGCTGTCGGTGCCGGAAGTCATCTACCCGCAGTTCGCCACGCACAACGCCCACACCCTGTCGGCCATTTACCACATTGCCGGTCAGAACTATTACCCGGGCCAGTACGAATTCCAGTGCCTGCACGGCATGGGCGAACCGCTCTACGAGCAGGTTGTAGGCAAAGTTTCCGAAGGCAAACTGAACCGTCCGTGCCGCGTGTACGCACCGGTCGGCACCCACGAAACCCTGCTGGCGTATCTGGTTCGTCGCCTGCTGGAAAACGGCGCCAACACTTCGTTCGTCAACCGCATCGCCGACCAGTCGATTTCGATTCAGGAATTGGTGGCCGATCCGGTGGCGCAGATCGAGCAGATGGCAACCGTGGAAGGTGGTTTCGGCCTGCCGCACCCGCGCATTCCGCTGCCGCGTGATCTGTATGGTTCCGAACGCGCCAACTCCAGCGGCATCGACATGGCCAACGAACATCGTCTGGCTTCGCTGTCCTGCGCCTTGCTCGCCACCGCACACAACGACTGGAAAGCCGCGCCGATGCTCGGTTGCGCCTCCAGCAACGAAACGCCGGCAGCCGTTCTGAACCCGGCCGATCACCGTGATGTGGTCGGTCATGTTCAAGAAGCCACCGTCGAAGACGTCGACAACGCCATTCAATGCGCACTGAACGCCGCACCGATCTGGCAGGCCACCCCGCCGGCCGAACGCGCGGCGATTCTGGAACGTGCCGCTGACTTGATGGAAGGCGAGATTCAGCCGCTGATGGGCCTGCTGGCTCGCGAAGCCGGCAAGACCTTCGCCAACGCCATCGCCGAAGTCCGCGAAGCCGTCGACTTCCTGCGTTATTACGCAGTGCAGGCGCGCAACGATTTCAGCAATGACGCCCATCGCCCACTGGGTCCGGTGGTGTGCATCAGCCCGTGGAACTTCCCGCTGGCGATTTTCAGCGGTCAGGTTGCTGCGGCACTGGCTGCCGGTAACCCGGTACTGGCCAAGCCTGCCGAACAAACTCCGCTGGTCGCGGCTCAAGCCGTACGCTTGCTGCTCGAAGCCGGGATCCCGGAAGGCGTGCTGCAACTGCTGCCGGGTCGCGGTGAAACCGTCGGCGCCGGTCTGGTTGGCGATGAACGCGTCAAAGGCGTGATGTTCACCGGTTCCACCGAAGTCGCGCGCCTGCTGCAACGCAACATTGCTGGCCGTCTCGACAGCCAGGGCCGTCCGATTCCGCTGATCGCCGAAACCGGCGGCCAGAACGCAATGATCGTCGACTCTTCGGCGCTGACCGAACAAGTCGTGATCGACGTGGTGTCGTCGGCGTTCGACAGCGCCGGTCAGCGTTGCTCGGCACTGCGGGTCCTGTGCCTGCAGGAAGATTCCGCCGATCGCGTCATCGAAATGCTCAAAGGTGCCATGGCGGAAAGCCGTCTCGGCAACCCGGAGCGCCTGTCCGTGGACATCGGCCCGGTGATCGACGCCGAAGCCAAGGCTGGCATCGACAAGCACATCCAGGGCATGCGCGACAAAGGTCGCAATGTGTACCAGGTGGCGATCGCCGATACCGAAGAAGTCAAACGCGGCACCTTCGTCATGCCGACCCTGATCGAGCTGGAAAGCTTCGACGAGCTGCAACGCGAGATCTTCGGCCCGGTGCTGCACGTGGTGCGCTACAAGCGCAAAGAGATCGATCAACTGATCGGCCAGATCAACGCTTCCGGTTATGGTCTGACGCTGGGCGTGCACACGCGCATCGACGAGACCATCGCCAAGGTGATCGACAACGTCAACGCCGGTAACGTCTACGTTAACCGTAACATCGTCGGTGCCGTGGTTGGCGTGCAGCCATTCGGCGGCGAAGGCCTGTCGGGTACTGGCCCGAAAGCCGGTGGCCCGCTGTACCTGTACCGTTTGCTGGCGACGCGTCCTACGGATGCCATCGAACAATCCTTCGCTCGCGGTGATGCCGTTATCGCCCCGGACGTTCGTTTGCGCGATACCATGAGCAAACCGCTGAACGCTCTGAAAGCGTGGGCTGAAAGCAACAAATACGCCGACCTGAGCACCCTGTGCGTGCAGTACGCTGCGCAATCGCAGAGCGGCATCACCCGCGTACTGGCCGGCCCGACCGGTGAGAAAAACAGCTACGCGATCCTGCCGCGTGAGCACGTGTTGTGCCTGGCGGAGGTTGAAGGTGATCTGCTGACGCAACTGGCGGCGGTGCTGGCGGTAGGCGGTTCGGCGGTATGGCCGG
Organism: Pseudomonas sp. IT-P395; assembly: GCF_949767675.1. NCBI lineage: Bacteria > Pseudomonadati > Pseudomonadota > Gammaproteobacteria > Pseudomonadales > Pseudomonadaceae > Pseudomonas > Pseudomonas sp. IT-P395. The sequence goes on from NZ_CATKPW010000044.1 coordinate 290,647, forward strand.
AGTCCGACATCAGCAAGGCCTTGTTCGCACGCCTGCCGAAGGAGATTCAGGCGCGGATCAAGCTGGTTGCCGACTGGAACAAAGACGAGGTGGTGTTCGATGCGGTTCTGCATCACGGCCATTCCGACCAGTTGCGCGGCGTTTGCCAGCAGATCGCCAAGCGTGCCGGCGCGATTGTTGGGGTTCAGGGCTTGTCCCAGGGCGAGACCAACATTGCCCTGGAGCGCCTGGTGATTGAGCGGGCGTTGAGTGTTAACACTGCGGCGGCGGGTGGTAATGCCAGCCTGATGACGATCGGCTAAACCGCTGTAACTCCAGGCGACCGCAACGGTCGCCTGGAATGAAATCCCCTGTAGAAGTGAGCCTGCTCGCGATAGCGATCTATCAGACACATTTGTTTGACTGACAGACCGCTATCGCGAGCAGGCTCACTCCTACAAAAGATCAAAAGATCGCAGCCTTCGGCAGATCCTACAGGAATTGGTGTAGGAGCTGCCGAAGGCTGCGATCTTTTGCTTCTGTATCACGCCCATCAATCATCCTGTTCAGCCTTTATCAGCACGCCTAGACTCGGCCCAACCCCAATTTCAGGTAGGCCGCCATGTCCGAGACGCTGCTCAGTTCCCGCAATCTGGCTTTCGAGCTGTATGAAGTCCTTGATGCCGAGGGCCTGACCCGGCGTGAGCGCTTTGCCGAGCACAACCGCGAGACCTTCGACGCCGCCATCGGCACCGCGCGCAACATCGCCGAGAAGTACTTCGCCCCGCACAACCGCAAGGGCGACGAGAACGAACCGCGCTACGAAGATGGCAAGGCGATTCTGATTCCTGAAGTGAAACCAGCGGTGGATGCCTTCCTTGAAGCCGGATTCCTCAACGCCGCGAGAAGTTTCGACGCCGGCGGCATGCAGCTTCCTACACTGCTGTCGCAAGCCTGCTTCGCGCATTTCCAGTCAGCCAACGCGGCTTCAACGTCCTACCCGTTCCTGACCATGGGCGCGGCGAACCTGATTGAGAGCTTTGGCACGGACGAACAGAAACAACGCTTTCTGCAACCGATGATCGATGGCCGCTTCTTCGGCACCATGGCCCTGACCGAGCCCCACGCAGGATCATCGCTGTCGGATATTCGTACGCGCGCCGAGCCGGCGTCCGACGGCACTTATCGCCTGAAGGGCAACAAGATTTTCATTTCCGGCGGCGATCACCCGCTCTCGGAAAACATCGTGCACATGGTCCTGGCCAAGCTGCCCGACGCACCTGCGGGCGTTAAAGGTATCTCGCTGTTCATCGTGCCGAAGTTTCTGGTCAACGATGACGGCAGCCTCGGCCAGCGTAACGATGTTCTGCTGGCCGGGCTGTTTCACAAGATGGGCTGGCGCGGCACCACCTCCACAGCGTTGAACTTCGGCGATAACGGTGAGTGTGTTGGTTATCTGGTGGGAAAACCGCACCACGGCTTGAGCTACATGTTCCAGATGATGAACGAGGCGCGGATCGGCGTCGGCATGGGCGCGGTGATGCTCGGTTATGCCGGTTACCTGTACTCGCTGGAGTACGCCCGCGAGCGGCCACAGGGTCGCGTGCCGGACAGTAAGGATCCGACCACAGCACCGGTGGCGATCATTCAGCACGCCGATGTCAGACGTATGCTGTTGACGCAAAAGTCCTACGTCGAAGGTGCATTTGACCTCGGCCTCTATGCAGCGCGGCTATTCGATGACACCACGACGCTTGAATCCGAAGCCGAGCGCAAGCAGGCGCATGAGTTGCTGGATCTGCTGACACCGATCGTCAAATCCTGGCCGTCGGAGTTCTGCCTCAAGGCCAACGAACTGGCGATCCAGATTCTTGGCGGTCACGGTTACACCCGCGAATATCCGGTGGAGCAGTATTACCGCGATAACCGCTTGAACCCGATTCATGAAGGCACCCATGGCATTCAATCGCTGGACTTGCTCGGGCGTAAATTGGCGCAGAACGGTGGCGCGGGACTGAAGCAATTGATTCGTCTGATCGCCACCACGGCAGAGCGCGCAACGGCGCATGAATCGCTGACCGCGTTGCGTGAGCCGTTAGAGAAACTGGTCGCGCGCCTGCAAACGGTGACCATCGGTTTGTTGACCGATCTGGCACAGGGCAAGGTCAATAGCAGCCTGGCGAATTCGGCGCTGTACCTGAAGGTGTTCGGCCACACGGTGATTGGCTGGCGCTGGCTGGAGCAGGCGATTCGTGCCGAGGAAGGGTTGGCCAAGGGTAATGCGGCGGATGCTGACTTCTATAAAGGCAAGTTGCAGGCGGCGCGGTATTTTCTGACGTGGGAAGTGCCGGGTTGTCACCATGAACTGGCGTTGCTGGAGGCGCGGGATGATACGTGTCTGGCGATGCAGGATGCGTGGTTCTAAAAGCCAACCCTCACCCCAGCCCTCTCCCAAAGGGAGAGGGGGCCGACCGAGGTGTCTGACGCTATACATCGACCTGAAAAACCGCATCGACTATGGATTCAGTACAGTACTTTCAGGTCGGCGTACCTCCTGAATTTTCCACGGTCAGTCCCCTCTCCCTCTGGGAGAGGGCTAGGGTGAGGGGCTTTTCTGGCTCAACACTCAACTCAACTTGAACCCACCCATCTGCCGCGCCAGATCATCCGCCAGCCTCTGCAACATCTGACAATCCTCACGACAGGCCCGAACCTCCCCCGCCGTCGCCCGCGCCAGATCGGAAATCCCCTGCACATTGCGGTTGATCTCCTCAGTCACCGCCGACTGCTCCTCCGTCGCCGTCGCCACCTGATGGTTCATGTCACTGATGCGCTCGACCTGCCCGGTAATCGCTGTCAGCGATGCCCCGGTGCGCTGGCTCGATTCAACCCCGGTGCCAGTTGCCGCCTGCCCCGTGCGCATCGACGACACGGCGTTTTCCGCGCCTTGCTTGAGGCTGCCGATCATCTGCTGGATTTCGTCGGTGGAGGCCTGCGTCCTGCGCGCCAAAGTGCGCACTTCGTCAGCAACAACCGCGAAGCCGCGCCCCATATCACCGGCGCGCGCCGCTTCGATGGCGGCATTGAGCGCCAACAGATTGGTCTGCTCGGACACCCCGCGAATTACCGCCAATACAGAATCGATCGACGCCACTTGGTGCGCCAATTCACCCACCGCGCCAGCCGCGACGCCAATCTCATCGGACATGCTTTCAATATGCCGAATCGAGCCGCCGACCACTTCCCGCGCCTGCATCGCCTCATCCCGCGCAGTTTGCGAAGCGAGTGCCGCGTTACCAGCGTTCTGCGCAATCTCCTGCACGGTCAGGCCCATCTCGTGAACCGCAGTTGCGACCATGTCGGTCATTTCCTGCTGACGGCCAGAACGTTCAGCGGTGTTCTCGACGACTTTCGCCACTTGCCCCACAGCAGTGCGCAAACGCTCGCTGGTGGTCAGTACCTCAGCGATCATCCCGCGCTGGCTGTCGAGGAAACGATTGAAGCCTCGGGCGAGATCGCCCAGCTCGTCGGCGCGACTGGAATCTAACCGGTGGGTCAAATCTCCACCGCCGCTACCGATTGCTACCAGCGCCGCTGTTACCTGACGAATCGGCCGCACCAGCCCTTGCGCCAGCCACACCACCAAAGCGAGGCACACCAGCGCTACGGCCAGACCGATACCGCCGCTCATCCACATCGCTTTACGGGCTTCGGCATAGATCTGCGAATGCGGCACTTCGGCCACCAGAGTCCAGCCCAAATCGCGCAACGGCAGGCTGAAGGCGAGGAAGTCTTCGCCATCCCTCTGGAAGCTGCTGCTGATCGCCGTTTTCTGGCCCATGACGGCCTGCGCCGCATTGGCGCCGATCTGCTCGTTCAAGGTGCGTTTGCCGCTGAACTGCGCTTCGGGATGCACCTGGATCAAACCGTCGGAGCGCACGAGATAGACCTTGCCGCGCTCACCAAAGCTGAAGTTGTGAATCAGCTCCGACAGCTCTTTCATACTCAAGCCTAGCCCGGCAACGCCGACCACTTTGCCGGCCTGCTCGACCTTCAGATCGATGAACAGCGCCAATTCCCCGGTGGCGCCGTCGTTGTCGATATTGAGGGTGCGCGGCTGATTGCTGTCGAGGAAGGAATAGAACCACGCGTCAGCCGGTTTGGAGCGACTGAGGGTGCGATCCAGGCCTTTTTCGGTGATGTAATGATTGGATTCGGTGCCGATGATCAAAGCGGTGAAAGCTTTATGTTCGGCGCGGATGCCTTCCAGATACTGCGCGAAGCCAGCCGTTTTGCTGCTGTCTTCGCCTGAGGCGAGCCAGTCACGGACCATCGTATTACTAGCAATATCCTTGGCCGCTGTCAGCGGTTGCACAAGGATCCGTTCGATATCGTTGCGCGTCGCTTCGATGCTCGACGGCAGAGCTTGTTCGACCAGATAACTCTGGGCGAGGCGGTTGACCACCAGGGTATAAATGCCAACCACGATCAGGATACTGACCAGCAGGGCGGTGCCCATGCTGAGAATCAGCTGCCATTGAATACTGCGTCGCCACAACTGCATGGAGCACCCCCAAAGAATAAGAGGCTGAAACACTGCAACTGTCGCGCCAGATGTATACAAAAATCACGCAAACAAGAGACAAACCTTGATGCAGTGATCTTCGACCAGCAAAAAGCGGGCCGTTTTCATGGCGAGAACACTGTCAACTCTGACAGGTTACAGGTCGCATCGCCTGGCATAGATTGCAGTTTCCCTGTCTGTGCCCAAGCATTCGCTTCACAGACTCATGCTGTACTAGCAGGAGAAAGATCATGGCTGATACAAGTCCAGCGGAAAGCTTTGTACAGACAATGTCTGACAACGATACGTTTGTGAAATCAGCGCAGATCGGCGACTTTGTCGACGGATCCAGCATGCTATCGATGATCACCCGAAAACACTTTACCGAAGTCATGGTTTTCCCCGTAATCCATTACAAAGCTACGATCACCACGTTCTCAGGCGCGACGTTCAGTACAACTCAGCCGATCGCAGGATCAGAATATATAAACCTGCTTTCACACGGAGATGAGGTGACGATCGATAAGACGACCTATAGGGTGTCCCACGGAGAGTTTACGAAGCAAACCAATGGAGAATGGTCGAGGAAGGTTTACTGGCAACCAGTGACTAAAACTCAATAAACACAGAGCCGTTCATATATGAGCGCCTCGAAGTACCGAGGCGCTGCAAAACGCGCTTCAACCCTGACTAATGGTCTTGGCAATAGTGTCGACCGTGGCGCTGACTTGCTCTTGGTAACGGTCGAGTTCTTCCTGGTGTTGCTTCTTCATTTCGATCTGCTGCGAGCACAGATTCATCGCCGCCAGCACCAGCAAGCGGTCACCGATCAGTGTCGGGTATTTGCGCTTGGTGTCGTCCAGCGCTGCCTTGAGCATCATGGCCGCGTCCAGCAGGGTCTGTTCTTCCCCGGCCGGTGCCTTGATCGAATAGTCCTCCCCGAGAATGGAGACGACTTTTACCCCTGCTGTGTGGTGGTTCATGCGCTGACCGGACCTGCGTTGACGCGATCAACCAGGGCTTGAATGCGGGCGGCGGTGGCGCCGTGCTTTTCTTCCTGCTCCATCAGGTTCAGTTGCAGGCTTTCGTTTTCATCCTTGGCCTGGGCCAGTTCCGTGGACAGGGTCTGGTTGGTTTGCGCGAGGGTCTGGTTCTGTTGCACCAGGTCGCTGACGAGCTGTTCCAATTGGCTGAGGGATGCTTCCAACATTTTGATCTTCCAAGCGTTTTTCAAAGGGCGCGTACGATAAAGAAAAGTCATCACGGATGCCAGGGTTAAACCGGCGCAAAGCCTTGATTTTCCTGGCGGCCGACCGTTCTCGCGAGTTTTAAAGACTGTGATCTGCCGATCTGGTTCCTGCACTTCGTCGCCCAAGCCCTTCTGCGACAAATACGCACAGCACCTCAAGACTTTAGTCGCATGACCGATAAGTCATCCATACAGCAGTCTCAGCCCGCATGGACGCGGCCCTCTCTTGGTATCCGCCCCATGTCCCTTCGCAATATGAATATCGCCCCACGGGCGTTTACCGGCTTCGCCCTGATCGGCGGCCTGATGCTGGTTCTCGGCGTGTTTGCGCTTAATCAGATGAGCAAAATCCGCGCAGCAGGCGAAGACATCGCCACGGCCAGTGTGCCTTCGATCAAGGCCCTCGACGAGTTCACCCAACTGACCCTGCGCCTGCGTGTTTTGTCGTATCGGTTGCTGATCAACCGTGAACCGGACGTTCAACAAAAGACTGTCGAACTGTTCGAGTTGCGCAACAAGCAGATCGCCGACGCCCAGCGCGCCTACGAGCCGTTGATCGACGGCCCGCAAGAACGCGCGGCTTATGATCAATACATACAGTTGCTCGCGCAGTACCGCCAGCTCGAAGACCGGATGAAAACCCTGTCGCGCAACAATCAGATCGATGAACTGCGGCAGATGCTCAACTCGGACTTGCTGAGCAACTCGGAAGCGGTGAACACCGCCCTCGCGCGTTTGCTGGAGATCAACACTCAGCAAATCGCCGAGACGGATAAAGGCGCGAGCGATCAGTTTTCGATGTCTTTCAACCTTGTGGTCACGCTGTTGGTGATCGCCACTGGCCTGACATTTCTCTTCGCATGGCTGCTGACCGTCAGCATCACCAAGCCGATCTCCAACGCATTGGAAGCTGCGGAAACCATCGCCGAAGGCAACCTGACCCAGCCGATCCACGTTGACGGTGAAGACGAAGCTGGCCGCCTGCTGGCAGCCATGGCCAAGATGCAATCGAAGCTACGTGACACCCTGCAGCGTATTTCCGGCTCGGCGACTCAGTTGGCTTCGGCAGCGGAAGAACTGAACAGCGTCACCGACGAAAGCGCGCGTGGCCTGACTCAGCAGAACAACGAAATTGAACAGGCGGCCACTGCGGTCAATGAAATGACCAGCGCTGTGGAAGAAGTCGCGCGCAACGCCGTGAGCACTTCGGAAGCCTCGAAGAATGCCACCACCTCGGCCGGTGATGGTCGTGATCTGGTCCAGGAAACGGTCAGCGCCATCGAACGCATGAGCGCCGATGTGCAAAGCACTGCGTCGTTGATCGGCGATCTGGCCAATGAATCCCGCGACATTGGCAAAGTGCTGGATGTGATTCGTGGTCTGGCCGATCAGACCAACCTGCTGGCACTGAACGCAGCGATTGAAGCGGCACGCGCCGGTGAAGCCGGCCGTGGTTTTGCGGTGGTGGCGGATGAAGTACGTGCCTTGGCGCATCGCACTCAGCAGTCGACCAGCGAAATCGAGCGGATGATCGGCAGCATTCAGAGCGGCACCGAACACGCCGTGGATTCGATGCGCAACAGCACCGAGCGTGCCGAGTCGACCCTGAACATCGCCCGTGGTGCCGGCATGTCGCTGGACACCATCAACACCGCCATCGTCGAGATCAACGAGCGCAACCTGGTGATCGCCAGCGCCGCTGAAGAGCAGGCACAAGTGGCGCGGGAAGTGGATCGCAATCTGGTGAATATTCGTGATTTGTCGGTGCAATCGGCGACTGGCGCGAATCAGACCAGTGCGGCGAGCAATGAGCTGTCGCGGTTGGCGCTGGATTTGAACAACATGGTTGGGCGGTTCAGCCTGTAAATTTTGAGATTAAGGTCAAAAGCCCCTCACCCCAGCCCTCTCCCAGAGGGAGAGGGGGAAAGGGAGCAGATCCTCATGCTTTTCAAAGTCTGAGTTCGACTCGGAATTTCAGGTCGATGTAGCTCGCACAAACACCTCGATCAGTTCCCTCTCCCAGGGGGAGAGGGGGAAAGGGAGCAGATCTTCATGCTTTTCAAAGTCTGAGCTCGACTCGGAATTTCAGGTCGGCGTACCTCGCACAAACACCTCGATCAGTCCCCTCTCCCAGAGGGAGAGGGGGAAAAGGAGCAGATCGTTATGCATTTCAAAGTCTGAGTTCGACTCGAAATTTCAGGTCGATGTAGCTCGCACAAACACCTCGATCAGTTCCCTCTCCCTCCGGGAGAGGGTTAGGGTGAGGGCAGCAATCGCCCGCCGAACACAAAACCTGATGCCACACTGAAAAACCTTTTTGACAGCATCACATTTCAACAGGTTAGAATCGCTGGCACGCAGACTGCATGGTCAGTTTGTGCCCGTCTTTACGCTTCTGGAGTACTGCCTTTGAATGCGACGACCATCAACAGCCTGTTCTTGATCGGCGCGTTGCTGGTAGGCGCAAGCATTCTCGTCAGCTCCCTCTCCTCCCGTCTCGGCATCCCGATTCTGGTCATTATTCTTGCAGTCGGCATGGCCGCCGGGGTCGATGGCGGCGGGATCATTTTCGATAACTACCCGACGGCCTATCTGGTCGGCAACCTCGCACTGGCGGTGATCCTCCTCGACGGCGGTTTGCGCACGAGGGTGTCGAGTTTCCGCGTGGCGCTATGGCCGGCGTTATCGCTGGCCACGGTCGGGGTGTTGATTACCACTGGCCTGACCGGCATGGCAGCGGCATGGCTGTTCGACCTCAATCTGATTCAAGGCCTGCTGATCGGCGCCATCGTTGGCTCAACCGACGCCGCAGCGGTGTTCTCGTTGCTTGGTGGTAAAGGCCTGAACGAACGGGTGACGGCCAGCCTGGAAATCGAATCCGGCAGCAACGACCCGATGGCGGTGTTTCTCACCGTGACCTTGATCGACATGCTCGCCAGCGGCCAGACCGGCCTGCACTGGAGCCTGTTGACCCATCTGATCCGCGAGTTCGGCATCGGCGGCGTGATCGGTCTCGGTGGCGGCTGGCTGATGCTGCAACTGGTCAACCGGATCAATCTGGCCGCCGGCCTGTATCCGATTCTGGTGATCGCTGGCGGTCTGGTGGTGTTCGCCCTGACCAACGCCCTGCACGGCAGCGGCTTCCTCGCCGTTTATCTGTGCGGTCTGGTCATCGGCAACCGCCCGGTGCGCAGCCGCCACGGCATTCTGCATATGCTCGACGGCATGGCCTGGCTGGCGCAAATCGGCATGTTCCTGGTGCTCGGCCTGCTGGTGACGCCGCACGATTTGCTGCCGATCGCCCTGCCCGCTCTCGGTCTGGCGCTGTGGATGATTCTGTTTGCGCGGCCGCTGTCGGTGATGGTCGGCCTGCTACCGTTCAAGGCCTTCCACGGTCGCGAAAAAGCCTTTATTTCCTGGGTTGGCCTGCGCGGCGCGGTACCGATCATTCTCGCGGTGTTCCCGCTGATGGCCGGGCTGCCGAATGCGCAGCTGTACTTCAACCTCGCGTTCTTTATCGTGCTGGTGTCGCTGCTGGTGCAGGGCACGAGCCTGCCGTGGGTCGCCAAGCTGCTGAAAGTCACGGTACCGCCGGAGCCTGCGCCGATTTCCCGGGCGGCGCTGGAAGTCCACGTCACCAGCGAATGGGAGCTGTTCGTTTACAAGCTCGGTGCGGAGAAATGGTGCATCGGTTCGCCCCTGCGCGAACTGAAAATGCCCGAAGGCACACGTATCGCCGCCTTGTTTCGTGGCCAGCAACTGCTCCATCCGTCGGGTAGTACGGTGCTGGAAGTCGATGATTTACTGTGTGTTATCGGCCATGAACACAACCTCGGCGCCCTCGGAAAACTGTTCAGCCAAGCGCCGCAGCGCGGTCTCGATCTGCGCTTCTTCGGTGATTTCGTGCTTGAAGGAGACGCCCAGCTTAAAGCGGTTGCCGCACTCTATGGCCTGCCGGCCGAGGGTATTGATCCGGACATGACCCTGGGCGCCTTCATCGCCCACAAAGTCGGTGGCGCACCCATCGTCGGCGACCAGGTGGAGTGGAACAACACCCACTGGACGGTTGCGGTCATGGACGGGAACAAGATCGGCAAAGTGGGCGTCAGATTCCCCGAAGGAAGTCGCCCGGGCCCCGGGCTCTTCCTCTAAACTGCGTCCACTCTCACTTGCTTGACCGGTCTCTATGCCTACCCTGCGCTCCTTTTTCGCCGCGGCCCTGCTGGGCCTGAGTCTCACTGTCGGCCCGCTGTACGCCGCCGAACCACCGTCCAGCGACGCCGTGCAGGCCAGTCTCGACAAGCTGGCCGACAGCAAACTGCCAGATGCCGATAAAAAGGCCCTGCAAACCATCTTGCAGAGCACGCTGACTCAACTGAACAATCAGCGTGATTACGCACAAAAGCTGATCGACCTCAAACAGCAGCTAGCCACGGCGCCGAAGCAGACGATCGAAAACACTCGCGAACTGACGCGCCTAAAGGCCACGGCGGTCGTGCCGGTGGCACAGCGTTTTCCCAAGGAGTCGATCCAACAGCTGGAGCAGATCCTGACGGATCGCTCGACCCAGCAAAGCGATCTGCAAAAAGCGCTGGCCGACGCCAACAGTCTGATCATCACTGCCCAGACCCGTCCCGAGCGCGCCCAGGCGGAAATTTCCGCCAGCCAGACGCGCATCCAGCAGATCAACAACATCCTCAAGTCCGGCAAGGACGCCGGCAAGACCGTCAGCAGCGAGCAACGTGATCAGTTGAACGCGGAACTCGCAGCGCTGAACGCGCTGATCCCTTTACGCCGCCAGGAGCTGGCCGGCAACAGCCAGTTGCAGGATCTGGGCAACGCCCAGCATGACCTGCTCTCGGAGAAGTCCGACCGCCTCGACCGCGAGATCCAGGAACTGCAGACGCTGATCAATCAGAAACGTCTGGCGCAGTCGCAGGAAACCGTGACCCAGCAGTCGATCGAAGCGCAAAAGGCCGGCAGCAGCAGCTTGCTCGCCACTGAGAGCTCAGCCAACCTCAAGCTCTCCGACTATCTGCTCAAAAGCACCGACCGCCTCAACGAAGTCACCCAGCAGAACCTGCAGACCAAGCAGCAACTCGACTCCCTGACCCAGAGCGATGCGGCCCTCGATGAGCAGATCAACGTGCTCAAGGGCAGCCTGTTGCTGTCGAAGATTCTCTACAAACAGAAACAAGCCCTGCCACGACTCAAGGTCGATCGTGATCTGGCGGATCAGATCGCCGACATTCGCCTGTATCAGTTCGACGTCAGCCAGCAGCGTGAACTGTTGAGCAATCCGGCGTCCTATGTCGACAGCCTGCTGGCCACTCAGCCGCCGGAACAAGTCACCCCGCAGTTGCGTAAAAGCCTGCTGGATCTGGCCAACACCCGCGTCGATCTGCTGGAGCGCCTGAACCGCGAATTGAGCTCGATGCTCAACGAATCGATCACCCTGCAACTCAACCAGAAACAACTGCTGAGCACCGCGCAGAGCCTGCGTGCGACCCTCGATGAGCAAATGTTCTGGATTCCCAGCAACAAGCCTCTGGATCTGGAGTGGATGCGGGGTGTACCGGAGCGGTTGAAACGTCAGGTTGACACACTGCCGTGGGCCTCCAGCCTGAGCGAGCTGACCGACGGCCTGACCCAGCGACCACTGCTGTTTCTGCCTCTGGCATTGCTGATCGGCGCACTGCTGTGGCGCCGCAAAAGTCTCTACGGTCGCCTGAACAAGGTTCACCAGGACATCGGCCATTTCAAACGCGACAGCCAGTGGCACACACCGCAGGCCATTCTGATCAATATTCTGCTGGCGATGCCGGTGGCGCTGGGCCTCGCCTTGTGCGGACTGGCCTTGCAGATCGACGCGCGCGGCCAGAACGCCAACATGGGCGCAGCGCTCCTGCAGATGGGTCAGGCGTGGCTGGTGTTCTACACCGCCTATCGAATCCTTGCGCCCGGCGGTGTGGCCGAATTGCACTTTCGCTGGGAAAAACCCCAGGTCGAATTCCTTCAGGGCTGGGTACGCCGGCTCGGGCTGGTGGTCATGGCGCTGGTGGCCGTGGTGGCGGTCGCCGAATTGCAACCGGCGGCGCTCGCCGACGATGTACTCGGCATGCCAGTGGTGCTGACCTGCTACGCGTTGATGGCATGGCTGCTCAGTCGCTTGCTGATCAGCAGCCCGGCCCACGAAAACGCCTCGCTGTTCCGCAAAGCCGTCGGCGTGATGTTCACCCTGCTGCCGATCGCGCTTTTTGTCGCTGTATGTTTCGGCTACTACTACACCGCCTTGAAACTCAGTGACCGACTGATCAACACCCTGTACCTGCTGATGTTCTGGCTGGTGATCGAAGCCACCTTCGTCCGTGGCCTGAGCGTTGCAGCGCGGCGCCTGGCCTACCAGCGCGCCCTGGCTAAACGTCAGGCGGCGAAAGAAGCCGGCGACGGCGAAGCGGTGATCGAAGAGCCAACGCTGGATATCGAAAAGGTCAACGAACAGTCCTTGCGCCTGATCCGCCTGGCCCTGCTCGGCGGCTTCATCGCCGCGCTGTACTGGGTCTGGTCGGACCTGATCTCGGTGTTCTCGTACCTCGACAACATCACCCTCTACGAATACACCAGCGGCACCGGCGCCAACATGAGCATGGTGCCGATCAGCATCGGCGACATGCTTGGTGCGCTGATCATCATCGGCATCACCTTTGCTCTGGCGCGCAACTTGCCGGGCCTGCTCGAAGTGTTCGTGCTGTCCAAGCTCAATCTCGCGCAGGGCAGTGCTTATGCGACCACGACGCTGCTATCGTATGTGATTGCCGGCGTTGGCTTCGTCTCGACCCTGTCGACGCTGGGCGTGAGTTGGGACAAGTTGCAATGGCTGGTGGCGGCGCTGTCGGTCGGCCTCGGTTTCGGCATGCAGGAGATTTTTGCAAACTTCATCTCCGGCATCATGATCCTCTTCGAACGCCCGGTGCGGATCGGTGACACCATCACCATCGGCAACCTCTCAGGCACGGTGAGCAAGATCCGCATCCGCGCCACGACCATCACCGACTTCGACCGCAAGGACATCATTGTCCCGAACAAGACGTTCATCACCGGGCAATTGATCAACTGGTCGCTGACCGACACCATCACCCGCGTCACGCTGAAACTCGGCGTCGACTACGGCTCCGATCTCGATCTGGTCAAGGAACTGCTGCTCAAGGCTGCCCGCGAGAACCCGCGCGTGCTCAAGGAACCCGAGCCGCATGTGTACTTCCTCAACTTCGGTGAAAGCACCCTCGACCACGAGTTGCGCATGCACGTGCGCGACCTCGGTGACCGCAACCCGGTGCTCGATGAGGTCAACCGCTTTATCAACCGCGAGTTCAAGAAGCAGCACATCAACATCTCGTTCCGCCAGATGGAGGTTTATCTGAAGAACCTGCACGGACAGGAATACAAGATGGTGCCGATCGAGCCGGAAACGAAAACCATCGTGCCGATTGCCGACGATCAGAAACCGTTGCAAGAGCCGCCGCCGGCCAAACTCGACTAACCGGTCTAATCCCAGCAGAATGCTCGGACATTCTGCTGGAGCCGGCCCTTGAAAGCCCTCGACGAACTGACCTTCGACAATCGCTTCGCCCGCCTGGGCGATGCGTTCTCCGCCCACGTGCTGCCCGAGCCGATCGACAATCCGCGTCTGGTCGTGGCGAGCCCGGCGGCCCTGGCATTGCTCGATCTCGATCCGACGACCGCCGAAACCAACGAATTTGCCGAACTGTTTGGCGGCCACAAGCTATGGGCCGATGCCGAGCCGCGGGCGATGATCTATTCCGGGCATCAGTTCGGCGGTTACACGCCACAACTCGGCGATGGTCGCGGGCTGCTGCTCGGGGAGGTCTACAACACTGCCGGCGAGCATTGGGATTTGCACCTGAAGGGTGCCGGGCAGACGCCGTTTTCGCGCATGGGCGATGGCCGTGCGGTGCTGCGTTCGTCGATCCGCGAGTTCCTTGCCTCCGAAGCCTTGTTCGCGTTGAACATTCCTTCGTCGCGCGCGGCGTGCGTGATCGGTTCCGACACCCCGGTCTGGCGCGAAAAGCAGGAACGCGCAGCGATGGTCCTGCGTCTGGCGCCGAGCCACATCCGCTTCGGCCACTTCGAATACTTCTATTACACCAAGCGCCCCGAGCAGCAGAAGCAGCTCGGCGAACACGTGTTGGCGATGCACTTCCCCGAATGCCGGGAACAACCTGAACCGTATCTGGCGATGTTCCGCGAAATCGTCGAACGCAACGCCGAACTGATTGCCAAATGGCAGGCCTACGGTTTCTGCCACGGCGTGATGAACACCGACAACATGTCGATCCTCGGCATCACTTTCGACTTCGGGCCGTTCGCCTTCCTCGACGATTTCGACGCCAACTTCATCTGCAACCATTCGGATGATCAGGGGCGTTACTCGTTCAGCAATCAGGTGCCGGTCGGCCAGTGGAACCTCAGCGCGCTGGCGCAGGCGTTGACGCCGTTCATCAGTGTCGAAGCTCTGCGCGAAACCCTCGGCTTGTACCTGCCATTGTTCCAGGCGCACTACCTCGACCTGATGCGCCGCCGCTTCGGATTCACCACCGCCGAGGAAGACGACCAGAAGTTGCTGGAAGACCTGCTGCAACTGATGCAGAACAGCGGCGTCGACTACACGCTGTTCTTCCGCCGTCTCGGTGAAGAATCCGCCGAACAGGCCGTTTCCCGCCTACGTGATGACTTCGTCGACATCAAGGGTTTCGACGCCTGGGGCGAACGCTACGTCGCCCGGGTTGCCCGCGATGGCGATGCTGATCAGGAACAGCGCCGCGCGCGGATGCATGCAGTCAATCCGCTGTACATTCTGCGCAATTATCTGGCGCAAAAGGCTATCGATGCGGCTGAGCAAGGGGATTACTCAGAAGTACGCCGGCTGCATGGGGTGCTGAGCAAGCCGTTTGAAGAGCAGCCGGGGATGGAGGGTTATGCCGAGCGACCGCCGGAGTGGGGCAAGCATTTGGAGATCAGTTGTTCTTCCTGAACCAACATCAGGTAAACACATCGATTGGCACATTGAAGCGCTCTGCCAACCAACGAATCTGGCGCAAGTTAAGCTTGCGCTTGCCGTTCAAAATCTCCGACACAACCGACTGAGTACCAACACCCGGCAAGTCGCTCTGAGTCAGGCCGTGTTCACGCATCATGTAACCGAGAACCTCTTCGCCACTTGCCTGGGCCATGGGGTGATGGGTGTGATCCAATTCTTCGATCCAGTCACCGATGATGTCGACCAGGCTCATCAACGGGTGCGACTCATCATCGCCGGTAATTTCCAGCAGTTCGTCGACTGCCAATACCAAAGCATCGTAGTCGTCTTCGTTTTCTGGCCGATGCAGCGAGCGAGGAAACAAACCCGGGTTTTGGTCCGCGCCGGAATCAATCCAAACATTCTCAAATCCAACAGAGCTCCCGGCGAGAGAAAAAACCGTTTGGGCATTTAAGAATTTTAGATATTCAGAGCCCTTCAAAAGCTCCGAGAGTGGAAGGCGTTTAACTGTCTTGGCGGTCATAGGAATGGTATTTCGCTCAGATCTGCACAAGATGACCGATTAGATAAAATACAGATAGTCAGCCTCCGCGCAGACGTGCGTAGGCCCTTTCCTCAACTGAGGAAGGTAATGACCTACAGATCAATTCCTTGATAATCGCGACTTTGCCTCCAGATCAGTCTCATAGACTTCCTGCCTGAGAGCCCATCATGTCCGAACCACTCCTCATCCCCTGCCCCTCCTGCAACGGCCTCAACCGCATCCCCGCCGAGCGCCTTGCGGACCAGCCCAAGTGCGGACGCTGCAAATCCGCTGTGCTGCTGAACAAACCCTTCGAACTCAAGCAAGGCGATTACGCCAGCCAGATCAAGGGGGATCTGCCGTTGCTGGTGGATGTCTGGGCGGAATGGTGTGGGCCGTGCAAGTCGTTTGCGCCGGTGTTCGAGCAGGCGGCAGCGCAGTTGGCGGGCAAGTGCCGCTTGGCCAAGCTTGATAGCGAGGCCCATCAGCAGTTGTCGGCGCAGTTGGGGATTCGCTCGATTCCGAGTTTGATTCTGTTCAAGAACGGCAAGGAAGTGGCGCGGCAGAGTGGCGCATTTCCGTTGCCGCAGTTGATCGCGTGGCTGCGTAGTCAGGGTATCTGACACACCGTCAAACAATGTAGGAGTGAGCCTGCTCGCGATAGCGTCCTGTCAGCCAACACTTGAGTGACTGAAAGGAAGCTATCGCGAGCAGGCTCACTCCTACAGGGGATCTGCGTAGCTCAAGAGATCAGTGATCTTCGAGCAAATTGTGCAGTTCGACGAATTGCTGGGTCAGCTTGTGCCGGGGATCGAGGTGGATCAGCGGCATGCTGGCCTGGTGCGATTCGCGCATGCGCACCGAACTGGTCAGATACACCGGCAGTACCGGCAAACCTTCGGCAATCAGCTCATCGAGAATCTGCTGCGGCAGGCTGGCCCGGGCCTGGAACTGGTTGACCACGATGCCTTCGACTTCCAGACCTTCGTTGTGGTCGTCCTTCAACTCTTCGATTTCCGCGATCAGGCCGTACAGAGCCTGACGGGAGAAGCTGTCGCAATCAAAAGGAATCAACACGCGATCAGCGGCAATCAGCGCCGATACCGCGTAGAAATTCAGCGCTGGCGGCGTATCGAGGTAAATCCGGTCGTAATCCTCGGATAACTCGTCGAGCAACTTACGCAGCTTGTTGATCTTGTGCTTGGCCTCAAGCTTGGGCTGCAAATCGGCCAGCTCGGCAGTCGCGGTGATGATGTGCAGGTTGTCGAACGGGGTTTCGTAGATGTCCGCCTGATTCTTTTTCGAGAACGGGCCGGAAGACAGGGTCTGCTTGAAGAAGTCGGCAATACCCATCGGGATGTCGTCGCCGGTGAGCCCGGTCAGATACTGAGTGGAGTTGGCCTGGGCATCGAGATCGACCAACAGCGTGCGATAACCCTCGCTGGCGCTGACCGCCGCCAGATTGCAGGCAATGCTCGACTTGCCTACGCCACCTTTCTGATTGAACACCACGCGCCGCATGACCAAACCTCCGTGTATCAAAGAATGACCGAGTGTAGATGTGCGCGACGTTGCTTCGCTACCTTCATGGACGCGGACTACAGAGTCAGGAGCAAAAATCCACGGACAGCTAGGGTAAAAACCGCCATTGATCGCCGAGATACCCGACAGACAAGCCGCCGACAACCTGGATAATGGCCAAGTGACAGTTTTCTTGCGAACCATTCGGTACATTTCATTGCGCAAAATGTAACCAGCATTTGCTACACACTCCTCTCACCGGGATAATGCGCGCCACTCGGCGCCCTGCGCCACGTCAAGCCTGCCGCGGCTTGGGCGACTCAATGCGTCAACAAAAGCCCGCAGGGGCGGGATGAATGTCCGTGATCAACTTCAACATCGCCCAATGGCGCGCGTGGGCCCCAGGCCTCGACGGCGTGGACGCCTGGCAGGCCTGGAGCCGACAACCGGTCGTGCTCCAGCGCAGTGATGCCGCGCCCGATGTGTCGTTTTTGCCGGCCATGCAGCGCCGTCGCCTCAGCCGACTGGCACGCATGGCGTTCAGCGTTGGCTGGCCCCTCGCCGACGGACGGGAGAATCTGCCGCTGGTGTTTGTTTCGCGTCACGGCGAAACCCCGCGTACCTACGAGATCCTCAGCGATCTGGCCAACGAACAGCCGCTGTCACCGACGCAGTTCAGCCTGTCGGTGCACAACGCGATCATCGGCCTGTGGTCGATCATGCGCGGTGAAACCAGCGAAATGACCGCCCTCGCCGCTGCTGGCGACGGCCTTGAGCACGGCATGCTGGAAGCCGCTGCCCTGCTCAACGAAGGCGCTCCGGCAGTGCTGCTGGTGATCACCGAAGAACAACCGCCCGAAGCCTATTCGGCGTGGATCGATGATGTGCCGTTTCCCTACGCACTCGGTCTTTTGCTCACCCCCGGTACCGACTGGCGGCTGACCCTGAACAGCGCCACAGAAACACGGTCAAAAGCGCACTGGCCTCACGCGCTTAATCTGTTGCGCACCCTGCTCGGCCAGCAACCCCTTTGCCAACATGCCTGGAAAAATCGTGTATGGACCTGGCAACGCAACCCGTGACCGAAAAAAACCGCGATGCCTATTACTGGCGCCTGCTGGCCACCGCCGCAAGCTTTGCCCTGTTCGGGCTAGGCGGGCTGTGCCTGCGTGTGCTGGTGTTTCCGTTGTTGGGTTGCCTGCCCGGTGACGCCGTCTCGCATCGCCAACGCGCGAGGGAGACCGTCAGTCGGCTGTTCTGGTTCTTCGTGCGGTTCATGGCCCGGACCGGCGTGCTGACCTATGACATTCAGGGCGCCGAACGTCTCGGCCGACCCGGGCAGATGATCATTGCCAACCATCCTTCGCTGATCGACGTGGTGTTCCTGATCGGTCTGGTGCGCCAGGCCAATTGCGTGGTGAAGAAAAGCCTGTGGGAAAACCCTTTCACCCGTGGCCCGTTGCGCAGCACTGAATACATCAGCAACGACGGCAGCATGGACATGCTCGATGCGGCCGCCCAATCCTTGCAAAACGGCCAGACCCTGATCATTTTCCCGGAAGGCACGCGCACCCAGCCGGGGCAGGCGCCAGCCTTCCATCGGGGCGCTGCGGCAATTGCCCTGCGCGGTGCGAAAATCCTCACGCCGGTGGTCATCAAGGTCAGCCCGACCACACTGACCAAAGCCGAACCCTGGTATCGGATCCCCCGCCGCCGCGTGCACTTCAGTTTTCGCGTCGGGGCCGATATAGACCCACAGACTTTCGCCGCGCAGGGACCCGCACCGCAAGCCTCGCGCAAGCTCAACGATTATTTGCACACCTATTTCATTAAGGAGCTCGCCGAAGATGAGCGATCTGCACCGTGACATCAAACTGCTGATCATCGATGCCCTCGGCCTCGAAGACATCAGCGTCGACGACATTGGCGACGAGCAGACGCTGTTCGGCGAAGGCCTCGGCCTGGATTCCGTCGACGCGCTGGAACTGGGCCTGGCCATCCAGAAGAAATACGGCATCAAGATCGACGCCGACGCCAAAGACACCCGTAACCATTTCACCAACGTGGCCAGCCTTGCGGCGTTCGTCACGGCAAAACAGGCAGCTTGAGACCGGACCATGCAAACTCGTGACGATATTTTCAACACCCTGCGCGATGCCTTGGTCGAGCTGTTCGAACTGGATCCTGCCCGTGTGAGCCTGGAGTCCAATCTGTATCAGGATCTGGAAATCGACAGCATCGATGCGGTCGACCTGATCGATCACATCAAGCGCCAGACCGGCAAGAAAATTGCCGCCGAAGAATTCAAATCGGTACGCACGGTCGGTGACGTGGTCGAGGCGGTCTACCGTCTGGTTCAACCGGCCGCATGAGCCGACTGATCGGCCTCGGCCTGCTGCTGGCCGGTCTGCTGTATCCCTTTGCGGTGTATTTCGGCATGGAGCATTTTGCTCCGTGGCAGTTCGGCCTGCTGTTGGGCAGTCTCTGGCTGGCACGGGCGCTGACCGGCGAGCGCAAGCCCGGCAGCCTGTGGATGGCTGGCGTGGCCATTGTGTTCTGCCTGCTGCTGGCGCTGTTCGACAGCCCGCTGTTGCTGCGCTGGTATCCGGTGCTGATCAGCGGTTTCATGCTGGTGCTGTTCAGCCTGAGCCTGAAATTCGGTCCGCCGATGGTCGAGCGCCTGGCGCGCTTGCGTGAGCCAGAGTTGCCGGACATTGCGATTCGCTATACGCGAAAGGTCACGGTGGCCTGGAGCGTGTTTTTCTTCTGCAACGGTTTGTGCGCCGCCCTCCTGACCCTGTGGGCGCCGCTGAATTGGTGGATGTTGTACACCGGCCTGATCTCCTATGGATTGATCGGCCTGATGTTTGCCATTGAATGGCTGATACGACAACGGGTAAGAGGCCGCACATGAATTGGATAAAACTTGAGCAGCTGTTGCTCAAGCCTGTGCCGGCGCGGGCCATCAGCCACGCACCGGCCCTCGATCACGCGCACCTGTGCGAACAGGCGCTGAGCATTGCCGCCGGTCTGCAAGCGCAGGGCGTGAAGCGCCTGGCTGTGCATCTTGAGGACGCCGCCGAACTGGCCATCGCTTTGCTGGGCGCATGGCGTGCCGGCGTCAGTGTGCTGCTGCCCTCGGACCTGCAAGCGCAAACCCGCCAGCGTTGGTCCGCTGACGTCGATCTGTGGCTGACGGATCATGCCGATGACGCGCAACTGAGCGACTTTAATCAGCCGCCATTGCCCGGCGCCGAACTGGATCTCGACCAGTGCCGTCTGAGCCTGTGCACGTCCGGCTCCAGCGGCGAGCCCAAGCGCATCGACAAGACCCTGTGCCAACTGGCCAACGAAGTTGAAGCGCTGGAGCAACTGTGGGGCACGGACCTCGGTGAGGCCTGCATCATCGGCAGCGTCGCCACCCAACACATCTACGGTTTGCTGTTTCGCGTGCTGTGGCCGCTGTGCGCCGGGCGCGCTTTTGTGCGACAGCAACTGGCCTTCCCGGAAGATATGCAGCGCGCCAGCCGCGAATACCCGGCCTTCGCCTGGGTCGCCAGCCCGGCGCTGCTCAAACGCATGGGCGACAACCTCGACTGGCCAGCCCTGAGCGCCGTACGCCGGGTGTTTTCCTCCGGTGGGGCGTTGCCGCTTGAGGCCGCGCAGAGTCTGCAACAGCGCTTGCAGCAGTGGCCGACGGAAATTCTCGGCAGCTCGGAAACCGGCGGCATTGCCTGGCGTCAGGGTGAACAACTGTGGCAACCGTTCGCCGGTGTCGAACTGAGCCAGGATAACGACGGCGCTCTACTGATCGCTTCACCTTACCTGCCTGCCGGACACGTCGAGCACACCGCTGATGCAGCGCGCATCGCCGCCGATGGTCGTTTCGAACTGTTGGGGCGGTTGGACCGGATCGTCAAACTCGAAGAAAAACGCATTTCTCTGCCCATGCTCGAACAAGCGCTGGTGACCCATGACTGGGTCGCCGAAGCACGTCTCGGCGTGGTGCAGGAAAATCGCGCCTCCCTCGGTGCACTGCTGGTGCTTAGCGAGGCCGGCCTGTTTGCCTTGCGGGAACACGGCCGCCGCAACCTGACCGAAACCCTGCGCCAGCATTTGCGCCAACACTGCGAAGCGCTGGCTTTGCCGCGACGCTGGCGGCTGGTGCGGCAATTGCCGTTGAACAGCCAAGGCAAGCTGCCGCAGGTCGATATCGAAGCGCTGTTGATGGCGCCGCGACCGAAAGCGCCCGAGGTGCTGGAACAAGTCGAAAGCGCTGGCGAGTGGAGCCTGCAACTGAGCGTGCCACCGGACCTTGCCTACTTCAGCGGCCACTTCCCCAAGGCGCCGGTATTGCCCGGCGTGGTGCAGGTGGAATGGGCGTTGAACCTGGGTCGCCAATTGCTCAACCTGACCGGCCCGTTTGCCGGTATGGAAGTGCTGAAATTCCAGCAATTGGTGCGGCCCGGAGATGAAATTCAGCTGCATCTGCGGTTTGATCTGGAGCGCGGCAAGTTGTATTTCGCTTATCGCAATGACACGGCGACCTGCTCCAGTGGGCGGATCCTTTTGGGTGCAGAGCATGGTTGACCTTCGTGAGTGCTGCGCACTCAATCGCGAGCAGGCTCGCTCCCACAGGAATCACCGGCATGCATAATCCTTGTGCAGTGATCCCGGTTTATAACCACGAAACCGCGATCGGCACCGTGGTCGACGCCCTGCTCGCGCAAGGCTTGCCGTGCATTCTGGTGGATGACGCCAGCACCCAGTCCTGTGCCAAGGTGCTCGACGGTTTGGCGGAACGCGACAACGTGCACCTGGTGCGCCTGACCGCCAATCAGGGCAAGGGTGGCGCGGTCATGACCGGTTTGCGCGAAGCCTCGCTATTGGGTTTCAGCCATGCGCTGCAGGTCGATGCCGACGGTCAGCACGACTTGCACGATGTTGCCCGTTTCGTCGACGAGTCCCGCGCACATCCCGAGGCGATGATCTGCGGTTATCCGCTGTTCGACGAGAGTGTGCCGAAAGGCCGTTTGTATGCGCGCTATCTGACCCACGTGATGGTCTGGATCAACACGCTGTCGCTGCAGATCCGCGATTCGATGTGTGGTTTCCGCGTCTATCCGCTGGCGCCGACGCTGGCGGTGATCGACTCGGCAAAAGTCGGCAAGCGCATGGATTTCGACTCGGACATTCTCGTGCGCCTGTCGTGGCGCAATCAGCCGATGCGCTGGCTGCAAACCAGCGTGCACTACCCGCTGGACGGTGTGTCGCACTTCCGCTTGTTCCACGACAACGCGCTGATTTCCAGCATGCACACACGGCTGTTTCTCGGCATGTTGCTGCGCTTCCCGGTGATCCTCTGGCGGCGGTGGCGAACATGACCGGCGAAGCCGACAAAAAGCACTGGGCTGACCGCGAAGAGCGCGGCAGCTTCCTGCTGATGAAATTCACCGCGTTCGCCGCCAAGGTCTTGGGACGACGCCTGCTCAGCCCGTTGCTGTACGGCATCGTCCTGTACTTTTTCCTGTTTGGCCGCACCGCGCGACACAGCGCCTGGCAATACCAGCGGCGCCTGGCCGCATGGAGTCAGCGCGACGCGTTGCGCCCTACTCATTGGCGGGTGTTCGGTCAGTTCATGGCGTTCGCCGATTCGATGCTCGACAAGCTCGACGTATGGAACGGCAAACTGCGTATCGAACAAATCGAAATCATCGACCCGGCGCTACTGCGCAATCAGTTGCGCGGCAGTCGCGGGCAACTGCTGGTCGGCGCGCACCTGGGCAATCTGGAAGTGTGCCGCGCACTGGCGGAGATCGGCGAAAAGGTCACCATGAACGTGCTGGTACACACCAAGCACGCCGAGCAATTCAACCGCCTGCTCGGTGAAGCCGGGGCGACCAATCTGCGCCTGATTCAGGTCAGCGAACTCGACCCGGTAATCATGCTGCAACTGCACGAACGGCTGGAGCGCGGCGAGTGGCTGGCGATTGCCGGCGACCGCGTGCCGCTGCATGGCGGGCGCAGCGTCACCGTGGACTTTCTCGGCCATCCGGCGCCGTTCCCGCAAGGGCCGTGGCTGCTCGCCGGTCTGCTGAAATGCCCGGTCAACCTGCTGATGTGCCTCAAGCAACCGGACGGTCACTATCGCCTGACCCTCGAGCCCTTCGCCGACGCCGTGGTATGGAAGCGCAGCGAGCGCGAGCAGGTCATTCATCAGTGGGCCACCCGCTATGCGCAGCGCCTGAGTCACTATTGCCTCGAAGCGCCGCAACAATGGTTCAACTTTTACCCTTTCTGGAAGACCGATGACCACGCCAACCCATGAGCCGGTAACCTTCGGCGAACGCCCTTTGCGCATCGAAGACGTGCTGGCCTTGGCCAACCGTCAGGCACCCGTGCAGTTGCAGAGCGACGCCGACTATCGCGAACGCATCGCCAAGGGCGCGCGGTTCCTCGATTCGCTGCTGGACAAGGAAGGCGTGATCTACGGCGTCACCACCGGTTACGGCGACTCCTGCGTGGTCGCGGTGCCGTTGCATCACGTCGAAGCGTTGCCGCGTCACCTCTACACCTTCCACGGCTGCGGGTTAGGCAAACTGCTCGATGCCCAAGCCACACGCGCGGTGCTCGCGGCACGGTTGCAGTCGCTGTGTCACGGCGTCTCCGGGGTGCGTGTGGAACTGCTGGAGCGTCTGCACGCGTTTCTCGAATACGACATCCTCCCACTGATTCCCGAAGAAGGTTCGGTCGGCGCCAGCGGCGATCTGACGCCGCTGTCCTACGTTGCCGCAACACTGTCCGGCGAGCGTGAAGTGATGTTCCGTGGCGAGCGCCGTCAGGCGGCCGATGTGCATCGCGAACTGGGCTGGACACCTTTGGTGCTGCGCCCGAAAGAAGCACTGGCACTGATGAACGGCACTGCGGTGATGACCGGTCTTGCCTGCCTCGCTTTCGCCCGCGCCGACTATCTGCTGCAACTGGCCACGCGCATCACCGCGCTCAACGTGGTCGCGCTGCAAGGCAACCCGGAGCACTTTGACGAGCGCCTGTTCGCCGCCAAACCGCATCCGGGACAAATGCAGGTTGCCGCGTGGCTGCGCAAGGATCTGGCGATCGACGCGCCGACTGCGCCGCTGCATCGATTGCAGGATCGCTATTCGCTGCGCTGCGCCCCGCATGTGCTCGGGGTGTTGGCCGACAGCCTGAACTGGCTGCGTTCGTTCATCGAAACCGAACTGAACAGCGCCAACGATAACCCGATCATCGACGCCGAAGCCGAGCGCGTGTTGCACGGTGGGCACTTCTACGGCGGGCATATCGCGTTCGCCATGGACAGCCTGAAAAACCTCGTGGCCAACGTTGCTGACCTGCTGGACCGGCAACTCGCCTTGCTGGTCGACGAACGTTACAACCACGGTCTGCCGAGCAATCTCTCCGGCGCGCCAGCGGATCGGGCGATGATTAACCACGGCTTCAAAGCCGTGCAGATCGGCACCAGCGCCTGGACCGCCGAAGCGCTGAAAAACACCATGCCCGCCAGCGTCTTCTCGCGCTCCACCGAGTGTCACAACCAAGACAAAGTCAGCATGGGAACCATCGCCGCCCGCGATGCGATCCGCGTGCTGGAGCTGACCGAACAGGTCGCCGCCGCCACCCTGCTCGCCGCCAATCAAGGCGTGTGGCTGCGCGCTCAGGCCGAAGACGCGCGACCGTTGCCGCCGTCGCTGGCGGCGATGCACGAGGAACTGGCCAAGGACTTCCCGCCAGTCATCGAAGACCGCGCACTGGAAGGCGAATTGCGCCTGTGCCTGCAACGCATCGCCGCGCAACACTGGAGGTTGCATGCGTAGCGCCGGAGTGCTTCACGCCGACACCGAGATCCTCGTGCCGTTTTTCGACGTCGATACCATGCACGTGGTCTGGCATGGGCATTACGTCAAATACCTCGAAGTGGCGCGCTGCGCGCTGCTGGACAAGATCGGCCACAACTACACGCAGATGGTCGAGTCGGGTTACGCCTGGCCAATCATCGACCTGCAACTGCGCTATGTGCGCGGCGCGGTGTTTGGTCAGCGCCTGAATGTACGCGCCAGCCTGGTTGAGTGGGAAAACCGTCTGAAGATCAATTATCTGATCACTGACCTGCACAGCGGCGAACGCCTGACCCGCGCCAGCTCGGTGCAAGTCGCCGTCGAAGTCAGCAGTCGCGAGATGCAGCTGGCCTCACCGAAGGTCTTCACCGACGCCGTAGAAAGGATGCTGCGATGAATGTTTGGGTTAAAAGCCTGAGCGTATTGGCGCTGCTGACGCTGTCAGCGCTGGCCAATGCTTTCGACCTGCAACAACTGAGCGAACAACTGGCGAAGCCGGACGTGATCCACGGCCAGTTCATTCAGGAAAAACACCTGCGCGCCCTGCCCCAGCCGCTGATCAGCAAGGGCAGCTTCGTTCTGGCAAAAAACCACGGCCTGCTCTGGTTGCTGAAAACCCCGCTGCAACAGGACTACCGCATCACCGCCAAGGGCATCGCCCGGCGTGACGGCAATGGCTGGCAGTTGCTGCCGAACAAGAGCGCCGGTGCCGAGCAGAACCGCTTGTTTCTCGCCGTGCTGCAAGGCGACAGCAGTGGCCTGCAACGCGACTTCGAACTGGCGCTGAGCGGCGATGCACAGCAGTGGAAACTCACGCTGACCCCGCGCTCGCTGCTGCTCAAGCAGGTGTTCAACCAGATCAACATCGACGGCGGCGCGCTGGTGCAGACCATCGAACTGCTGGAAACCCAAGGCGACAGCACCGTGCTGCGCATGCAGGACAGCAACGCCAGCCAACCGTTGAGCGACGCGGAGCAACATGACTTTGCCGAGTGAACGCAGGCTGCCCTGGCTGTTTCTGATCCTGCTGCTGGCCTTTGTCGCGCTGGCCGGTTGGCAATGGCGCGACGGTGCGCCGCTGTCGGCGAACCTGATGGAACTGGTGCCCGGCACTCACCCGGACGCCCTTGAACAGCGCGCCGAGCAGCGCATGCAAGAACCACTTAACCGCGAGATGCTGGTGCTGGTCGGCCACGCCGATCGCCAGCAAGCCGTCACCATGGCGCAAACCCTGGGTGAGCAATGGCAGGCCAGCGGGTTGTTCGAAAAGGTGCAGTGGAACCTGCAAGCAGACCTGCCAGCGCTGCGCACACAACTGCTGCAAGGGCGACTGGCGATGCTCTCGGCGGATGATCGGCAATTGCTGATCGAACACCCCGACGCCTTCATTCAGCAACGCGTACAAGCCCTGTTCGACCCGTTCAGCGGTTTCAGTCTGGTGCCGAGTCAGGATGACTGGCTTGGCCTGACCGGGCGCATTCAGAACAGCCAGCCGCAGCACGGTGCAGTGCAACTGGACATCGGCAGCGGCGCGCTGATCGCCGCTGCCGACGGCAAGAGCTGGGTGCTGCTGCGGGCACGCACCACCGGCAACGCGTTCGACATGAACCTGCCGCTGCAAGTAGCCGCGCTGCTGCAACATAGCCGTGAACAGGCGGCGAAATCCGACGTGCAACTGCTCGCCGCCAGCGGTTTGCTGTACGCGGCTAACGGTCAGCAGCAAGCCACTCGCGAAATGACCTGGGTCGGCGGCGGTGCCACGATCGGTATTCTGTTGCTGCTGTTGCTCGCTTTCCGTCGCTGGCGCGTGCTGCTGGCGTTCGTGCCGGTGCTGGTCGGCATGTTGTTCGGGGCGGTGGCTTGTGTCGCGCTGTTCGGCCATATGCATGTGATGACATTGGTGCTCGGCTCCAGCCTGATCGGCGTGGCCGTGGATTATCCGCTGCATTATCTGTCGAAGAGCTGGAGCCTGAAGCCGTGGCGCAGTTGGCCGGCGTTGCGCCTGACGCTGTCCGGGCTGACCCTGAGCCTGATCACCAGCGCCATCGGCTATCTCGCGCTGGCGTGGACGCCGTTCCCGGCGCTGACGCAAATCGCGGTGTTCTCCGCCGCCGGCTTGCTCGGTGCCTATCTGTCGGCGGTGTGCCTGTTGCCGGCGTTGCTGAAAAACGTCGAACTGCGCCCCGCGCAATGGCCGCTGCATCTGGCCGAGCGCATGGTTGCGCTGCGCGAAAAACTCCTCGAACGCGTACGCACGCCGGTGTTGCTGGCATTGCTGCTCGCCTTCTGTGTGGGCGGTCTGGTGCAGTTGCAAAGCAAGAATGACATTCGCCAGTGGGTCGGCGCGCCGCAACGCCTGACCGATGAAGCGCAGACCATCGCGCGCATCACCGGCTATCAGCCGACCAGCCAGTTTTTCCTCGTGCGCGCCGACAATCAGCAGCAATTGCTCGAACGTCAGGCCGCGTTGAGCGAACGTCTGGAGCAACTGGTCAACCTCGACAAGCTGCAAGGCTATCTGGCCCTCGATCAATTGGTGAGCCCGCCGAACCAGCAAGAGCAAGTGCGCCAGGCGCTGAACAAACTGCCGCAATACTGGCAGCCACTGCTCGACCTCGGCGTGCCGCTCGCCGCGTTGCAAAACGAACTGCAACAGTTGCAGACCGTGCCTGCCGAGGACATCGACGCAGCATTGGCCGGCCCGCTCGGCGAGCCTTATCGCACGCTCTGGCTCGGTCCGACGGAAGACGGCGTGGCGGCGATGACCAGTCTGCAAGGATTGAATAACCCGGCGCTGCTGCGGGTACAGGCACTGGATTTGCCAGGGGTGGTGTTGGTCGATCGCCTCGGGGAATTGAACGAAGTTTTTGCCGCGACGCAAATCAGCGCTGCCGAACTGAAACTCGCCTCCTGCGCGCTGATCGTGCTGGTGCTGATGCTGCCGTTCGGTCTCGGCGGCGCGCTGCGCATCGTCGCTCTGCCGTTGCTCGCCGCTTTATGCAGTCTGGCCAGCCTTGGCTGGCTCGGTCAGCCGCTGACCCTGTTCAGCCTGTTCGGCCTGTTGCTGGTGACGGCGATCAGCGTTGATTACGCGATTCTCATGCGTGAACAAGTCGGCGGCGCGGCGGTGAGCCTGCTCGGCACCTTGCTGGCGGCTGTGACGACGTGGCTGTCGTTTGGTTTGCTGGCGGTTTCCAGCACGCCGGCGGTGAGCAACTTCGGTCTGTCGGTGAGCCTCGGTCTGGCGTTCAGCTTCATGCTGGCACCGTGGGCCGGGCGCCACGAACACACGGCAGCCGTCGCGGAGCCAGCGGCATGATGGTCGTCGTTTTCTGGCTGCTGGCCATGGCGCTGTTCGCCGTGGCCACTCGTATTGGCCGCCATTTCGGCCTGATCCCGATTGTCAGCCAGTTGCTGCTGGCGAGCTTCGGCTTGCCGCTGCTGATGTACTTCTGGATCGAACCGGGCTGGCAGCTCAGTGGCGCCGAACTGATCGCGCCAGACTGGCTGAAAAACCTCTACAGCCTGAGTTTTGCCCTGCTGCTCGGACACATTCTCAGTGATGTGATCGATCTGAAACTGGATCGGCAGAGCGTGAAAATCGCCGTGCCGAGTTTCCTCGTGCCGTTCGCCTGTGGTCTTGCCGCTGCGTATTGGCTGCTGCCGACGCAACCGTGGCTCAACTCGCTGGCCATCGGTCTGGTGTTCGCGATTACCGCGATCCCGGTGCTGTACCTGTATCTGCGCCACATCGAATATCCGCCGGCCGCCACTCGCCGGTTGGTGCAGACCGCGATCCTCATTGATCTGACCTGTTGGACATTGTTCGGGCTCGCCCAAGGCAGTCTGCACCTGAGCAGTCTGTTGTTGCCGCTGGGCCTGGCCTGTGTGCCGTTGTTGTTGCGCGTCATCGGCGTACGCCGACCACTGACCTACAGCCTCGGTTTCTTCGCGTTGCTGGTGATGGCCGAGCATTACAAACTCAACGCGCTGATCTTCGGCATTGGCTATTTGCTGTGCATGGCCGCGCTGAAAGTGCCGCTGGTGCTGCCGTTGCCGGCGCGCTGGATGAACCGTTTGCAGACGTGGCTGGCGATCCCGCTGATTCTGACGTTCGGCATCGTCCAGATCGACGTGCACAGTGCCCTCGCCAGCCTTGGTCCGCTGCAATGGGCGGCGCTGCTGCTGTTGCCGATTGCCAGTAAACTGCTTGGCAACTGGCTCGGCCTCGGCTGGGCCGGCGCTTCGTTCGAAGGCGCCAGCCGTTGGCGCGAAAGCGTGCTGCTGAACATTCGCGGCCTGAGCGAAATCGTCTTTCTCAATTTGCTCTTGCAACAACAACTCATCACCCCGGCGCTGTACTTCGCGCTGATGCTGATGGGCCTGATCGCGACGCTGCTACCGGCCCTTATCGGCCTGCATCGCGCGCCGCTGGATATCAAATCCCACCTGCCCCGGAGTTCACGTGCCAATCGTTGAAATGGAATCCCGTCAGGTCGTGATCATCGGTGCCGGCCCGTCCGGCGCCATCGCCGCTGCGCTGCTCAAGCGCAAGGGCCACGATGTACTGGTGATCGAGCGCCAGCATTTTCCGCGCTTTTCGATCGGCGAAAGCCTGCTCAGCCATTGCCTGGATTTCGTCGAAGAGGCGGGCATGCTCGACGCCGTCAACGCCGCCGGATTCCAGCGCAAGACCGGCGCCGCATTCGCCTGGGGCGAGCGTTACAGCGCCTTCGATTTCGGTGACACCTTTACCGGCGGCAAACCGACCACGTTTCAGGTGCAACGCGCCGATTTCGACAAACTGCTGGCCGATCAAGCGGCGCTGCAAGGCGCGGAAATCCGCTACGGCGATGCCATCGTCAGCGTCGATTTCGACCGGACAAAACCGTTGCTCGACGTGCGCCGCGAGGACGGCAGCGAGTATCGCGTCGAAGCGGATTTCGTCCTCGATGCCAGCGGCTACGGTCGCGTGTTATCGCGACTGCTGGACCTCGAAGCACCGTCGAATTTCCCGGTGCGTCAGGCGGTGTTCACCCACGTTGAAGATCACATCGACAACCCGACACTCGACCGCGAGAAAATCCTCGTCACCACGCATCCGGAACATCGCGATGTCTGGTTCTGGACGATCCCGTTCAGCAACGGACGCTGCTCGGTGGGTGTGGTCGCGGCCGAAGAGCACTTCAAGGGCCGCGACAGCGATCTGGATGCCTGCCTGCGCAGCTTCATCGCCGAAACCCCAAGCCTTGCCGGCGTACTCGACAAGGCTGTGTGGGACACCCCGGCGCGCACCCTCGGCGGTTACGCCGCCAATGTGAAAACCCTGCACGGGGCGGGCTTCGCCCTGCTCGGCAACGCGGCAGAATTTCTCGACCCGGTGTTCTCCTCCGGCGTGACCATCGCCATGCGCTCGGCGAGCATGGCCGCCGCCGTGCTGCACCGTCAGTTACAAGGTGAAACGGTCGACTGGCAAAGCGAATTCGCCGAGCCGCTCAAGCGCGGCGTCGACACCTTCCGCTGCTACGTCGAGGGCTGGTATGCCGGCACGTTTCAAGACGTGATTTTTTATGAAGACAGTCAGGCGGAAATCCGTCGGATGATCTGCTCGATCCTCGCCGGCTACGCCTGGGATGAGCGCAATCCGTTCGTCAGCGAAGCGCGTCGCCGCTTGAAGATGATTTCCGAACTCTGTGCAAAGGACGCCACATGAACTACTTGAGCGACAGCTACGTCGAGGAAACCCGCTTTGGTTTCTGGTTCCTGCGCAGCCACACCTGGCAGCACCACGTGTTGCGGGTGGCGATCAATGATTTGCGTGGTTTGTTCAGTGAAGCGCTGCCGGAACATCCGGTGTTGCTGGACGCTGGTTGCGGACAGGGCAAGTCGTTCGGTCATCTGCGCCAGACCTTCGCGCCACAGCGTTTGATCGGTGTTGACGCCGATCCGCACAGCCTGGAGTTGAGCGCTGAAGAAGCGACGCGTCTGGGCCTCGATGTAGAGCTGATCGGCAGTGACTGCGCGACGCTCAATGTGCCGGACGCCAGCGTTGATCTGCTGTTCTGCCACCAGACCTTTCATCATCTGGTCGAGCAGGAAAAGGCTTTGGCCGAGTTTTACCGGGTGCTGAAACCGGGTGGCTATCTGCTGTTCGCCGAGTCCACCGAGGCTTACATTGATACTTGGGTGATCCGCTGGTTGTTCCGCCATCCGATGCACGTGCAAAAGAGTGCGGCGCAGTATCTGCAGATGATTCGCGGGCAGGGTTTCGAGTTTGCCGAGAAGAATGTCTCGTACCCGTATCTGTGGTGGAGCCGGTCGAAGGATTTTGGCTTGCTGGAACGGTTTGGCTTACGCAAACCAAAACCGTTTGGGCAGCGTGAGGAAACGCTGGTCAACGTGGTAGCGCGCAAGCCGCTGCAAGGTACTTTCTGATGCACAGCTATCGACCTGCACACCCGAAACCCTGTGGGAGCTGGCTTGCCAGCGATAGCGGTGTGTCAGTCAACAAAAATGCTCGATGTGCCAGCGCCATCGCTGGCAAGCCAGCTCCCACAAGGTTTGTGGTGTGGCTAATGTTGGTGGTATTTGTCCTCCTGAGTGCCTGCGCCAGCCAGGCGCCGTTGCCGGCGGGCAATCCGACACTCCCGCTGCCGCTGCAATTGCACATTGAACGCAATCAAGCCGAACAACGCCAGGACTGGCTGCTGGTGATCCAGCGCGAAGGCCCGGGCATCCGCTGGTCGATGATGGATCCGCTGGGTATTCCGCAAGCGCGTCAGCAACTGATCGACGGCCACTGGCAGGCCGATGGGCTGTTGCCGCCGAACCCGGAAGCCCGCGAATTGTTTGCTGCGCTGTTATTCGCCCTGACCCCGTCCGGCGAACTGCTGCGAAATTACCCCGCCGCGCAACAACAGGGACAGCAACGCGCTCTGCCGGCGCGCTGGGATATCCGTTATTCACAACCGTTGAGCTTCGAATTGAACCTGCCCCAAGGCCCGCACTACCGCGTTTCTCCGCTGGGTGAACCGACACCATGACCGCTTACCTGAATGCCCTCGGCGTGATTTGCGCACTGGGCCGCGACAAACATGCCGTCGCGCGCAACCTGTTCGCCGGCGACTGCTCAGGCATGCGCCGCGAGTCCGGCTGGGTGGCGGAGCGTGAGTTGCCGGTCGCTGCCGTCCAGGGTGAACTGGCGCCGATCCCGGCAGAACTCGCCGATCAGCGCAGCCGCAATAACCAGCTGTTGCTGGAAGCGGCATTGCAGATTCGCAATGAGATCGACCAGGCGATCCAGACTTATGGCCGCGAGCGCATCGGCGTGGTCCTCGGCACCAGCACTTCGGGCATCGACGAGGCCAGCCGTGGTCTGGCGCACTACATCCGCGAGCAGCGTTTCCCGGCGGAATACGACTACCGCCAACAGGAGCTCGGCGCCCCGGCCAATTTCCTCGCCGACTGGCTGCAACTGAGCGGCCCGGCCTATGTGATTTCCACGGCGTGCACCTCCAGCGCCCGCGCATTGATGAGCGCTCAGCGTCTGCTCGATCTGGGCCTGTGCGACGCGGTGCTGTGTGGCGGCGTCGACAGCCTGTGCAAACTGACCCTCAACGGTTTCTCGTCACTCGAAGCGATATCCGACGAGCGCTGCAATCCGTTCTCGGCCAACCGCAGCGGCATCAATATCGGCGAAGCAGCTGTGCTGTTCGTCATGAGCAAACAACAGGGCGAAGGCCCGGCCATTGCCTTGCTCGGCGCCGGTGCCAGTTCCGACGCGCATCACATTTCCGCCCCCGAGCCGACCGGGCGCGGTGCCCTGCAAGCAATGCAGAAAGCCTTGAGCCGCGCTCATCTGCAAGCAGCGCAGATCAGCTACCTGAACCTGCACGGCACCGCCACCCAACACAACGACGCGATGGAAAGTCTGGCGGTTGCGACGCTGTTCCCTGAGGGCGTCGCCTGCTCCTCGACCAAACCGATGACCGGCCATACCCTCGGCGCGGCCGGTGCGCTGGAAGCGGCGTTCTGCTGGCTGAGCCTGAGCGCCGACAACCCCGCTCACGCCTTGCCGCCGCACGTCTGGGATGCGCAGGCCGATCCCGCGCTGCCGTCGCTGCAGTGGGTGACCGCGAGCGAGCGCCTGACGTCCATTGCACCCCGCTACCTGATGAGCAACTCGTTTGCCTTCGGCGGCAACAACGTCAGCCTGATTATCGGAGACGCCCCATGACGGCCTGGCCGCTCGCCGAACTGCTGCCCCATGCGGGCGACATGATTCTGATCGACAGCATCTCAAGCTTTGACGATGAGCAGATTTTCACCTGCCTCACGGTCAAGCCCGATGGCTTGTTCAATCTGCCCGACGGCAGCCTGCCAGCCTGGGTCGGCATCGAGCTGATGGCGCAAAGCGTCGCCGCTTTTGCCGGTTGCCACGCAAAGCAGAAAGGCAATCCGGTGGAGTTGGGCTTTCTGCTCGGCACACGCAAGTTCGAGTGCAACGTCGAAGCGTTTCCCGCCGGCACCGATCTGACCATTCATGGTCTGCGCTCGCTGGAAGACGACAACGGCATGGGTGTCTTCGAATGCCATATCAATGGCGATGGCATTCATGCCAGCGCGCGCCTGAATGTGTTCCGTCCGCCTCAGGTCAATCAATATCTGCAACAGACACAGGAGTCGAACGATGACTGAATCCGTACTGGTCACCGGCTCCAGCCGTGGCATCGGCCGGGCCATTGCCTTGCGTCTGGCGCAGGCCGGGCACGATATCGTCCTGCATTGCCGCAGCGGCGTGACTGAGGCGCAAGGCGTTCAGGCGCAAATCGAAGCGCTGGGGCGCAAGGCGCGGATTCTGCAATTCGACGTTGCCGACCGGGAAACCTGCAAGGCCATCCTTGAAGCTGACGTGGAAACTCACGGCGCCTATTACGGCGTGGTGTTGAACGCCGGGCTGACCCGCGACGGCGCGTTTCCAGCGCTGAGCGACGACGATTGGGACGTGGTCCTGCGCACTAACCTCGACGGTTTCTACAACGTTCTGCACCCGGTGATGATGCCGATGATCCGCCGCCGTGCCGCCGGTCGCATTGTTTGCATCACCTCGGTGTCGGGGCTGATCGGCAATCGTGGCCAGGTCAACTACAGCGCCTCCAAGGCCGGCGTTATCGGTGCGGCAAAGGCGTTGGCGATCGAGCTGGGCAAGCGCAAAATCACCGTTAACTGCGTCGCGCCGGGCCTGATCGACACGGCGATGCTCGACGAAAACGTGCCGGTGGAAGAATTGATGAAGATGATCCCCGCGCAACGCATGGGTACCCCGGAAGAGGTCGCCAGTGCAGTGAATTTCCTGATGTCGGCGGAAGCCTCGTACATCACCCGCCAGGTCCTGGCGGTCAACGGAGGCTTGTGCTGATGAAGCGCGTCGTCGTCACCGGCATGGCCGGCATCACCTCGCTGGGCAGCGACTGGGAGACCATCGCCGGCAACTTCGCGGCCAACCGCAGCGGAATTCGCCGCATGGACGAGTGGGATCGCTTCAGCGAACTCAACACGCGCCTGGCCGGGCCGATCGATGACTTCGAAGTACCTGCGCACTGGACCCGCAAGCAATTGCGCAGCATGGGCCGGGTATCGCGGCTGGCGGTTCGTGCGGCGGAAAACGCCCTGGCTGACGCCGGTCTTCTCGGTGACGAATCGATCAAGGATGGGCGCATGGGCGTGGCTTGTGGTTCGTCCACTGGCAGCACCGACGAGATCAAAGCGTTCGGCAACATGCTGCTCAACTCGGTGGCCGAAGGCCTCAACGCCAACTCCTATGTGCGGATGATGCCGCACACCACCGCCGCCAACATCAGCATCTTCTTTGGCCTCACCGGGCGTTTGATCCCGACGTCCAGCGCCTGCACCAGCGGCAGCCAGGGCATCGGTTACGCCTACGAGGCGATCAAGTTCGGCCGCCTGCCCCTGATGCTCGCCGGCGGCGCCGAAGAACTGTGCCCGACCGAAGCCATGGTCTTCGACGCACTCTACGCCACCAGCCTGAAAAACGATGCGCCGCAGACCAGCCCACGCCCGTACGACAAGGGCCGCGATGGTCTGGTGATCGGTGAAGGCGGCGGCATGCTGGTGCTTGAAGAGCTGGAACATGCTTTGGCGCGCGGTGCGCACATCCACGCCGAGATTGTCGGTTTCGGCAGCAACGCCGACGGCCAGCACACCACGCGCCCGGAGCAAGTAACCATGCGCCGCGCCATGGAACTGGCGCTGGAAGACGCCGGACTCGCGACGGAAGCCATCGGTTATGTAAATGGCCACGGCACCGCTACAGAACAGGGCGACATTGCCGAAACACTGGCGACCAGCAGTTTGTTCGGTGAACACATGCCGATCAGCTCGCAGAAGAGCTTCCTCGGCCACACCCTCGGCGCCTGCGGTGCGCTGGAGTCATGGTTCAGCATCGAGATGATGAACCGCGATCTGTACGTGCACACGTTCAACCTCGACGAGGTCGATCCGCACTGCGGCAAGCTCGATTACCTGCGCGGTGAATTCCGCCAGATGCATCACGACTACGTGATGAACAACAATTTCGCTTTTGGTGGCGTCAACACCTCGTTGATTTTCCGCCGCTGGCACTGACCGCAACACCTTTTGGAGTGAAGGGAATGACTCAGTTTCACCGCATCGCCGCTCTGTTGGCACTGTTTTTTGTGCTCGGCGGTTGCACCAGCAAACCGGTTTACAACGCCAGGGAAGAGTTCTCGTCCAACCTCGGCTTCACGCAGCAACAGATGAGCCGCGCGATCGTCACCGCGCTCAATGACCGCCAGTGGGTCGTGCAGTCGGTACGTCCGGGCATGATCAAAGCGGCAATCACTGTACGCGGTCGCCATCACGCCGAAGTCGACATCCCGTTCACCCCGACTTCGTTCGAAATCGACTACCGCAGCAGCTACGGCCTCGACGCCAAGGACGGCAAGATCCACGGTAACTACAACCGCTGGGTCAACCGCCTGCGCGACAACGTGCTCAAAGAGCTGTCGATCAACCCCGACATCGAGTTCGTCAACGATCTGGGCATCGTTAAACAGGGCGCCGACGAGCCGACCTACCTGAGCTTCCGCGAAGGCGTCAAACGCGCCACCGACGCCGGCCTGCTCGACGGCAGCGTGAAGTTCTACCTGGCCGGCGAAACCCTGCCCAAGCAAGTGCGCAAACTCGACACCGTGAGCAGCAGCCGCAAGACCAACGGCTCGAACAAATCCGACGAAGACGCCTGCTTCTGGGCGCTGCAATCGGCCCTGGCCACCCTGCAGAACGCTGCGAAAAAAGCCGACGCCAATGCGGTGATCAACATCGCCAGCGTCGACCAGCGCGATCTGTACAAAGACACCGAGAAATTCCAGTGCCGTGCCGGGCTGGTGGTGTCGAGCGTGGCATTGCGCGGGGACTTGGCGCACGTGGATTGATGGGATTGTAGAAACGACAAAGGGCGCCATTCGGCGCCCTTTCACAAACAGGTTGGCTTGTCATCGCCGATCACCTGTCCGGCTCTGCGATGGCTGGTCGCCCAGGATCCTCAGAGTCTCACAAGCCCCTTGCGGGAACGCTCGCAGTATTGCCCGAATCATCAATCAGGACAACGGCTGGCGTTTGGCCTCACTGCGCCACTTCTGTTGCCATTACAGCCCAAGCGCCCGCCTGACTGCGGCTTTAACGGCGCAGAACTCTTCTGTTTCAAGGTGTGAGATCAAATAGACGCGCCGTCCTTCACGATCTCTGCTTTTGATCCGGTCCAGTCGGGAAAGGCTGACAGTGGCCACCATATCGCACTTCGCCCAACAGATCGGGCTGGCGCCTTGAAGATGGCTGGAGAGTTCGAAATGGTGATCAAGTAAACAATCCGGTGCAGTGGTACTGAGCGGTACGACCGTCACCAACATACTGTTGGTTCTGTGTTTTCGTATCACGACAACGGGTCTGACCTTGACCATCTCAGGTACTTCATAACCTCTGAAGTCGCAGATCAGAACACTACCTTCCTTGGGCTGGTATCGAAGTGGCATCCATGGCACTCACTTAAAGAAATCGATTCTGCGCAAGAAAACAAACACTCGCTAAAACAGTTCGTAACCGCAAATGTGGTGAACACGGCTCCACAAGCTGAACACTCGCCACACAGCATCTACACTCGCTCATGCAGGCCATCGATACGCCTGTCAGAACGGCGGGCCCGGTCGGTCGAGCACTCGCGGTTCTCTTTCACCGTCAAGGAGATGACCATGCAAGTGAAAGCCCTGATCGCCGCTGCGCTTTTCGCGCTACTGCCCAGCGCCAGCCACGCCACCAACCTGATGTACATGCCCTTCGAAACCGTGCTGTCGGACGCGATTCGCGCCGGGCGGCTGGATGGCAGTGTGAAGTTCTATCTGCTCGGCAATGGGCCGCAGGGCACGCAGCAGTTGTTGCGGCGTGGGGTGGTCAGTGATCTGAAAACCAACGGTTTCAACAAGAGTGACCACGATTCCTGCGAGTGGGTGTTGCAGTCAAATCTGATTAAGTTACAGGCTGATGCCAAGCGGGTCGGGGCGAATGCGGTAGTGAATATCGTCAGTTACTACGACCAGCATGTGCGCAAGGATTTGAATACCTACGAGTGCCGGGCGGGGATATTTGTCACGCGAGTAGCACTGAAGGGGGATTTGGTGCGGTTGCCCTGAAAGGTTGGGGGCTTGGACTGACATCTTTGCGAGAAGGCTCGCTCCCACCTTGGAATGCGTTCCCTGTGGGAGCGAGCCTGCTCGCGATTTGATTGCGCAGCAATCACACCTTTGATGGTTCAACCTTGCGTGTGAGCAGTTCGACAAACGCCTTGGCCATCGGTGACTTCTGATCCTTGCGCTGCACCAGCCACACCGCAGACACCGCTTCCGGATCGAGCAACGGTCGGTAGACCACGCCGTCGATGCGCATCCGCTGATAGGACGCCGGCAGCACCGAAACCCCCAGCCCCGCTGCGACCAGACCGATAATGGTCATCGCCTCGCCCGCCTCTTGGGCGAAGTGCGGGCTGAACCCGGCATCACGCGCCAGACTCAGCAATTGCGCATACAGCCCGCTGCCGTAGCTGCGCGGAAAGAACACGAACGGCTCCAGCGCCAGCGCCGAGAGAAACAGCCCTTCTTCACTGCCCTGCGCCAGTGGATGCTTGGAACCAAGCACCGCGACCAGCGGCTCACGCATCAACTCCACCACGCTGAGCGAATCCGGCAAACCCAGCGGGCGCATGATACCGACCTCGATCGACTCATCCACCAAACCCTCGGCGACTTGCGTGCTACTCATCTCGCGAAGGTTGAGATGCACCGCCGGAAAACGCTGACGGAAGGAAAAGATCGCCTGTGGAATCGTCGAGTTGAACGGCGCCGACGAGGTGAAACCAATCTTCAACTCGCCCAGTTCACCGAGTTGCGCACGCCGGGCGACATCCGCCGCCTTATCGACCTGCGCCAGCACCAGCCGCGCCTCCTCCAGAAACAATCGCCCGGCCTCACTCAGCTCGACCCGGCGATTGGTGCGTTCGAACAGCCGCGCGCCGACCTCTTGCTCCAGCGCCTGAATCTGCTGGCTCAGCGGCGGCTGGGAGATGCCAAGCACCTGTGCGGCGCGGCCGAAGTGCAGTTCTTCGGCAACGGCGATGAAGTAGCGCAGATGACGCAATTCCATGGAAACCCCATTAGGTCGTTAAAGCTATCAAACAGGTCGAACAATATATTGGATAGAAACATTAGCCAGCTATATGATTTTTTCATTGCCTGCATGGCCGTGCCCTCCGAGGTCTGAAGTGAAAACTGCTGTCGCGCCCCTAGCCCATGAAGTCCCGCCTGCTGCGGCCGACGATGTCGTCGCCGAGCTGCAAGAGATCTACATCGAAAAAGGCACGCCGATGTTCATGCGCACGGTGCTGGCGCTGTTCAGCGGCGGCTTCGCGACGTTTGCCCTGCTCTATTGCGTGCAGCCGATGATGCCGCTGTTGTCCCACGAGTACGGAATCAACGCCGCGCAGAGCAGCCTGATCCTCTCGGTGGCCACCGGCATGCTCGCCATCGGCCTGCTGATCACCGGGCCGATC
Organism: Pseudomonas sp. IT-P395; assembly: GCF_949767675.1. Taxonomy (NCBI): domain Bacteria; kingdom Pseudomonadati; phylum Pseudomonadota; class Gammaproteobacteria; order Pseudomonadales; family Pseudomonadaceae; genus Pseudomonas; species Pseudomonas sp. IT-P395. The sequence goes on from NZ_CATKPW010000044.1 coordinate 329,552, forward strand.
TCTGATCGGATCGGGCGCAAACCGGTGATGGTGACTGCGCTGTTCGCAGCGGCGCTGTGCACCATGGCCAGTGCGATGATGCCGAGTTGGCAAGGCGTGCTGATCATGCGTGCGCTGATCGGGCTGTCGCTGAGCGGACTTGCGGCGGTGGCAATGACGTATTTGAGTGAAGAAATTCATCCGCAACACATTGGCTTGGCGATGGGTTTATACATCGGCGGCAACGCGATTGGCGGGATGAGCGGGCGCTTGATCACCGGTGTGCTGATCGATTTTGTCAGCTGGCACACGGCGATGCTGGTGATCGGCGGTCTGGCGATGATTGCCGCAGCGGTGTTCTGGAAAATCCTTCCCGAATCGCGCAACTTCCGCTCACGCTCACTGCACCCGCGCAGTCTGCTCGATGGTTTCACCATGCATTTTCGCGATGCCGGTCTGCCGTTGCTGTTTCTTGAAGCGTTCGTGTTGATGGGCGCGTTTGTCACGCTGTTCAACTACATCGGTTATCGCTTGCTGGCCGCGCCGTACAACCTCGATCAGGTGTTCGTTGGCTTGCTGTCGGTGGTGTACCTGTCGGGGATCTACAGCTCGGCGAAGATTGGTTCGCTGGCGGATAAGCTGGGGCGACGCAAAGTGCTGTGGGCGACCATTGCGCTGATGTTTGCCGGCCTTGCCTTGACGATGTTTACGCCGCTGTTGCTGGTGATTGTCGGCATGTTGATTTTCACCTTTGGCTTCTTTGGCGCGCATTCGGTGGCGAGCAGCTGGATTGGTCGGCGGGCGACGAAGGCCAAGGGGCAGGCCTCATCGTTGTACCTGTTCAGCTATTACGCCGGGTCGAGCATTGCCGGGACGGCGGGCGGGGTGTTCTGGCATCTGGGTGGCTGGAACGGGATCGGCTTGTTTATCGGCGCGTTGTTGCTCGTGGCGTTGTTGGTGGCGTTGAAGCTGGCGAAGTTGCCACCGTTGCAGGGTGTTAAGGCCTGACACAAAACCCCTGTAGGAGTGAGCCTGCTCGCGATAGCGGTGTGTCAGCCAACACATCGGTCGAACTGACACACCGCTATCGCGAGCAGGCTCACTCCTACAATTGATCTGTTTCCGACGTTGGATCGCGGAAACAAAAACGCCCGGCATTTAGCCGGGCGTTTTTTATTGTGTGGCGATCACTCGTGATACTGCGCCGACAGCTCATGCACCGCACGCAGGAACGCACCCGCATGCTCCGGATCAACCTCAGGGGTGATGCCATGGCCGAGGTTGAACACGTGGCCGCTGCCCTTGCCATAGCTGGCCAGAATGCGCCCGACTTCAGTGCGGATCGCTTCCGGTTTGGCGTAAAGCACGGTCGGGTCCATGTTGCCTTGCAGGGCAACTTTGTCGCCAACGCGGGCGCGGGCGTTGCCGATGTCGCAGGTCCAGTCCAGACCCAAGGCGTCGGCGCCCGCCTCGGCAATGCTTTCCAGCCACAGGCCGCCGTTCTTGGTGAAAAGGATCACCGGCACCTTACGACCGTCGTGCTCGCGGATCAGGCCGCTGACGATTTTTTTCATGTAAGCCAGCGAGAACTCCTGATACGCCGCTGCCGACAGGTTGCCGCCCCAGGTATCGAAGATCTGCACCGCTTGCGCGCCGGCCATGATCTGGCCGTTGAGGTACGAGGTCACCGACTGCGCCAGCTTATCCAGCAGCAGGTGCATGGCTCGCGGGTTGTCGTAGAGCATCGCCTTGGTCTTGCGGAAGTCCTTCGACGAGCCGCCTTCAACCATGTAGGTGGCCAGTGTCCACGGGCTGCCGGAGAAACCGATCAGCGGCACGCGACCGTTCAGTTCGCGACGGATGGTGCTGACCGCGTCCATCACGTAACCGAGGTCTTTGTGCGGATCAGGGATCGGCAACGCTTCGATATCGGCGAGGGTGCTGACGACTTTCTTGAAGCGCGGACCTTCACCGGTCTCGAAGTACAGGCCCTGGCCCATGGCATCGGGGATGGTGAGGATGTCGGAAAACAGGATCGCCGCGTCCAGTTGTGGATAGCGGTCGAGCGGTTGCATGGTGACTTCGCAGGCGAATTCCGGATTCATGCACAGGCTCATGAAATCACCGGCCTGGGCGCGGCTGGCGCGGTATTCCGGCAGATAGCGACCGGCCTGACGCATCATCCACACAGGGGTGACGTCTACGGGTTGCTTGAGCAGGGCGCGGAGGAAACGGTCGTTCTTCAGGGCAGTCATGTCGGCATCCGGAAAAAAAGTGCGGGCATTTTCTCAGAGCGCGACGCAAAAGGCACGGATGCAGGTCAGCCTTTTGTCTATCGGGTCAATTTATTGCGTTGGAATGCAGATTTTTGCAGCAACACAAAGCACTGTGGGAGCTGGCTTGCGAGCGATGCAGACACCTCGTTTTGTCAGATTGACCGAGGTGATGCTATCGCTGGCAAGCCAGCTCCCACAGGTATTGCATTGCAGTCAGCTAGACGGGTTTAGACGCCCAAGTAATCGAGGATCCCTTCGGCAGCATTGCGGCCTTCGAAGATCGCCGTCACCACCAGGTCGGAACCGCGCACCATGTCGCCACCGGCAAAGATTTTCGGATTGCTGGTCTGGTGCTTGTACTGACCTTGCTCAGGCGCAACAACGCGGCCCTGGCTGTCGGTCTGGATCTCGAACTGCTCGAACCACGGCGCCGGGCTCGGGCGGAAGCCGAAAGCGATAACCACGGCATCGGCCGGGATAATCTCTTCGGAACCCGGGATCGGCTCGGGGCTGCGACGGCCACGGGCGTCCGGTTCGCCGAGACGGGTCTCGACCACTTTGACGCCTTCGACCTTGTCCTCACCGACGATAGCGATCGGCTGGCGGTTGTAGAGGAATTTCACGCCTTCTTCCTTGGCGTTCTTCACCTCTTTGCGCGAGCCGGGCATGTTCGCTTCGTCACGACGATAAGCGCAGGTCACCGACTTGGCGCCCTGACGGATCGACGTGCGGTTGCAGTCCATCGCCGTGTCACCGCCGCCCAGCACCACAACCTTCTTGCCTTTCATGTCGACGAAATCTTCCGGCGACTTTTCAAAGCCCAGGTTGCGATTGACGTTGGCGATCAGGAAATCCAGTGCGTCATACACGCCCGGCAGATCCTCACCGGCAAAACCGCCCTTCATGTAGGTGTAGGTGCCCATGCCCATGAACACCGCATCGTATTCGGCGAGCAGTTGTTCCATGGTCACGTCTTTGCCGACTTCGGTGTTGAGACGGAACTCGATGCCCATGCCGGTGAAGACTTCGCGACGATTGCTCAGCACGGTCTTTTCCAGCTTGAACTCGGGGATGCCGAAGGTCAGCAGACCGCCGATTTCCGGGTTCTTGTCGAACACCACCGGGGTCACGCCGCCGCGTACCAACACGTCGGCACAACCCAGGCCCGCCGGGCCCGCACCGATGATCGCGACACGTTTGCCGGTCGGTTTGACCTTGGACATGTCCGGGCGCCAGCCCATGGCGAACGCGGTGTCGGTGATGTACTTCTCGACCGATCCGATGGTCACCGCGCCGAAGCCGTCGTTAAGGGTGCAGGCACCCTCGCACAGACGATCCTGCGGGCACACCCGGCCGCAGACTTCCGGCAGGGTGTTGGTCTGGTGCGACAGCTCGGCGGCCTGAAGGATGTTGCCCTCGGCCACCAGCTTCAACCAGTTGGGAATGAAGTTGTGTACCGGGCACTTCCATTCGCAATACGGGTTGCCGCAACCCAGGCAGCGGTGAGCCTGATCGGCCGACTGCTGGGGTTTGAACGGTTCGTAGATTTCGACGAACTCTTTCTTGCGTTGACGCAACAGTTTCTTCTTCGGATCTTTGCGCCCGACATCGATGAACTGGAAGTCGTTATTCAGACGTTCAGCCATTGTTAAAACCTCATCAAACTCTTCAGGCGCATATCACTGCGGGTTGGCACGAGTGCTGGAAAGCAACGATTTCAGGTTGGCAGCCTTGGGCTTGACCAGCCAGAAACGGCGCAGGTAGTCATCGAGGTTTTCGGCGAGTTCACGACCCCACTCGCTGTCGGTTTCCGCGACGTACTCGTTCAGCACGTTTTGCAGGTGGCTGCGATAGGCTTCCATCGCCTCGCCGCTGATCCGCTGGATTTCCACCAGTTCGTGGTTGACCCGGTCAACGAAGGTGTTGTCCTGATCGAGCACGTAGGCGAAACCACCGGTCATGCCAGAGCCGAAGTTGTAACCGGTCTTGCCCAGCACGCAGACGAAACCACCGGTCATGTACTCACAGCAGTGATCGCCAGTGCCTTCCACAACCGTGTGGGCACCGGAGTTACGCACGGCGAAACGCTCGCCTGCGGTGCCGGCGGCGAACAACTTGCCGCCAGTGGCGCCGTACAGACAGGTGTTGCCGATGATGGCGCTTTCCTGAGTTTTGTAAACGCTGCCCTTCGGCGGCACGATGGTCAGCTTGCCACCGGTCATGCCTTTGCCGACGTAGTCGTTGGCATCGCCTTCGAGGTACATGTTCAGACCGCCGGCGTTCCACACGCCGAAGCTCTGACCGGCAGTGCCTTTGAAGCGGAAGGTGATCGGCGCTTTCGCCATCCCTTGGTTGCCATGCTTGCGGGCGATTTCGCCGGAGATCCGCGCGCCGATCGAACGGTCGCAGTTGCAGATATCCAGATCGAACTCGGCGCCGCTCATGTCGTTGATCGCCGACGAAGCCATCTCGACCATTTTCTCGGCCAGCAGGCCCTGGTCGAATGGTGGGTTGCGCTCAACGCCGCAGAACTGCGGTTTGTCCGCCGGGATGTGATCGCTGCCCAACAGCGGCGTCAGGTCCAGGTGGTTTTGCTTGGCGGTCTGGCCTTCGAGGATTTCCAGCAGATCGGTGCGACCGATCAACTCTTCGAGGGAGCGTACGCCGAGCTTGGCCAGCCACTCACGGGTTTCCTCGGCGACGTAGGTGAAGAAATTCACCACCATGTCGACGGTACCGATGTAGTGATCCTTGCGCAGCTTCTCGTTCTGCGTCGCAACGCCGGTGGCGCAGTTGTTCAGGTGGCAGATACGCAGGTATTTGCAGCCCAGCGCGATCATTGGCGCAGTACCGAAGCCGAAGCTTTCAGCGCCGAGAATCGCTGCCTTGATCACGTCGAGGCCGGTTTTCAGGCCGCCGTCAGTCTGCACCCGGACTTTGCCGCGCAGGTCGTTGCCGCGCAGGGTCTGGTGGGTTTCAGCGAGGCCGAGTTCCCACGGTGCGCCAGCGTATTTGATCGAAGTCAGCGGCGAAGCACCGGTGCCACCGTCGTAGCCGGAGATGGTGATCAAGTCCGCGTAGGCCTTGGCCACACCGGCGGCGATGGTGCCGACGCCTGCTTCTGCAACCAGTTTCACCGAAACCAGCGCCTTCGGGTTGACCTGTTTCAAGTCGAAAATCAGCTGCGACAAGTCTTCGATCGAATAGATGTCGTGGTGCGGCGGTGGCGAAATCAGGGTTACGCCCGGCACTGCGTAACGCAGCTTGGCGATCAGCCCGTTGACTTTACCGCCCGGCAGTTGCCCGCCCTCGCCCGGCTTGGCGCCCTGTGCGACCTTGATCTGCAGCACTTCAGCGTTGACCAGGTATTCCGGGGTTACGCCGAAACGGCCAGTCGCGACCTGCTTGATTTTCGAGCTCTTGATGGTGCCGTAACGCGCCGGATCTTCACCACCTTCGCCGGAGTTGGAACGCGCACCGAGGCGGTTCATGGCTTCAGCCAGGGCTTCGTGAGCTTCCGGCGACAGTGCGCCCAGCGAGATACCGGCGGAGTCGAAGCGCTTGAGCACCGATTCCAGCGGCTCGATTTCACTGATGTCCAGCGGCGTATCGAGGGTCTTGACCTTGAACAGGTCGCGGATCATCGACACCGGACGGTTGTCCACCAGTGAGGTGTATTCCTTGAACTTGGCGTAGTCGCCCTGCTGCACGGCGGCTTGCAGGGTGTTGACCACGTCCGGGTTGTACGCGTGATATTCGCCACCGTGGACGAACTTCAGCAGACCGCCCTGCTGGATCGGCTTGCGCGGACTCCAGGCTTCGCTGGCCAGCGCTTTCTGCTCGGCTTCGATGTCGACGAAACGCGCACCCTTGATGCGGCTCGGCACGCCACGGAAGCTCAGGTCGCAGACTTCTTCGGACAGGCCGATGGCTTCGAACAACTGCGCACCGCGGTACGAAGCGATGGTCGAGATGCCCATTTTCGACAAGATCTTCAGCAGACCTTTGGTGATGCCTTTGCGGTAGTTCTTGAACACTTCATAGAGGTCGCCCAGCACTTCACCGGTACGGATCAGGTCGCCCAGCACTTCGTAGGCCAGGAACGGATAGACCGCCGAGGCGCCGAAACCGATCAGCACCGCAAAGTGATGCGGGTCACGGGCGGTAGCGGTTTCAACAAGGATGTTGGAATCGCAGCGCAGGCCTTTTTCGGTCAGCCGGTGGTGCACGGCACCGGTCGCCAGCGAGGCGTGGATCGGCAGCTTGCCTGGGGCGATATGACGGTCGCTCAGAACGATCTGGGTACGACCGGCGCGCACGGCTTCTTCAGCCTGATCGGCAACGTTGCGGATGGCCGCTTCGAGGCCAACGCTTTCGTCGTAGTTGAGGTCGATGATCTGCCGTTCGAAACCCGGGCGGTCGAGGTTCATCAGCGAGCGCCACTTGGCCGGCGAGATCACTGGCGAGCTGAGGATCACGCGCGAGGCGTGTTCCGGCGACTCCTGGAAAATGTTGCGCTCGGCACCGAGGCAGATTTCCAGCGACATCACGATCGCTTCACGCAGCGGGTCGATCGGCGGGTTGGTGACCTGCGCGAACTGCTGACGGAAATAGTCGTACGGCGTGCGCACACGCTGGGACAGCACGGCCATCGGCGTGTCGTCGCCCATCGAGCCAACGGCTTCGTAGCCTTGCTCGCCAAGCGGACGCAGGACCTGATCGCGCTCTTCGAACGTGACCTGATACATCTTCATGTATTGCTTGAGCTGATCGACGTCGTAAAACGCCGAACCGTGGTCGTTGTCTTCCATGGTCGCCTGAATGCGCAGGGCATTCTTGCGCAGCCATTGCTTGTACGGATGACGGGATTTCAGACGGTTGTCGATCGCATCGGTGTCGAGGATCTGCCCGGTTTCGGTGTCCACCGCGAAGATCTGCCCAGGGCCGACACGGCCTTTGGCAATCACGTCTTCCGGCTTGTAATCCCACACGCCGATTTCCGACGCGAGGGTAATGAAACCGTTGGTGGTGGTGACCCAGCGCGCCGGGCGCAGACCGTTACGGTCAAGCAGGCACACCGCGTAGCGACCGTCGGTCATGACCACGCCGGCCGGGCCGTCCCACGGTTCCATGTGCATCGAGTTGTACTCGTAGAACGCACGCAGATCCGGGTCCATGGTTTCGACGTTCTGCCACGCCGGCGGAATGATCATCCGCACGCCACGGAACAGGTCGATACCACCGGTGACCATCAGCTCGAGCATGTTGTCCATGCTCGAGGAGTCGGAACCGACACGGTTGACCAGCGGGCCGAGCTCTTCCAGATCCATCAGATCGTTGCTGAACTTGGTCCGACGGGCCTGCGCCCAGTTACGGTTACCGGTAATGGTGTTGATCTCGCCGTTGTGGGCGAGAAAGCGGAATGGCTGCGCCAGCGGCCATTTCGGCAGGGTGTTGGTGGAGAAGCGCTGGTGGAACACGCAGATCGCGGTTTGCAGGCGCTCGTCACTCAGGTCAGGATAAAACGCGGCCAGATCGGCCGGCATCATCAGGCCTTTATAGATGATGGTTTTGTGCGAAAAGCTGCAGATGTAGTGGTCGGAGTCGACGGCGTTGGATACCGACGAACGGCGACGGGCACTGAACAGCTTCACGGCCATGTCCTGATCGCTCAGGCCTTCGCCGCCGATGTACACCTGCTCGATCTGCGGCAGGCGCTCGAGAGCGAGGCGGCCGAGGACGCTGGTGTCGATTGGCACTTTACGCCAGCCGATCAGTTGCAGGCCTTCAGCGAGGATCTCGCGGTTCATGTTCTCGCGAGCGGCTTCGGCCTTGACCGGATCCTGGTTGAAGAAAACCATGCCCACCGCGTATTGCTTGGGCAACTCGACGCTGAAGGTTTCCTGGGCAATGGCTCGCAGGAACGCGTCAGGTTTTTGAATCAGCAGACCGCAACCGTCACCGGTCTTGCCGTCGGCATTAATCCCACCGCGGTGGGTCATGCAGGTCAGGGCCTCGATGGCCGTTTGCAAAAGGGTATGACTGGGCTCGCCCTGCATATGGGCTATCAGGCCGAAACCGCAGTTATCCTTGAATTCATCTGGTTGGTACAGACCTGCTTTCATAGACACTTTCTCACCAGGCTGCCTCTTTTCGAGGCAAATTTCTTTTCAATTCAACCACTTGCGTCCTGCGCCGAACGTACGCCGGCTTGGCGGGGGCAAAAGGGTGGTCATTGTACACAGCGACACAGAGGCTCACAAATTTGACGACGAAATGTCGCAAATTCATGTCGCATTTGTGAAAGGTTTAAAGCGATCTGCTGTGCTAGTCAAAACTTTTTTAATTTTGACCGCAACGACTCAAAGACTACTGTAACGCAGACACCACAAGGCACGCGGTCTGTAGAGACGGCGCGCACTTGCAGAAATTTTGAGGTGCTTGGAGAGGCGGCCTGGGTAAGGCCGCCGAATCTTCAGCGAGTTGTTGCCAGTTCCTGTTGGACGCTGGCGACAGTGCGAGGCCAAGGTTTACCAGCCTGAACCTTCGCTGGCAAGGCCTTGATGGCAGAAACGGCTGCATCACGATTGGCGAAGTTGCCATAGGTGATCACATAGAGAGGCTTGCCGTTGAGCACTTTCCTGAAATAACGGTACTCGCCGCCCTGCTCTTTGACGAAAGTTTGCGCCGCCGCTTCAGAGCTGGTGCCGAGGATCTGCACCACGTAGTTGCCGGTCGGCTGACCGGCGTACCAGCTGCCACCGGCGGCTTTGGCAACGGTCACCGGCTTCTCGGCCGGTTTGGCAGCGGCGACTGGCTTGGCTGGCGCTGGAGCCGGTTTGGCGACTGGCGCGGCTGGAGCAGGCTTGGCGGTGGCAACTTGCGTCGGCGCCGGGGTGGGCTTGGCGGCTGGCAACGGAACCGGTGTCGGCGCGGGACCGGCCGGAACGCCCGCAGGCGGTGCGGAAGTGGTTACGGTCGGCGGGGTATTGCTGGAACCTTCCAGTGGCACACCATCGTCGCCTTCGGTAATACCGCCGGCCGCTTCGGCCAACGGGCCGCGCATGACCGGTTGCGAGTTGCCGACCAGCGGCAACGGCATCGGCTGTGTATTACCGGCGAACTCGACGTTCGGCGCGCCGCCATTGGCTGGGCCCTGGCCCAATGGCAACTGTGCCTGCTCATTGGCCGGTGCACCGGTGGTCGGCGCCTTGTTGCGACCCGGCATCAGCCAGGCGGCAGCGACCGCGACCACAACGACGGCGGAAATGGCCAATACGTGTTTCTTCGGCATGTTGAACCCCATACTTGGACGCTTGACCGCTGAGCGGCTGGCAATCATGACTTCGATCAGAGCATCGCGAGCGACCTGGTTGATGTTGCCCGGCCAACCCTCGGCACTTTCGTGAATATCAGAGATCTGATCTGCGGTGAAAAGTTCGACACCCCGGCCGGCACCTTCGAGCCGTTGGTCGAGATATTCGCGAGTCTCTTCTTCGGTGTAAGGCTGCAACTCGATGACGTGAAAGCGCTCTTCCTCAAGGTGCAAAGCCTCAAGCTGAGCGATCAGCGACGACTCACCGAACAGGAACACGTGCGGGCGACCTTCCGGTGCGCCGGCACCCAGCGCCATCAGCGCTTCGAGGGCGGATTCATCGAGCTGCTCGGCGTCATCCACCAACAGATAGACTTCCTGACCGGTCAACGCGAGTTGCACCACTTGTTCCAGAATCGCGCCAACATCGGCCTGAGCGACGTTCAGTGCCTGCGCCACTTGGCGCAGCACGCCAGCGGCATCACCGGCGCCACGGGCGGAAACCACCACGCTCTGCACCGACTGCTTGTTGGTGCTGGCGACCAGCGCCTGGCGCAGCAGCGTCTTGCCGCTGCCTTGCGGGCCAGTGACCACCAGTAGCAACTGGCTGTAACGCGCCAGATGATGCAACTGCCCCAGCACCGGTTTGCGCTGGGCCGGGAAGAACTTGAAGCCCGGCACGCGTGGCGCGAACGGGTCGTGACTTAACTGGAAATGGCCGAGGAACGCCTCGTCGGCATGCAAACTAGTCATCGGAATCTTATTAACCTTTAAGCTGAGCCAGGGCGCGGTAATCCGCTCCCAGCGTGGCCTGTAGAACCTCTTTCGGATAATCGTCGGTCACTACCGCTTCGCCCATCCGGCGCAGCAGCACCAGGCGCAGACGACCGTCGATCACTTTTTTGTCGATTGCCATGTGTTGAAGAAAATCGGCCTCGGTCATTTCAGTCGGTGGCACCACCGGCAGACCGGCGCGCTGGAACAGGCGGATACCGCGATCGCGCTCCTCATCACTGATCCAGCCCAGACGCGCAGACATCTCCAGCGCCATCACCGTGCCAGCTGCGACCGCTTCCCCATGCAACCAGACACCATAGCCCATGTGGGTCTCGATGGCGTGACCAAAGGTGTGGCCAAGGTTGAGCGTGGCGCGCACACCGGTTTCCTTCTCATCGGCGCCGACCACCGCAGCCTTGGCTGCGCAGGAGCGCTCGATGGCGTAAGTCAGGGCTTTCTGGTCCAGCGCGCGCAGGGCGTCGACGTTGTCTTCGAGCCAGGTCAGGAACGGCTCGTCGCAGATCAGCCCGTACTTGATGACTTCCGCCAGGCCGGCAGACAGTTCGCGCTCTGGCAGGGTTTTCAGGGACGCCGTATCGATCAGCACCACGTTCGGCTGATAGAACGCGCCGACCATGTTCTTGCCCAGCGGATGGTTGATACCGGTCTTGCCGCCCACCGATGAATCGACCTGAGAAAGCAAAGTGGTTGGAATCTGGATGAAGTCGACGCCGCGCTGATAGCAGGATGCGGCGAAACCGGCCATGTCGCCGATCACACCGCCGCCCAAGGCGATCACGGTGGTGCGGCGATCATGACGGGCGGTCAGCAGACCGTCGAAGATCAGTTGCAGGGTTTCCCAGTTCTTGAAGGCTTCGCCGTCCGGCAGCACCACGGAGATCACCGAGAACTGCGCGAGGCTGCGGGTCAGACGTTCAAGATAGAGCGGCGCAACGGTCTCGTTGGAGATGATTGCCACTTGCCGCCCATGGATGTGCGGAGCCAGCAACTCGGGCTGATCCAACAAACCTTCGCCAATATGAATCGGGTAGCTGCGCTCGCCTAGATCGACCTTGAGTGTCTGCATGTGTCCCCACAGTGAAGATGGAAGCAGGCGTCCTGCCCTGAATTATTGGTTGTCTGCGGCCTACAGCGGGTATGACGCCGCTCGCACGCCATCCGCCACAACCTCGACGGGCTGTGACAGGACGCCGAGGATAGCGCATTTCGAACGATGCTTTAACGGGGTGGAAGCTGCGCCAGACGATCAAGAATGTCGAGCACCACCATGCGTGGCGGCCGTTCGTCGGTTTCCACCACCAGATCGGCGATTTCCCGATAGAGCGGATCGCGGATCGCCAGCAGGTCGCGCAGGGTTTTCTCCGGATTGGCGGTGCGCAGCAACGGCCGATTGCGGTCGCGCGCCGTGCGGCCGACTTGCTGTTCGACGGAGGCGTGCAGATACACCACTCGCCCACCCTCATGCAGGGCTTTGCGATTGGCATCGCGCATGACGGCGCCACCGCCGGTCGCCAAGACCACGCCGTCGAACGCGCACAGCTCGGCAATCATCGCCTGCTCACGGTCACGAAAGCCGGGCTCGCCTTCCTTGTCGAAGATCCACGGGATATTGGCGCCCGTGCGCAGTTCAATTTCCTTGTCGGAATCTTTGAACGGCAGGCGCAGCTCTTTGGCCAGCAACCGGCCGATGGTGCTTTTGCCAGCGCCCATCGGTCCTACAAGAATCAAATTTCGCACAGAATCAACGACTCACAGCAATCGCCTGGTTATTCATGATACGTGGTGTGAGAAATACCAGCAGCTCGGATTTTTTCTCCGAAACCACATCACGCCGGAAAAGGCGGCCAAGATACGGCACATCGCCAAGAAATGGCACCTTATCTACAACCTTGCTTTGAGTATTTGAGAAAACACCGCCAATCACGATGGTTTCGCCGTCGTTGACCAGCACCTTGGCGTTGACCTCGTTTTTCTTGATTGGCGGCACATCCTGCACTTTGTTCAGGTAATCCGGCTCGTCCTTGGTGACCTTGACCTCCATGATGATGCGGTTGTCGGGGGTGATCTGCGGCGTCACTTCCAGCGATAGCGAGGCTTCCTTGAACGACACCGAAGTCGCACCACTGGAGCTGGCTTCCTGATACGGAATTTCAGTGCCTTTGAGGATTTTGGCGGTTTCCTTGTCGGAGGTGACCACTTTCGGTTGCGAGACGATTTCACCGTTGCCGGTTTTCTCCATCGCTGTCAGCTCAAGATCGAGCAGGACATTGTCAGTGATGAAGGCAATGCCAATCCCTGAAGTATTGCCCACGGTACCCATGTCGACGAACGGTGAGTTGGTGCTGGTGCTGCCGGGTGTACCAATGGTGGTCGACGAACCGTTGACTCCGGAGGCGTTCCAGTTGCCCTTGTTCTGAATCGACCCGCCCCAGCGCACACCCAGACTTTTATCGTAATCGACGTTGGCCTCGACAATTCGCGCCTCGATCATTACCTGACGCACCGGGATATCCAGCTGTGCCACGATTCGCCGCAGTTCGTCGAGGCGATCCTGGGTCTGGTAGGCGATGATGTTGTTGGTCCGCTCATCGACGGTAATCGAACCGCGTTCATCGATTTTCGCTTCGGCACTGGTCACCGACTGGAACAACTTGGCGATGTCTGCTGCCTTGGCGTAGTTCACTTGCAGCAGCTCACGGCGCAACGGCGCCAGTTCGGCGATCTGTTTTTGCGACTCCAGTTCCTGGCGCTCGCGTGCTGCGATTTCATCGGCTGGAGCGACCAGCAGCACGTTACCGATCTTGCGTTTATCCAGGCCTTTGGTTTTCAACACTAGATCCAGCGCCTGATCCCACGGCACGTTTTGCAGGCGCAAGGTGATGCCACCCTGCACCGTGTCGCTGGCGACCAGATTGAGATTGGTGAAGTCGGCGATCAGTTGCAGCACCGAGCGCACATCAATGTCCTGGAAGTTCAGCGAAAGCTTTTCGCCCACGTACGCCTGACGGTCAGCGTTGCGTTTTTGCAGGTCATCGACCGTCATTGGGCGGATGCTGACGGTCAGTTTGTTGTCGGTCTGGAAGGTGGAGTACTCGTAGGTGCCGCTGGGCTCGACGGTAATAACCGTGCGATCAGCGGTCACTGCGGCATTGACGAACTGCACCGGGGTGGCGAAATCCTTGACGTCGAGGCGCACCCGCAGCTTCTCCGGCAACTGCGTGCGGGCGAAACTGAGAATGATCTTGCCGTCATGCTCTTGGATATCCGGGGCCATGGTCGGATCGGAAAGGTCGATGACGACATTGCCTTCGCCTGCTGTTCCACGCTGGAAATCCACACCGCGAATCGCCCGGCTTTTCGGTACAAATGCCTTGGTGGGCGCAGTAGCTTTTGCAGTAGCACGAGGCGCAACGACAGCAGGACGCGGCGCAGCTGCCGGTGCGCCCTGACCGACGACCACGAACAGGTTATTGCCCTCGACCCGCGTGGTGTAAGGCGCCAGCTGCGTCAGGCTGACAATCAGCCGCGTGCGCTCCTTCGCTTCGACCACCGTGGCCGTTCGCGCATTGCCACTACCCAGATCGAGGTTCTTGCTGGCCAACTGACTGACAACACCGGGCAGATCCAGCGCAATCCGCGCCGGTGATTCAGTGGTGTAGCCCTTGGGCTGCGGCGGCGGGCCGTCGAACGACAACTTCAGCTCGACGCGATCACCCGGCAACGCCGCGACATCCAGCGTCTTCAGATTGGCCGCGAGTACCATCGGCGACATCAGCGCTATCCATAGCGAAAAACCGAGGGTGGAGAAAATCCTGTTCATTGTTCGACTTCCACTATGAGTGCTCTTTCAAAGGAATGGTGCGCGGACGCTCCAGCCAGGCGCCTTCGCCGTCGGGCACGATCTCGACCACATCGACCTGGGTGGCGCTGATGGCGACGATGCGACCGTCGTTGCGCCCCAGGTAATCGCCGACTTTCAGCCGGTGCACCGCGCCCGCTCCGCGCAACAACGCGAAGGAGCCGGAAGCATTGGCAATCGTGCCGACCATCTCGAACTGCTCGATGTTGAAACCTTCGAGGTATTGCTTGACCCGGTTGGGGTCGGGTTTGACGTTGCGTGAGCCATGTTTCTGCCCAGCCAGATCGACCCGCACCTGGCGCGAGAACGGACTGCGCAGGTTGGCCGCGCTGTAAGTGAATGTGGGGTAAGACCGGAATGTCGGGGTTGGTTCAATCTTGCCTGCCGGGCGCAGGCGCACTTCGTTCAGGTAGGCATCGAGATCGCTGAAGTCATCGCTGCCACCACAACCGTTCAGCGCGAGCAGCGTCATCGACAACGCGATGTAACGAATCGGGCTCATTTCTGCAGCCCCTTGTCGTTATAGCGATAGGTCTTGGCAAGGATGCTCATGCGCAGCTTCGGCCCGCCCTCTTTATCGGCAGGAGCGAGTTCGAAATCATGCAAGGTGACAATGCGCGGCAGCCCGGCCACGCCACTGACGAAAGTGGCCAGGTCGTGATAGGCGCCGGTGACGGTGATCTGGATCGGTAGCTCGATGTAAAACTGCTGAGTGACCTCCGGCAGCAGTTTGATCTCTTCGAACTCCAGGCCACTGCCCAGGCCAGTACGGGTGATGTCTTCGAGCAGGCCCGGCACTTCGGTGTCACTGGGCAATTGCCGCAGCAGCACGCCGAAGGTATTTTCCATTTCCTTCATTTGCTGGGTGTACAGCTCGAGATTGGCTGACAGGCGCGCCTTGCTGGCGAACTGTTCCTTGAGCGCGACTTCTTCTTCGCGCTTGGCCTCCAGCTGGTTTTCCAGATCGCTGATGAAAAAGTTATAGCCAAGCGCCAACACCAGCACCATCAACAGCGCTCCGGCCATGGCTTTCACGGCGGCCGGCCAGGAGCCGATGTTGCTGGTGTCGAGATCGTTGAAATCAATGTCGCGCAGACTTTCCAGCCATTCGGACGGCTTCATTGCTCGTCCTCCACGGTGCGGGGTTGGGTCTGCCGTACCGTCAGTTCAAAGGTGCTGGCCTGATCCACCTGGCCTGCAGTCGTTGCCTTCACCTCATTGAGGCTCGGTGCGTCGAACCAGTCGGAGGCCTCCAGATTGCGCATCAGGTCTGAGACCCGATTGTTCGATTCGGCAGCACCACTGATCGACAGGGTTTTGCCGACCATCTTCACATCGGTGAAATACACGCCGTCCGGCAGCGTACGCGCCAGCTGATCGAAGATTCGCCCGCTGATCTGCCGGTTGCCCTGCAAATCCTGAATGATGCGCATGCGTTCGACCAATTGCTGACGGCGCGCCTTGAGTTCGCTGATCTGCTTGATTCGTTCGTCGACCACGGCGATCTGCTTGCCGATGTAGTCGTTGCGCGCCACTTGCCGCTCAATGGCCGCGCTGATCACCTGATCGGCAATCAGCACCGCTCCGACCGAGCCGACCACCACTCCGATCAAGGCCAGCAGAAAGCGTTTGCGCCGTTCTTCGCGACGCTCTTCGCGCCACGGCAGGAGGTTGATCCGCGCCATCAGTCGAAACTCCTGAGCGCGAGCCCGCAGGCGATCATCAGCGCCGGCGCATCGCTGGCCAATGCTCCAGCGTTGACCTTGCTGCTCAAGGCCATGCTGGCAAAGGGATTGGCTACTTGCGTCGGCGTATTCAGGCGCTGCTCGATCAAACGGTCCAGCCCTGGCACCGACGCCGTGCCGCCGGCCAACAGAATGTGATCGACCGCGTTGTATTGGCCGGAGGCGAAGAAGAATTGCAGCGAGCGCGACACTTGCTGCACCAGCGCCTCGCGAAACGGCTGCAAGACCTCGCTGATGTAATCATCGGGCAGACCACCCTGCTTTTTCGCCAGCCCGGCCTGCTCGAGGGTCAGGCCATAGCGGCGCTGGATTTCCTCGGTCAGTTGCCGGCCACCGAACAATTGCTCGCGGGTATAGATGATCTTGCCGTTGTGCAGGACGCTGAGCGTGGTCATGGTCGCACCGATGTCGACCACCGCGACGGTCAGACGCTCCTGCGAGGCCGCCAGTTGCGTCGCAAGCAGGCCGAATGAACGCTCCAGCGCATAGGCCTCGACATCGACCACCCGCGCCGTCAGGCCAGCGAGGGCAAGCGCCGCTTCACGGACTTCGACGTTTTCCTTGCGACAGGCGGCGAGCAACACGTTGACCCGCTCGGGATTGCGCGGCGATACACCCTGGACTTCAAAATCGATGGCGACTTCGTCCAGCGGGTAGGGAATATATTGGTCGGCTTCGATCTTGAGCTGGTTTTCCAGCTCGTCGTCGGACAGCCCGGCGTCCATTTCGATGACTTTGGTGATCACCGCAGAACCGGCCACCGCGACCGCCACGCTCTTGAGCCCGGTGCGCGCCTTGACCAGCACACGGCTCAGGGCCTGACCGACGCCTTCAAGTTCGGCGATGTTTTTTTCGACCACGGCGTTGACCGGCAACGGCTCTACCGCATACGCCTCGACCCGGTAGCGATCACCCTGACGGCTCAGTTCCAGCAGCTTCACTGACGTGGAACTGATGTCGATCCCCAGTAACGTATTGGCCTTTTTATTGAAGAGTCCCAGCACTACCAATTCCCTATGACTTTCCGTGAGTTACGGACTCTGTAATACGCATTGCGTTCCTTCACCCCGTCTTGACAGAAGCGCAAATGACGCCCCCAGCAGAAAAGTGCTTATAATGCCCAGCGTTTTTTTCCGCTTTTTACTGCAAGCGCGGATGGTTCTGTGTGTAGCCGGAGCCCCGTCGCCAAATTCATTCTTTGCCTGGATGTCCAAAAGCCTTGATTCGTCTGCTGAAATTTTTCGGTTGGTCCATCGTCGCCGTTTTCTGCGGACTGCTTTTAGGTCTCAGCGGCGCGTTTCTTTACCTTAGTCCGGGTTTGCCGTCTGTGGAGGCTCTGCGAAGCATTCAGTTGCAGATTCCGTTGCGGGTCTACAGCAGCGACAACAAGTTGATCGCAGAATTTGGCGAAATGCGCCGTACACCGATCCGTTTCGCCGACATTCCCCCCAATTTCATTAATGCGTTACTAAGTGCTGAAGACGACAATTTCGCCAACCACTATGGCGTCGATCCGAGCAGCCTGATGCGCGCCGCGACCCAACTGGTCAAGAGCGGACACATTCAGTCCGGCGGCAGCACCATCACCATGCAGGTGGCGAAGAACTTCTTCCTGACCAGCGAACGCAGTTTTTCGCGCAAAACCACCGAAATCCTTCTGGCCCTGCAGATCGAGCGGCAGCTGACCAAGGATGAAATCCTTGAGCTGTACGTGAACAAGATCTATCTGGGCAACCGCGCCTATGGCATCGAAGCCGCGGCGCAGGTGTATTACGGCAAGTCGATCCGTGATGTCAGCCTGGCGCAGATGGCGATGATCGCCGGCCTGCCGAAAGCGCCTTCGCGCTTCAACCCGCTGGCCAACCCGGCACGCAGCAAAGAACGCCGCGACTGGATCCTCGGGCGCATGTACAAGCTCGGCAAGATCAGCGAAGCGGACTACACCGCCGCGATCAACGAGCCGCTGAACGCCAGCTATCACGTGCCAACCCCGGAAGTGAACGCGCCGTACATCGCCGAGATGGCCCGCGCCGAAATGGTCGGCCGCTATGGCAGCGACGCTTACACCGAAGGTTTCCGCGTCACCACCACGGTGCCGAGCAACCTGCAGGAAATGGCTAACACCGCGCTGCACGAAGGCCTGATGACCTACGACCAGCGTCACGGCTACCGTGGCCCCGAGTCGCGCCTGCCGGGCAAGACCCGTGAGGCCTGGGCCAGCGAACTGACCAAACAACGCACGATCAGCAGCCTCGAACCGGCCATCGTCACCCAGGTCGACAAGAACGGCCTGCAAGTGCTGACGCGCACCGGCGAAGAGCACGTCGCCTGGGACACCATGAAATGGGCACGACCGTTCCTCAACACCAACAGCATGGGCGCTAATCCGCGTCAGCCGTCGGATGTTGCACAGGTCGGCGATCTGGTTCGCGTGCAGCGCCAGAAAGACAATTCGCTGAAATTCAGCCAGATCCCGCAGGCACAAGGTGCACTGGTGTCGCTGGACCCGCAGAACGGTGCGATTCGCTCGCTGGTCGGCGGTTTCGCCTTCGAGCAGAGCAACTACAACCGCGCCATGCAGGCCAAGCGTCAGCCGGGCTCGAGCTTCAAGCCGTTCGTCTACAGCGCTGCGCTGGACAGCGGCTATACCGCTGCCACGCTGGTCAACGACGCGCCGATCGTGTTCGTCGACGAGTACCTGGACAAGGTCTGGCGTCCGAAGAACGACACCAACACCTTCCTCGGCCCGATCCGTTTGCGTGAGGCGCTGTACAAGTCGCGCAACCTCGTGTCGATCCGCCTGCTGCAGGCGATGGGCGTGGGCAAAACCATCGACTACATCACTCGTTTCGGCTTCAACAAGCAGGATCTGCCGCCAAACCTGTCGCTGGCGCTGGGCACTGCAACGCTGACGCCGATGGAGATTGCCACCGGTTGGAGTACGTTCGCCAACGGCGGCTACAAGATCACTCCGTACATCATCGACAAGATTGAAAGCCGCAACGGCGACACGCTGTTCGTCGCCAACCCGCCGACCGTGCTTCAGGGTGGTTCGGCGACGGACGGTATCGCAGCGCCGCACACCGATTCGTTTACGGTCAACGCCACACCGGTTGCGGGCGAAGTGCCGGGCAGCGCGGCCGTGCCGCAAGCACCGGCAGTGGCTGAGCGGATTGTCGATGGTCGCACCACGTACATCCTCAACAGCATGTTGCAGGACGTGATCAAGCTTGGCACCGGCCGTCGCGCACTGGCCATGGGCCGCAGCGATATCGCCGGGAAAACCGGTACCACCAACGAATCGAAAGACGCGTGGTTCTCCGGGTATAACGCCGACTACGTGACCACGGTGTGGACCGGCTTCGATCAGCCGGAAAGCCTCGGACGCCGTGAGTTCGGCGGTACTGTGGCGCTGCCGATCTGGATGAACTACATGTCGGCTGCGCTCAAGGACAAACCGCCGCATGTGCAGCCTGAGCCGGAAGGTTTGCTGAGCTTGCGTGTGGACCCGGTCAGTGGCCGTGCGGCGACGCCGAGCACACCCGGCGCGTACTTCGAGCTGTTCAAGTCTGAAGACACGCCACCGTCGGTGAATGAACTGGGCAATGGCGCCGTACCGGGCAGCCCGCTGCCAGCAGATGAGCAGGCGCCGATCGACTTGTTCTGATCTGCTGCTAATGAAAAGCCCCGCCTTCGGTTGAAGTGCGGGGCTTTTTATTGCCTGAGGATCAAGAGCCCCTCACCCTAGCCCTCTCCCGGAGGGAGAGGGGACTGATTGGGGGATGCTGGTGAGTGATGCCGACCTGAACGTGCTGTGCTGAATCCATAGGCGCTAATGCACTTTCAGGTCGGTGTATCTCGCGAATCTTCCACGGTCAGTCCCCTCTCCCTCAGGGAGAGGGGGCTCTTGATCTTCAGGCAATAAAAAACCCCGACTCTCACGAGCCGGGGCTTCTGTTTGAAGTGCTACAACGAATTAACCGTTGAACACGTCATCCACGCTTTTCAGCGGGTAGTTCTTCGGATACGGCAGGGTCGCCACACCGGTCTCGATCGCAGCTTTGGCCACAGCGTCGGAGATCAGGGTGATCAGGCGCTTGTCCATTGGCTTCGGAATGATGTACTCACGGCCGAATTCCAGCGGAGCACCGCCGTAGGCATCGCACACGTCCTGTGGAACCGGCAGCTTGGCCAGCTCACGCAGGGCGTTGGCCGCAGCCACTTTCATTTCTTCGTTGATGCGCTTGGCGCGAACGTCCAGGGCACCACGGAAGATGAACGGGAAGCCCAGTACGTTGTTGACCTGGTTCGGGTAGTCCGAACGGCCGGTGGCCATGATCACGTCGCTACGGGTGGCGTGCGCCAGCTCCGGGGAGATTTCCGGATCCGGGTTCGAGCAGGCGAACACGATCGGATTGGCCGCCATCGACAGCAGGCCTTCAGCGCTCAGCAGGTTCGGGCCGGACAGACCGACGAACACGTCAGCGCCTGCCAGTGCGTCAGCCAGAGTGCGCTTGTCGGTGGCGTGAGCGAACACGGCTTTGTACTGGTTCAGGTCGTCACGGCCGGAGTGGATCACGCCGGTACGGTCAACCATGAAGATGTTTTCGATGCGTGCGCCCATGCTCACCAGCAGTTTCATGCAGGAGATGGCGGCAGCACCGGCGCCCAGGCAGACGATTTTCGCGTCCGGCAGGGTTTTGCCAGCGATTTCCAGAGCGTTGATCATGCCCGCAGCGGTCACGATCGCGGTGCCGTGCTGGTCATCGTGGAATACCGGAATGTCGCACTGCTCGATCAGAGCACGTTCGATCTCAAAGCACTCTGGCGCCTTGATGTCTTCCAGGTTGATGCCACCGAAGGTGATGGAGATGCGTTTTACGGTGTCGATGAAGGCTTGCGGGCTTTCGGAGTCGACTTCGATGTCGAAAACGTCGATGCCGGCGAAGCGCTTGAACAGTACGCCTTTACCTTCCATCACTGGCTTGGAAGCCAATGGGCCGAGGTTGCCCAGGCCGAGAATCGCGGTGCCATCGGAAATGACTGCAACCAGGTTGCCCTTGCCGGTGTATTTGTAGGCCAGTTCAGGATCGCGAGCGATCTCACGCACTGGTTCAGCTACGCCGGGGCTGTAGGCCAGCGACAAGTCGCGAGCGGTAGCAGTGGCCTTGGTGAGCTCGACACTCAGCTTCCCTGGACGAGGATTGGCATGATATTCGAGAGCGGCAGTTTTCAGATCAGACATTTTGGCATTCCGCTTTTTACTGTTGGACAGACTGGTCAGCGAGGATACGCGCCTCGCAAAGTCCCCACAAGACTGAGCGGTCACCCCTGTCAAGCGCCCTGCCCTACGACTTTGGGCCAAGAGCCACGGCGCACAAGGGCTTGACTGTTCACAATCGACAGAAAAAATGTCTACAATTTTTCTTCAGTGCGCCGTTTGCAACATTGAAGGATCCGTCAGCGGAAGCAACCAACGTGACTGACCGGATTGCAGCCCAGCGCGCCGCGAACGATCGACGATCCAGCCGCGAGCCTCAATTTGCTTGCCTTTGAGTGCCAGCAAACGGGCATTGTCGAATTGTCCGACCAGATTGGGTGCAACGCGCAACACAAGCGCGTCCTGCAACTCGATCCAAATTCCACCGCGATTGCGCTGAACCTTGCTCACACGCCCACTGATCACGGCGAAACCCGAGCGTTGAATCTGCGCCGCTTTCAGTACAGGTGACTGCCGCCAGAGGCCCAGCCCGGCCTTTCGCGCACTGCGTTCGGCGGCTTGCTGACAGGCAACAAGATCGACATTCGGCGCAACGGCGACCTGATAACCGAGGCCATCGGCGAGCATTTGCGCTTCGAGATTGGCGCCGCTGGCACTGTAAATATGCGCGAGCGTACGCCCATAGTGGTCTTTGGCTTGCGTGCCGGGGAGCAAGCCGACACGTCCGCCGCTGGCATCGACCAGCGCTTGCAGGCGCTTGCGTGCCGCCACCGCGAAAGGTTCATCGCTGCGGCCCTGCTTGCCCAGCTCAGGCGTGTTGAGGCCGATCATCCGCACGCTGCGGCCGTCGCTCAAACGCAAGGTGTCGCCATCGACCACGCGCTGCACCGTAACGCTGGTCAATCCAGTCGGCGCCGGGCAATAGGCTTGCGCGCCGGACAGCCAAATCGCGGACACAAAAAAGGCGCCCGCGAGGGACGCCTTTTTCAGCAACGAGGAAAAGCCCACCGGGCCCTTCAACCTTACTCTGCAGCAGCAGGTTTCTTGCCGAAAGCACCGAAACGGTCTGCGAACTTCTGAACGCGACCACCGGTGTCCAGAGTCTTCTGCTTACCGGTGTAGAACGGGTGGCATTCGTTGCACACGTCGATTGGCAGAGCTTTGCCGAAAGTCGAACGGGTTTCGAACTTGTTGCCACAGCTGCAGGTAACAGCGATGACTGGGTAATTCGGGTGAATATCAGCTTTCATGGTGTCTTCCTCAGCTAGCGTGCCGCCACCCAACACTATTGTTGAATACCGCACGTAATTAGGCCGCGGATTCTACCAGACCTTTTCAAACACGCAAGCTGTCACCGAGACCGACCGTCTGCTAGGCTCCCGGCCCATTGCACTACCGCTGTGGGAGCGAGCCTGCTCGCGAAGACGATCTATCTGCCAGCATCTCGTCGCCTGACACACTGCTTTCGCGAGCAGGCTCGCTCCCACAGGTTATGTACGCAGTCCTTTTAATCACCTGTTGATCGAGATCCCCCCGCGTGCCCGATGCCATTCTGCGCCTCGCCCTGCCTTCGCCCTTGCGCCGCCTGTTCGATTACCGGGCGCCGGCCGGCGTGCTGCGCGAGCAATTGCAGCCGGGCATGCGCTTGCGGGTGCCGTTCGGTCGGCGCGAGATGATCGGGATTCTGGTCGAGGTCACCGACACCAGCGAAGTGCCGGTGGAGAAACTCAAACCGGCGCTGGCCCTGCTCGATGCCACCGCGCCGCTGCCACCGGCGCTGTTCAAGCTGTGCCTGTGGACATCACAGTATTATCAGCACAGCCTCGGCGACACCCTGAGCTGGGCACTGCCGGTACTGCTGCGCCAGGGTGAGCTGGCCGAGGCCCGGCAGGAGCGTTTCTGGTCGATCGTGCCCGGCGCCAGCCTTGATGATCCGCGCATCGCCCGCGCACCGCGCCAGCGTGAAGCACTGGCGACGCTGGCCCAGCACCCCCACGGCGTCGCCCATCAGTTGCTGAGCAAACTGATGCTGAGCAAGGACAGCCTTGATCTGCTGCTGGCGAAAAACCTGGTGCAAGTGGAAATTCGCCGCCATGCACCCGGCGTGCGCCATGAGCATTGGCTGGCGCAACCGGAATTGCCGCTGAACACCGAGCAGCGCGCCGCCTATGAAGCAATTCGCGCCGGTTTCGACAGTTATCACGCCTTTCTGCTGGCCGGGGTCACCGGCAGCGGCAAGACCGAAGTCTATTTGCAACTGATCCGTGAAACCCTCGAAGCCGGCAAACAGGCGCTGGTGCTGATCCCGGAGATCAACCTCGGCCCGCAGACCCTGGCGCGCTTCGAGCAGCGTTTCAATGCGCGCATCGCCCTGCTGCACTCGGCAGTCAATGACCGCGAGCGCCTCGAAGCCTGGCTCGCAGCGCGCGATGGCGAGGCCGACATTATTATCGGCACGCGTTCGGCGCTGTTCACGCCGATGAAAAACCCCGGGCTGATCATCATCGACGAAGAGCACGACGGCTCTTATAAACAGCAGGAAGGTTTGCGTTACCACGCCCGCGATCTGGCGCTGGTGCGCGCACGGCAGGAAAACATCCCGATCGTGCTCGGTTCCGCCACGCCATCGCTGGAAAGTCTGCACAACGCCTACACCGGCCGTTACGGCCTCCTACGCCTGAATGAACGTGCCGGCGGCGCCAAGCAGCCGCGTTTCCTCCGTCTGGATGTAAAAAGCCGTCCACTGGACAGCGGTATTTCCGGGCCGATGCAGCAAGCCATCGGCCAGACGCTCGCCAACGGCCAACAAGTACTGGTGTTCCTCAACCGTCGCGGTTTCGCGCCGACGCTGCTCTGCCACGACTGCGGCTGGATGTCCGAGTGTTCGCGCTGCGATGCGCGGATGACCGTGCACCAACGCTACGGCGAACTGCGCTGCCACCACTGTGGCTACGTCGAACGCACCCCGCGCCAGTGCCCGAAGTGCAACAAGGTCGATCTGCGCCCGGTCGGCGCCGGCACCGAGCGTGCCGAGGAACGTCTGGCGATTCTGTTTCCCGATTACCCGGTACTGCGCGTCGACCGTGACAGCACGTCGCGCAAGGACGCGATGAATCAACTGTTCGCAACCATTCAGAAGGGTCAGCCGTGCATTCTGGTCGGTACGCAGATGTTGGCCAAAGGGCACCATTTTCCACGGGTGACGCTGGTGTCGATTCTGGATGCTGACGGCGGCCTGTTCTCCGGCGACTTCCGCGCCAGCGAACGGATGGCGCAGTTGATCGTGCAAGTCGCCGGCCGTGCCGGGCGAGCCGAAGAGCCGGGCAAGGTGATCATCCAGACCCACCTCGCCGACCATCCTTTATTAGTACAACTTACCGAACAGGGTTATTTCGCCTTCGCCGAACAGGCTCTGAGCGAGCGTCGCGCCGCCGGCCTGCCGCCGTTTGCGCATCTGGCGTTGTTGCGTGCCGAAGCGCACAAGCCGGGGCAGGCGGAGGGCTTTCTCGATGAGGCGTGCAGCGAGGCCGAGCGTTTGCTGGCTGAGCAAAATTTGACCGGCATCGAACTGCTCGGGCCGGTGCCGGCGCCGATGGAACGCCGCGCCGGACGTTATCGCGCGCAGTTGTTGTTGCAGGCGACAGCGCGGGCACCGTTGCATCGGTTGCTGGCCAGTTGGCTACTGGCGCTGGAGCAGATGCCGAGCGGGCGCGCGGTGCGCTGGTCGCTGGATGTCGACCCCGTCGATTTGTATTGAAGATCAAAAGATCGCAGCCTGCGCAGCTCCTACAGGAAAATGCCTATCGCCGTGTAGGAGCTGCCGCAGGCTGCGTTCTTTTGATCTGAATGTCACCACATATCCATAAGCTGCCTGCTAAGGTTGGCAAGCCCGTCTTCGCAACGGATAATGCCCAGTTTTTCCACCCGCGCATCGATGCGCCCGCCGCGCTTGCGGTCGAAAGAGAAGACCATGAAAGACACCATTCGCCAGCTGATCCAACAAGCCCTCACCCAACTCGTCAACGAAGGTGTGTTGCCTGAAGGCCTGTCGCCGGCGATCCAGGTGGAGAACGCCCGCGACAAGACCCACGGCGACTTCGCCAGCAACATCGCCATGATGCTGGCCAAGCCTGCGGGCATGAAGCCGCGCGATCTGGCGGAAAAAATCATCGCCGCACTGCCGGCTGACGAGAACGTCACCAAGGCCGAAATCGCCGGCCCGGGCTTCATCAATTTCTTCCAGAACACTCAGGCGCTGGCCTCGCGTCTCGACGCTGCCTTGGCTGATGCCCATGTTGGCGTGCGCAAGGCTGGCCCGGCGCAGCGCACTGTAGTCGACCTGTCGGCACCGAACCTGGCCAAAGAGATGCACGTCGGCCATTTGCGTTCGACCATCATTGGCGACGGCGTGGCCCGCGTCCTCGAATTCCTCGGCGACGAAGTGATCCGTCAGAACCACGTTGGTGACTGGGGCACCCAGTTCGGCATGCTGATGGCGTATCTGCAGGAAAACCCGATCACCAGCGACGAGCTGTCTGACCTGGAAAACTTCTACCGCGCGGCCAAGCAGCGTTTCGACGAATCCGCAGAATTCGCCGACCGCGCCCGTGGTCTGGTGGTCAAGTTGCAGGCCGGCGACGCCGAGTGCCTGGCCCTGTGGACCAAGTTCAAGGACATCTCGCTGTCGCACTGCCAGAAGATCTACGAACTGCTCAACGTCAAACTGACCATGGCCGACGTGATGGGCGAAAGTGCCTATAACGACGACCTGATCAACGTGGTCAACGACCTGAAAGCCGCTGGCATGCTGGTCGAGAGCAACGGCGCCCAGTGCGTGTTCCTCGACGAGTTCAAGAACGCCGACGGCGACCCGCTGCCGGTGATCATCGTCAAGGCTGACGGCGGCTACCTCTATGCCACCACTGACCTGGCAGCCGTGCGCTACCGCAGCGGCAAGCTGAAAGCCGATCGTGCGCTGTACTTCGTCGACCAGCGTCAGGCCCTGCACTTCCAGCAAGTGTTCGCCGTGGCGCGCAAGGCCGGTTTCGTCACCCATCCGATGGAGATGGAACACATGGGCTTCGGCACCATGAATGGCGCCGATGGCCGTCCGTTCAAGACCCGTGACGGCGGCACCGTGAAGCTGATCGACCTGCTGACCGAAGCACAGGAACGTGCCTACAGCCTGGTGAAAGAGAAGAACCCTACGCTTGCCGAAGACGAACTGCGCAACATCGCCAAAGTCGTCGGCATCGGCGCGGTGAAGTACGCCGACCTGTCGAAGCACCGCACCAGCGACTACAGCTTCAACTTCGACCTGATGCTCAACTTCGAAGGCAACACCGCGCCGTATCTGCTCTATGCCTACACCCGCGTCGCCGGCGTGTTCCGCAAACTGGGCAAGGACTTCAGCGAAGTCGATGGCCAGATCGTGCTGGAAGCCGCACATGAGCAAGAGCTGGCGGCGAAACTGGCGCAGTTCGGCGAAGTGCTGAACAACGTGTCCGAGAAAGGCACGCCGCACATTCTCTGCACTTACCTATACGACGTTGCCGGTCTGTTCTCCAGCTTCTACGAGAACTGCCCGATCCTCGCCGCCGAAACCCCGGCCCAGATGCAGAGCCGTCTGCGCCTGGCCGCGCTGACCGGTCGCACCCTCAAGCAAGGCCTGGAGCTGCTGGGTCTGGAAACTCTGGAGCGTATGTAAGTTGGCTGCCAAGAAAAAACCTGCACCCAAGCGTGGCGCCAGCCGTTACCAAGCTCCTGCGAAGCAACCGATTCCGGGCTGGCTGTGGATGGCCATCGGCCTCACGGTCGGCGCGTTCATCGTGTTCCTGATGAAGCTCGAGCCGGGCAAGGGTAGCGACACGGTCAAGCGTGAGAAGGTCGAACAGGCGCAACAGCAGAAAGCGTCGAAGATCGCCGAGGCCAACAAGACTCCGCCGAGTCCGACTCAGCCAGTGAAGCCGAAGTACGACTTCTACACCCTGTTGCCGGAATCGGAAGTGATCGTGCCGCCGGACGCGGTGCCGGAGAAGACTCTACCGACGCCACAAGTGCCGGCCATCCCGACCACGCCAGTGACCCCGGCGGAAGCGGCGAAGATCGACACCGCGCGCGCGCAGGCAGCACTGGCCGGGATTACCCCGCCGCCAGCGCCACCAGTGAGCAAAGCGGCGCCGGTGACCAAGTTCTTCCTGCAGGCCGGTTCGTTCCGCAAGGAAACCGATGCCGACAAGGTGCGTGCGCAGATTATTCTGCTCGGTCAGGCGGTGGCGGTTGAGTCCGGCACGGTGAAGGATGAAACCTGGTATCGCGTTTTGGTTGGTCCGTTCAGCAACCGCGAACAACTGACCACGGCACAGAAACAACTGGCCGGCGCCGGCTTCAGCAACCTGTTGTTACAACAACGCCAAAGCCGCTGACCCTCGGCCGATCATTCCCACGCTCTGCGTGGGAATGCCTCAAGGGACGCTCCGCGTCCCAGCGGTGAAGGGACGCAGAGCGTCCCGGGCTGCTTTCCCACGCAGAGCGTGGGAACGATCAAATACAAGACACCGCTCGTCCCCTCTCCTGCGCTACGGTTGAAATCCTCTCCAGCACCCCCATATGAATGGGCATAAGGCACTTTCGCCCCGCTGTGTGGAGACTCTTCCCTTGACCACCATCGTTTCAGTCCGCCGTCACGGCAAAGTCGTCATGGGCGGCGACGGCCAGGTTTCTCTCGGCAATACCGTGATGAAAGGCAACGCGAAAAAAGTCCGTCGCCTGTACCACGGCCAGGTCATCGCCGGTTTTGCCGGTGCCACCGCTGACGCCTTTACCCTCTTCGAACGTTTCGAAGGCCAGCTCGAGAAACATCAGGGCCACCTGGTACGCGCCGCTGTCGAACTCGCCAAAGAATGGCGCACCGACCGCTCCCTGAGCCGCCTCGAAGCCATGCTCGCGGTTGCCAACAAAGACGCTTCGCTGATCATCACCGGCAACGGTGACGTGGTTGAACCCGAAGATGGCCTGATCGCCATGGGTTCCGGCGGCGCCTACGCGCAAGCCGCCGCCAGCGCGCTGCTGAAAAAGACCGACCTGTCGGCCCGTGAAATCGTCGAAACCGCCCTCGGCATCGCCGGCGACATCTGTGTATTCACCAACCACACTCAGACCATTGAGGAGCAGGATCTCGCTGAATAAGCCTGACGCGGCCCTGTGCCACGGCTTGTTTCTGCTTGAGGACCGTCAATTATTATGTCCATGACTCCCCGCGAAATCGTCCACGAACTCAACCGCCACATCATCGGCCAGGACGATGCCAAGCGCGCCGTCGCGATTGCCCTGCGCAACCGCTGGCGCCGCATGCAGCTGCCTGAAGAGCTGCGTGTTGAAGTGACCCCGAAGAACATCCTGATGATCGGCCCGACCGGTGTCGGTAAAACCGAAATCGCCCGTCGTCTGGCGAAACTGGCCAACGCGCCGTTCATCAAGGTCGAAGCGACCAAGTTCACCGAAGTCGGCTACGTTGGCCGTGACGTCGAATCGATCATCCGTGATCTGGCCGACGCCGCGATCAAGATGCTCCGCGAGCAGGAAATGACCCGCGTGCGCCATCGCGCCGAAGACGCTGCCGAGGATCGTATCCTCGACGCACTGCTGCCGCCGGCACGCATGGGCTTCAGCAATGAAGAAACCCCAAGCAGCGATTCCAACACCCGTCAGCTGTTCCGCAAGCGTCTGCGCGAAGGTCAGTTGGATGACAAGGAAATCGAAATTGAAGTCGCCGAAGTGGCCGGCATCGAGATCGCCACGCCGCCAGGCATGGAAGAGATGACCAACCAGTTGCAGTCCTTGTTTGCCAACATGGG
This sequence comes from Pseudomonas sp. IT-P395, assembly GCF_949767675.1. Classification (NCBI taxonomy): domain Bacteria; kingdom Pseudomonadati; phylum Pseudomonadota; class Gammaproteobacteria; order Pseudomonadales; family Pseudomonadaceae; genus Pseudomonas; species Pseudomonas sp. IT-P395. Next base: position 358,601 of record NZ_CATKPW010000044.1, read on the forward strand.
CAAGGGCAAAAAGAAAGCGCGCAAGCTCAAGGTCAAAGAAGCGCTGAAGCTGGTGCGCGACGAAGAAGCCGGGCGTCTGGTCAATGAAGAAGAGCTGAAAGCCAAAGCGCTGGAAGCGGTTGAACAGCACGGCATCGTGTTCATCGACGAGATCGACAAAGTCGCCAAGCGTGGCAACGTTGGCGGCGCCGATGTGTCCCGTGAAGGCGTGCAGCGCGACCTGCTGCCGCTGATCGAAGGCTGCACCGTCAACACCAAACTGGGCATGGTCAAAACCGACCACATCCTGTTCATCGCCTCTGGTGCTTTCCACTTGAGCAAGCCGAGCGATCTGGTGCCTGAGCTGCAAGGTCGTCTGCCGATCCGCGTCGAACTCAAGGCCCTGAGCCCGTCGGACTTCGAACGTATCCTCAGCGAACCGCATGCCTCGCTCACCGAGCAATATTGCGCACTGCTGAAAACCGAAGGCCTGAACATTCAGTTCGAGCCCGAAGGCATCAAGCGTCTGGCGGAGATCGCCTGGCAGGTCAACGAGAAGACCGAGAACATCGGTGCCCGTCGTCTGCACACACTGCTTGAGCGTCTGCTTGAAGAGGTGTCGTTCAGCGCCGGCGATCTGGCCAGCACGCACGATGAGAAGCCGATTCTGATCGACGCCGAATACGTCAACAGCCACCTCGGCGAATTGGCGCAGAACGAAGACCTGTCCCGTTATATCCTGTAGGTCACCGTCCCTGTAGGAGCTGCCGCAGGCTGCGATCTTTTGATCTTTGATTTTTAAAAGACAAGATCAAAAGATCGCAGCCTGCGGCAGCTCCTACAGGGTGTTCCTCTAGTCGGATGACCTGCAATGACTACTATCCCTACCGACATCAAACTGCACAAAGCCTCGAAAACCCTGACGCTCACCTACGCGTCCGGCGAGGAATACACCCTGCCCGCCGAATTCCTGCGCGTGCATTCCCCCTCCGCCGAGGTCCAGGGCCACGGCAAACCGATCCTGCAATTCGGCAAGCTCAACGTCGGCCTGAGCAAACTGGAACCGGCCGGTCACTACGCACTGAAACTGACCTTCGACGACGGTCACGACAGCGGCCTGTTCACCTGGGATTATCTCTACGAGCTGGGGCGACGTTATGACGCACTCTGGGCCGATTATCTGGCCGAGCTCAAAGCGGCGGGCAAGACCCGCGATCCGAACGAGTCAGTCGTCAAGCTGATGCTCTAGCTCGTGCCTTGCGCTCATTAGAGGGCATTTTCTAAATTCATCTGTTTGAATGCTCTGCTGTGTGGCCGAGGATCGGCCCGCTTGCGAAAAAAATTAAACTCGGGTAACCAATGGAGCTGGCAAGTTCCCTGCAGTGCTCTACGACTGTAAAGCAGCTATGCAGAATTAACGGTCACCCGAGCAGTAGTACCTGGCATTGGCTGTGGAACTGCACAGCAGAAAACCGGGTACTCGTCTCAGGACAATGGAGCGTCGTAGATGAGTAACAAGAATAACGATGACCTGAAGTACCAAGCCTCGGAAAACACCCTGGGGCTTAATCCCGTCGTTGGGCTACGCGGAAAGGATCTGCTGGCCTCTGCTCGTATGGTGCTGAAACAGGCCATCAGACAACCGATCCATAGCGTCAGGCACGTTACCCATTTCGGCCTCGAACTGAAGAACGTGCTGTTTGGTAAATCCGAACTGCAACCGGCTGGCGATGACCGTCGCTTCGCCGATCCTGCGTGGAGCCAGAACCCGCTCTACAAACGTTATCTGCAAACTTACCTGGCGTGGCGCAAGGAACTCCATGCCTGGATCGATGACAGCAGCCTGTCACCCAAAGACATCGCCCGCGGCCACTTCGTCATCAACCTGATGACCGAAGCCATGGCCCCGACCAACACCGCGGCCAACCCAGCCGCCGTCAAACGCTTCTTCGAAACCGGTGGCAAGAGTCTGCTCGATGGCCTCTCGCATCTGGCCAAGGATCTGGTCCACAACGGCGGCATGCCGAGCCAGGTCAACATGGGCGCGTTCGAGGTCGGCAAGAGCCTCGGCGTCACCGAAGGCGCGGTGGTGTTTCGCAACGACGTGCTGGAGCTGATCCAGTACAAGCCGATCACCGAGCAGGTCCACGAGCGTCCACTGCTGGTGGTGCCGCCACAGATCAACAAGTTCTACGTATTCGATTTGAGCCCGGACAAGAGTCTGGCGCGCTTCTGCCTGCGCAATAACGTGCAGACGTTTATCGTCAGCTGGCGCAACCCGACCAAGGCGCAGCGCGAGTGGGGCCTCTCGACGTATATCGATGCGCTGAAAGAAGCGGTCGACGTGGTCACCGCGATCACCGGCAGCAAAGACGTAAACATGCTCGGCGCCTGCTCCGGCGGCATCACCTGCACCGCCCTGCTCGGCCACTACGCGGCGATCGGCGAGAAGAAGGTCAATGCCCTCACGCTGCTGGTCAGCGTGCTCGACACGACGCTGGACAGCGACGTCGCCCTGTTCGTCGACGAGCAGACCCTGGAGACCGCCAAGCGCCACTCGTACCAGGCCGGCGTGCTCGAAGGCAAAGACATGGCCAAGGTCTTCGCGTGGATGCGTCCCAACGACCTGATCTGGAACTACTGGGTCAACAACTACCTGCTCGGCAACGAGCCGCCGGTGTTCGACATCCTGTTCTGGAACAACGACACCACACGGTTGCCCGCCGCATTCCATGGCGACCTGATCGAGATGTTCAAAAACAATCCACTGATTCGCCCGAATGCACTGGAAGTGTGCGGCACGCCGATTGACCTCAAGCAGGTCACCGCTGACATCTTCTCGCTGGCCGGCACCAACGACCACATCACACCGTGGAAGTCCTGCTACAAGTCGGCGCAGTTGTTTGGTGGCAAGGTCGAGTTCGTGTTGTCGAGCAGCGGGCATATCCAGAGCATTCTGAACCCGCCAGGCAACCCGAAATCGCGTTACATGACTGGCGAAGAAATGGCGGCCAATGCCGATGAGTGGCAAGAAAACTCGACCAAGCACACCGATTCCTGGTGGCTGTACTGGCAGGCGTGGCAGGCCGAGCGCTCGGGCAACCTGAAAAAGGCCCCGCTGAAACTGGGCAACAAGGCGTATCCGGCGGGTGAAGCATCGCCGGGCACTTACGTTCACGAGCGGTAACTGACACCACCACACCCCGTGTAGGAGCAGCCTTCGGCAGCTCCTACACGGGGTGTGGTGAATTTAAATCCACAGGGCCTGACGCATGCCGCAACCGTTCATATTCCGTACCGTCGATCTGGATGGCCAGACCCTCCGCACGGCGGTACGCCCCGGCAAGCCTCACTTGACGCCCTTGCTGATTTTCAACGGCATCGGCGCCAACCTGGAGCTGGTTTTTCCGTTTGTCGCGGCGCTGGACCCGGATCTGGAAGTGATCGCCTTCGACGTGCCCGGTGTCGGCGGTTCCTCGACGCCGAACCGACCGTATCGCTTTCCCGGGCTGGCCAAGCTGACGGCGCGGATGCTCGATTACCTCGACTACGGTCAGGTCAACGTCATCGGCGTGTCGTGGGGCGGTGCGCTCGCGCAGCAGTTCGCTTACGACTACCCCGAGCGTTGCAAGAAACTGGTGCTGGCGGCGACCGCGGCCGGTGCGGTGATGGTGCCGGGCAAACCGAAAGTGCTGTGGATGATGGCCAGTCCGCGGCGCTACATTCAGCCTTCCCATGTGATCCGCATCGCCCCGCTGATCTACGGCGGCTCGTTCCGTCGAGACCCGACGCTGGCGGCCAGCCACGCCGCGAAAGTGCGTTCGGCGGGCAAGCTCGGTTATTACTGGCAACTGTTCGCAGGCCTCGGCTGGACCAGCATTCACTGGCTGCACAAGATCCACCAGCCGACGCTGGTGCTGGCCGGCGATGACGATCCGCTGATCCCGCTGATCAACATGCGCATGCTCGCCTGGCGCATTCCCAACGCCCAACTGCACATCATCGACGACGGTCATCTGTTCCTGATTACCCGTGCTGAAGCGGTGGCGCCGATCATCATGAAATTCCTCCAGGAGGAACGTCAGCGCGCGGTGATGCACCCGCATCCGACACCGCTGGGCGGTTAACCCCGGCGGCAGGCTTTATGCAGGCCTTTGGCAAAGAGTGCGCGGCAGGACGCCGCGCAGGCAGCAACCCGCAACAGCGTCTATGGTGTTCTGGTTCGGTGAGTTTGTTTTTGGCCTGAAGACGAAGGAGTGTTGAGTCATGCGCGACAAACCAGCGACGGGCGGAGTGCCCAGCCCCGCCGTGTTCATCAACGCACAAAGTGCGATCACCGGCCTGCGTGGCCGGGACCTGATCTCGACCTTGCGCAGCGTCGCCGCCCATGGCCTGCGCAATCCGATTCACAGTGCGAAGCACGCGTTGAAACTCGGCGGTCAATTGGGCCGCGTGCTGCTCGGCGAAACCCTGCACCCGACCAATCCGAACGACAGCCGCTTCGCCGATCCGGCGTGGAGCCTCAACCCGTTTTACCGGCGCAGCCTGCAGGCCTATCTGGCCTGGCAAAAACAGGTCAAAAGCTGGATCGATGAAAGTAACATGAGCCCGGACGATCGCGCTCGTGCACACTTCGCCTTCACCCTGCTCAACGACGCCGTGGCGCCGTCGAACACCTTGCTCAATCCGCTGGCGGTCAAGGAGCTGTTCAACTCCGGCGGGCACAGTCTGGTGCGCGGCCTCAGTCACCTGTTCGATGACTTACTGCACAACGACGGCCTGCCACGTCAGGTGACCAAACAAGCCTTTGAGGTCGGCAAGACCGTCGCCACCACCACCGGCTCGGTGGTGTTTCGCAACGAAATGCTGGAGCTGATCCAGTACAAACCGATGAGCGAAAAGCAGTACGCCAAGCCGCTGCTGGTGGTGCCGCCGCAAATCAACAAGTACTACATTTTCGACCTGAGCCCACACAACAGCTTCGTCCAGTACGCACTGAAGAATGGCCTGCAAACGTTCATGATCAGTTGGCGCAATCCGGATGTACGTCATCGCGAATGGGGCCTGTCGACCTACGTCGAAGCGGTGGAAGAAGCGATGAACATCTGTCGGGCGATCACCGGCGCCCGCGAGGTCAACCTGATGGGCGCCTGCGCCGGCGGGCTGACCATCGCCGCCCTGCAAGGCCATTTGCAGGCCAAGCGGCAACTGCGACGGGTCTCCAGCGCGACCTATCTGGTCAGTTTGCTCGACAGTGAAATCGAAACCTCAGCCACGCTGTTTGCCGATGAACAAACCCTCGAAGCCGCCAAGCGCCGCTCCTACCAGAAAGGCGTACTCGACGGTCGCGACATGGCCAAGGTCTTCGCCTGGATGCGCCCCAACGATTTGATCTGGAGCTACTTCGTCAACAACTACCTGTTGGGCAAAGAACCGCCGGCCTTCGACATCCTCTACTGGAACAACGACAACACGCGCTTGCCCGCCGCATTTCACGGTGACCTGCTGGACTTCTTCAAGCACAACCCGTTGACCCATCCGGGCGGTCTCGAGGTGTGCGGCACACCGATCGATTTGCAGAAAGTCACCGTCGACAGCTTCAGCGTAGCTGGCATGAACGACCACATCACCCCGTGGGACGCGGTGTATCGCTCGACCCTGTTGCTCGGCGGCGAGCGACGTTTCGTGCTGTCCAACAGCGGTCATGTGCAGAGCATCCTCAACCCGCCGAGCAACCCGAAAGCCGCCTATGTCGAGAACGCCAAGATGAGCAGCGACCCGCGCGCCTGGTACTACGACGGCAAGCACGTCGACGGCAGTTGGTGGCCGCAGTGGCTGGAATGGATTCAACAGCGCTCCGGGGCGCAGCACGAAACCTCGTTCACCCTTGGCAACCCGAACTATCCACCGATGGAGGCAGCGCCCGGTACTTACGTGCGTGTGCGCTGACGCTTAACCGAACTTTTCTAAGAAGACTGGATGAAAACCCGCGACCGGATTCTCGAATGTGCTTTGCAACTGTTCAACGAAAAGGGCGAGCCGAATGTCTCCACCATGGAGGTGGCCAATGAAATGGGGATCAGCCCGGGCAACCTCTACTACCACTTCCACGGCAAGGAACCGCTGATTCTCGGGTTGTTCGAACGCTTCCAGAATGAACTGGCGCCACTGCTCGATCCACCGGCGGATGTGGAGCTGGCGCCGGAGGATTACTGGCTGTTTTTGCATTTGATTGTCGAGCGGCTGGCGCAATATCGGTTTTTGTTTCAGGACCTGTCGAACTTGGCCGGACGCTTGCCGAAGCTGGCCAAGGGCATTCGTCATCTGCTCAATGCGTTGAAGCGCACGCTGGCGTCGTTGTTGGCGCGATTGAAGGCGGCGGGGCAACTGGTCAGTGATACGCAGGCGTTGGGGCAACTGGTGGAGCAGATCACCATGACGTTGCTGTTCTCGCTGGATTATCAGCGGATTCTGGATCGTGAGGGGGAAGTGAGGCTGGTGGTTTATCAGATCATGATGCTGGTGGCGCCGCATTTGCTGCCGCCGGTTAAGGTCGCCACGGAGCGGATGGCTCTTCAGTATCTTGAAGACCATGACTAAATCAAAAGCCCCTCACCCTAGCCCTCCCGAAACGTCGGACCGCCCGTAGGGAGAGGGGACTGACCTTATCGTCTTACGCTATACGGCGACCTGAAAAATCGAGTCGATTATGGATTCAATACGACACTTTCAGGTCAGTGTAAGACTGAAGCATCCGCGTATCGGTCCCCTCTCC
>NZ_CATKPW010000045.1:0-312 GCF_949767675.1 Pseudomonas sp. IT-P395
TACCACGCCGGCCACCTTGGGTTGCGGCAGTTCCTGGCGTGGTTCGCCGACGCGCAGGATGTCGCTGTGGATCGACTCGCGAATGGCGCGGGAGGCCTCGAACGCGTCCAGCGTGGTGAGCACTGCGCTCGGAATCAGTAGTTGGTAGTAGAACTCCGCGGTGCCACCGTCGACCGGGGCCAGGTGTTTGCCGTCGATGTTGTACAACAGTGGTTTGGCCGCGACGATGTCATTGTGGGTAATGGGGCGCGTTGGCAGCTCAGGCAGGTACGGTTTGCGGCCGGGCGTGGTACCGAGCATGGCCGGCTGAAG
>NZ_CATKPW010000046.1:0-301 GCF_949767675.1 Pseudomonas sp. IT-P395
ACCGTGCAGGTTTTTGAAGTCGGCGTCGTTGGTGTTCAGTGTGTAGGTGTAAGTGCCGTTGGCATTGAGCACCAAGGTGCCGTAAGTGCCGGTGAACGTGCCAGGGGTTACCGGCCCAGTCGGTACGCGATCGGCGCCTTGCACGTCGTTGGTCAGAACGTTGCCGGTCAGGGTCAGCAAGGTTTCCGATGCGGTGCCGGTGTTGCTGTCATCCACGGCTTTTGGCAAATCGTCGACGATGTTCACGTCTAGCGTGCCATTGGCGGTGGTGCCGTTATCGTCGACCACGGTAACGGCGAAC
>NZ_CATKPW010000047.1:0-294 GCF_949767675.1 Pseudomonas sp. IT-P395
GGCCCCCTCTCCCTCCGGGAGAGGGCTGGGGTGAGGGTTCTCGGCTACAGTGAAATATCAAACCAACTTCACAAGGATCGTGAAGCATGCAAACTCGCCCCACCCTCGCCCAGTTCGCCCGCCATCTACGTGTTAATCAAACCGACTGCGAACACCTGCTCTGGCAAAAAATCCGCTCTCGCCAAATCGCCAATCTGAAATTTCGTCGGCAGTTTCCGTGCCCGCCTTACGTGCTGGATTTTTACTGTGCCGAGCTGAAATTGGCGATTGAACTGGACGGCGGTCAGCACTATG
>NZ_CATKPW010000048.1:0-290 GCF_949767675.1 Pseudomonas sp. IT-P395
AGCCGGCTGGTGGCGCCGTTGCTCAAGGGAACGGTGAACAACGTGCTGGATGTCGACGAGCTGGGCGACGCCGATGGCACCGTGCAAGTTATTGCCACGGATACGAGCACGTTCAAAGTCGGAGACGAGGTATTCATCAGGATCAAGGGCACCCCCGTCGAAGGACCGCCGATTGATTGGGAACCGTCAGCAGGCGTGGAGTTGAACAGTGTGCCGAGCATTATGGAAATCAAGGCCCCCAACGCCGTGCTGCGCCAGTTGGCCAAATCGCAGATCACCTTGTCTTACCG
>NZ_CATKPW010000049.1:0-272 GCF_949767675.1 Pseudomonas sp. IT-P395
CAACTGGGCTTCAGCTCGGTGATGATGGACGGCTCGCTGGGCGAAGACGGCAAGACCCCGACCGACTACGACTACAACGTCCGCGTTACCCAACAAACCGTGGCCATGGCGCACGCCTGCGGCGTTTCGGTAGAAGGCGAGCTGGGCTGCCTGGGTTCGCTGGAAACCGGCATGGCCGGTGAAGAAGACGGCATCGGCGCCGAAGGCGTTCTGGATCACAGCCAAATGCTGACCGACCCGGAAGAAGCCGCTGACTTCGTCAAACGCACCCA
>NZ_CATKPW010000050.1:0-236 GCF_949767675.1 Pseudomonas sp. IT-P395
TGCTCAGGCAGATTGTTCGCACCGTTGGCGTTTGGATGCGCTTCGTTGTCGACCAGGGTGTAGCTGTAGCTGACCACGCCGGTGGTGGCGTTGAAACCGGTGATGGTCAGCGTGCTGCCCAACGGCGTGGTGACCGATTGCGGGAACCCTGCGGCCACGCCATTGGTGACGACAGCGATGCCGCCGATAGTCAGCGTGGTCACGCCGTCCAGCGCAGTGATGGTGAACGTGCCGCT
>NZ_CATKPW010000051.1:0-224 GCF_949767675.1 Pseudomonas sp. IT-P395
GGTATCGCACGTCGGCGTACCTCTACCAAACCACTCGGTCAGTCCCCTCTCCCTCCGGGAGAGGGCTAGGGTGAGGGGCTCTTGATCTGGCTTTTGATCTTGCTTTGGCTTTGGCTTTGGCTTTTGATCTTTTGCCCCATCGGCAGGCCGAGCGTAGGTGTCCATCCGGGGGTAGGCGCGCAGCGCCGTGCGGCGTAGCCGCATTCATCGAGAGGAGGTGCAGC
>NZ_CATKPW010000052.1:0-217 GCF_949767675.1 Pseudomonas sp. IT-P395
CAATTCGTGCGGATCACCCAGCGTTCCTCCCATCAAGCTGTCATGCAATTGCATCACCGCGCCCTGCATGCCGTTATTACCTTCAATGGTGACGTCATCCCCCACTTCCGAGCCGAATCCCGGCGCGACAATGAGCGGTTGCAACATGACTCTGTGGACAGTGAAGGTTTTCGATGCCGGTTTTGAAGGGAGATCGAGGATTGTTTGCGTGACCTCC
>NZ_CATKPW010000053.1:0-209 GCF_949767675.1 Pseudomonas sp. IT-P395
GCGACGCCCGGCGACACGGTGACCGTGACGCTGGGTAGCGACCAGGCCAGCGCCGAGGTGCGGGACAACCGGACGTGGTCGGTAACGCTGGAGCCCGGTCAAGACGAGGGCAATCATGAGCTGGACGCTGTGGCGGCCTGCGAAGGGTTTATATCCGATAGCGCGAAACGCACGCTTCAGCTGGCAACTTATCTGCCCACCATTGAGAT
>NZ_CATKPW010000054.1:0-203 GCF_949767675.1 Pseudomonas sp. IT-P395
TTGAGGTTGGCCGTGCCGGTCAGGATCAGGTTTTCGACGTTGGCGCCGAGGGTGTAGTCGATGGACGCGAACACGCGGTCGAGTGCGGTCAGCGAGGCATCGGTTTCGATCACTACATCGCCGACGTTGTCGACGTAGTAGGTATCGACGCCATCACCGCCGATCATGGTGTCGGCACCTGCGCCGCCATTGAGGGTGTTGGC